>NZ_JBGLYS010000003.1:0-310466 GCF_047304155.1 Rhizobium sp. Rhizsp42 | reverse complement strand
TGCCGAGGATCTAAGCACGGTTCCACTTGCTCGACGTGAGTGGACACTTGGCGCGAGTTTCCAACGGTTGGATTATATCCGAAACACGGCTGGACCCGCACCGCCGGGGCCATCACCGTTGCATTCCAGGCAACGTGCTTAGATCCTCGGGACGAGCCCGAGGATGACGTCGTGAAAGCGGAAACGCTTGCATCCTCAAAGCGTTAGCGACGGCATCGATCCATCGCCGCGTCATCCTCGGCCTTGTGCCGAGGATCTAAGCACGGTTCCACTTGCTCGACGTGAGTGGACACTTGGCGCGAGTTTCCAACGGTTGGATTATACCCGAAACACGGCTGGACCCGCACCGCCGGCGCCATCACCGTCGCACTCCAGGCCACGTGCTTAGATCCTCGGGACGAGCCCGAGGATGACGTCGCGAAAGCCGAAACGCTTGCATCCTCAAAACGTTAGCGGCGGCCACCATCCATTTCCTCGGGCGACAGACACCCCCGACGCCCGCACGCCTCGGCCTCACCTCACTGAAACTCGAAAATATTCCGGAACACCCCGGGCGCGATGATCGACAGCGGGTTGATCGTGAGATTCGGCGCATCGAGCTTTCCGGTCAGCTTGAAGGTGATGCCGATCAGGCCGCGGTCGGTGCCGTTGCCGAGGATGATGCCGATGATCGGGAGTTCGGCGAAGAGGCGGTTCAGGCCGTAGGCGGGCATGAAGGTGCCGTTCATGTCCATGTTGCCGCGAACGTCGCGCAGCGTGCCCTGGAACACCGCGCCGACCTGGTCGCCGCGCACCACGCCATTCTCGATGCTGACGACACCATTTCTTGAAAAGATACGGGCGAAGCCGCGCTGGAAGCGCTGCGCCGAGGTGTCGATGTCGCGCTTGACGGCCGCGTTCAGGCTGCGTTGCTCCTGGCCGACGGGCGTCGAGACGATAGAGTGCAGGCGCTGCTCGTTGACGATCGAGAACCGGCGCACGTCGATCGACCCATCCCAATCGTCGCCGGCGCCGAGCCGGATCGAAAGGTTGAGCAGGCCGCCGCGCATATGCTGATAGAGGTCGGCGAAGCGCGAGACCGCGCCGGCGTCGCCGCTGGTGATGTTGATGACACCGTTGCCTTGCGTCTGCGCCACAACGGCTTCGCCGCTGCCGGTAACGCCGGAGAGGTTGAGAGACTGGATGCGGCTGCCCTGCGCAGCGTATGTCAGTTGCACATTCTGCAGCTTCTCGTCGTTGAAGCCGACGACGCTGTCGAGCTTGGCCTTCAGCGAAATGCTGCCGTCGTTCTTCGACCCGCCGTCACCCTTGTCACCGCTGCCCGACTTGATCCGCGCCAGAACCGGCCGCACATCGGCGCTGCTGCCGGAGACCGAGACGTCCATGCCGCCCTTGGCGCGGCGAAGCGAGATCGCGAAATTGTCGAGCGACGACAGCTTCACGCTGTCGAAATCCGCCTTCTGCAGATTGCCCTTGCTGAGCGCCAGCGCGCCGGTGGCGCCAAATCCGTCGCCCTTCAGCACGAAATTCTTGATCTGCAGATTGTCGTCGGGACCGGAAATCTCGAAATCGGCGGTGGCGCCGATGCCGCTCCCCTTGGACCAGCCGATCCAGGGCAGATCGAGCCGCGCCTTGCCGAGATCGAGCGAGACGGACTGGCGATCCTTGTCGATGCGGTCGAGCTCGACGCTGATCGGCCCGTCGATGATGTCGGAGAGACCCGGCAGGATCTTCTCGCGCTGATCATTGCTCAGCGTCGCCGTCACGCTTTGCTGCGGCTGGATGTCGGAGGACTTGTCGGTCGGCTCGACCAGCTTGACCGTCGCCGGCACGCCGTCGATGTCGCCCTTGCCGTCGAGGACCACCTGCTTCGGATCGGCGGTCAGCACACCGTCGAGATTGGTGATCTTGCGCCCCGATATCGCCTTGGCGACGTCGAGATCCTGCAGCTGCAGCGTCGCCTTCCATTCAACCGGCGGCGGGTTTTGAGAAGCGATGAGGCCGATCCGCGCCTGCACCGAGGCCTTCACATTGCCCTTCAGGTCCTCGGGCACGAAGCCGGCCCGCTGCAGCACCTGGATGGGCTTGAAGGTCAGCAATTCACCGATCGCGTCGGCAGCACCCGAAATCGGCAGGTTGAGCTCGGCCATCAGGGGCTTTTCATAGGTTGACGGCAGAATGAAGGTGCCCTCGCCGACATCGACCGTCCGCCCTGACGGGAAGAACGACTTGCCGCTCTTGATCGAGATCGTTGCCTTGGGCCCCGCCAGCTGGAAATGCGCACTGGTGTCGCGGATCGGCGGAATGTCGCCGGTGACGTTCATGCGGGTGCCGGCAATGTCGAAGGCGATCTTGATCTGGTTCTCGTCCAGCTTCAGCCCCTTGCCGATGGCCTCTTCCAGCCGGTCGAAGGGAATGAAGACATCGATCGACGCATTGGTGACCACGCCGCCATAGAGATTGCGCTCGACCCACTCGCGCCCCTTCGACGCCATCCAGAACGGCCAGAGCTGCTTCACCGCCGTGGTCTGCAGCTGCTGCGACTGGCCGGAGAAGCTGATCTCGGGCGACTTGCCGCCGAAGCGGACATGCAGTGAACCGTAGAGCGATCCGGCCGGGCTCGACACCGCCATGTTGGGGAATTGCAGCTCGCGCGTGCCGACGAAATAGCGGCCCGTCGCCTGGATATCGAAGGGGAGCGGCTGCTCGCCCGAGGTGACGGGTGCTGCGGTGCCGCCGCTGACGAGCAGATCGACGCCAAAACCTTTTTCGGCGGCCGTGTCGATCTTGTCGAGGTCGATCAGCGCGCCGTTGAAGGGCACGATCGTCGGCCCGAACTGCAGCTGCGAGCGCGCGATCTCAAGCGATTGCTTGGTGAAATCATAGGCGAGATTGATGCGTCCGCCGGTCAGCGGCTGCGCATCGCCATCCATGTAGAAATTGCCGGGCTGCAGATTGACCGTGGCGGCGAGCGAAGGCTTGGACGTTTCTCCACCGCGCTGCGCTGAAATGATCGTGTCGGCGAGACTGTCGACGCCCTGGCGGATTTCACCGATCGCATTGCGCTTCAGGGTGAACGGCGCAAGGTCGGCGCCGGCAAGCTCGCCCGTCAGCCGCGATGTGCGCCCATCGGTCTTCTCGGTGCCGATATGCAGCGTCGTGACGCGGCCGTTGATCGCGACCTCACCGTCGAGCTGTAGCGCGCTCTGAGCATTTCTGGAGAAGACCAGACTGTTGACGACGATGGAGAGCGGCCCGTTGTCGGTATCCGCGAGCTTGATATCGAGCCCTTCGAGCTTGATGGACTTGGTTCCGCCGCGATCGACGAAACCGTCGAGAATATCCAGCTGTTCGAAGGCCTTCTCCATCGCCGCCGGGATCTGGTCGATCCTGAGATTATCAAGCTTGACCGGATCGCCGGAGGGCAGAAGCGCGGTGTCGAGCGCGATATCCTGCGCTTCCACCTGCGCGATCGCGATCCGTCCCCGGAAAAGCTGCAGCGGATCGAGCGCCATGCGCATGGCGCCCGTGGTCGACATGTGTTGGCCACTCTTCTCATCGATCAAGTTGACGTCGCGCGCCTCGAGCGCCAGCCGCATGTTGGAGGTAAAGCGAATGACCGTGGAGCCGACCTCCGCCCGGTAGCGCGGCCCGATCGCCGAATTCAGCGCCGATTGGGCCTGCCGTGACAAGGGTTCGTCGAAAATGCCGCTTTCGACGGTGAAGATGATGGCGGCGATGATGAAGATCAGAACGCCGATGCAGCCGCCGGCAAGCCCCGCAGTGCGGCGCATGCGCGAGCGCATGGGCGGGCAATGCACGATCAGCGGATCTTCCGTTCGCGCCGAGGGGAGATCGTGCAGCGCGACGATATCTTTCTTGCGGAATCTAACCTTCTCGCCGCGGATCGCCGACATGCGCCTCGCCTGTCTCCCTGTTCTGTGATTGGACCAGACTGGCTGGACGGTGATTTGTCCAATATATATCTGGCAAATCACCTCTTATCCACAAACCCGGCAAAAGAAAGGTTTCCCCATGGCGGAACTCAGCATCGGCTCCAGCGCGCCCGACTTCGATCTCCCGCGCGATGGCGGCGGACGCGTGAAGCTGACGGATTTCCGCGGCAAGGCATTGGTTCTTTTCTTTTATCCGAAGGACGACACCTCAGGCTGCACGACCGAATCGATCGCCTTCACCGCCCTTGCCGACGAATTCGAAAAGGCCGGCGCCGCCGTTATCGGCATGTCGCCGGATTCGGCGGCATGCCATGATCGCTTCATCAAGAAGCACAAGCTCGGCGTGACGCTTGCGGCCGATGAAGAAAAGACCACGCTGGAAGCCTATGGCGTGTGGAAACAGAAGAGCATGTACGGCCGCAGCTATATGGGCGTTGAGCGCACGACATTCCTGATCCGCCCGGATGGCACGATCGCCACGATCTGGCAGAAGGTGAAGGTCGCGGGCCACGCCGAAACCGTGCTGACGGCGGTCCAGAATCTCGCCTCCTGAGTGTGGCGAGAGTAAACTCCAAAAATTCGCCCATGCGTTGAATAAGGCCAAATCTAAGGCTTTATTAACCTTAACAGTGTGTAATCGACCCAATTGAGGCAGGTCCGTCAGTTGGGAGATTCTCCGTGGCGCACACACAGCAGAACGGCGTATTCGGCAAGCAAAAACAGGAACATATCCTGATCCTTGCCAGCGGCGATCGGGTTCGTCACCTGACCGTCAAGCCGTGGATGGCGGCAATCGCGTTCTGCTTCGTCGGCGTTTTCGCCATCGGCTACCTGCTCGCCACCTCCTATTTGGTGCTGCGCGACGACCTGATCGGCGCAACCATGGCGCGCCAGGCGCGCATGCAGCATGACTACGAGGATCGCATCGCGGCACTGCGCGCCCAGGTCGATCGCGTCACCTCCCGCCAGCTGCTCGACCAGCAGGTCGTGGAAGACAAGGTCGACAAGCTGATGGAGCAGCAGCAGGCGCTGACCTCGCGCCGCGGCAAGCTCGGCCAGCTGCTCGACCGCGCCGAAAGTTCCGGCCTCGACGCCAAGACCGAAACGCCCGCTTCCGCCTATGCGCCCGAGACCAAAGGCAAGCGCGCCGAACTGCCCGCCGCCATGCAGGCGATCGAGCGGCAGCTCGCCGGCGACGCAACGCCGGCCGACGTGACGCCTGACAATTCGACGCTCTCCTACGTCCCGGCGCGAGAAACCATGGGCGACCGCGCCGACCGCGTCTTCTCGAAGGTGACGCTCTCGCTCAAGGGGATCGAGCAGCGCCAGCGCGATCGCGTCAGCCAGCTGACGACGGATGCGACCGACGCATCGGCTGCTATCTCCAACGTGCTGACCCGCTTCCAGATCCGCGTTCCCTCCGAGACGGCGAGCGTAAAGGCCACAGACGACAGCGCCGTTGGCGGTCCCTATGTCGAGCCAGAGAGCGGCGACGACTTCGACAATTCGCTGGCACAGCTCGACACCGCCCTCACCCGGCTCGAAACCATGCGCAACACCGCCTCGTCGCTTCCCTTCCAGAACCCCGCCATCGGCAAGGAAATTACCAGCCCCTTCGGCAACCGCCGCGATCCCTTCATCGGCCGGCTGGCGCTGCATTCCGGCGTCGATTTCCGCTTCGCACCCGGCGAAAAGGTCCGCCCGACCGCGCCCGGCAAGGTGGTCACGGCCGGCTGGACCGGCGGTTATGGCAATATGGTCGAGATCGACCACGGCAACGGCATTTCCACCCGCTACGGCCACATGTCCGAAATTCTGGTCAAGGTCGGCGACACGGTTGGCCGTGAGGATACGATCGGTCTCGCCGGCAGCACGGGCCGCTCCACGGGCACGCATCTGCATTACGAAGTGCGCCAGAATGGCCGCGCCGTTGACCCCATCTACTTCATCAGCGCCGGCACGAAACTCGCCAGCTATATAAACTGAACGATCCCGCTAACGGTGGTTTTACCTCAACAACCCTGAGACCGCGCCGGTTCCTTGACTTCTCAACCGTTTCAGCCTATGTGGCGCTGCATTGCGGCATGCAATCCCGCCGACTCAAGCCTGAGCCTGGCCGAACCGGAACGGAAACAGTTTTCCCTTTGACGACATTTGCTGATCTTGGCTTGAGCCAAAAAGTGCTTTCCGCTGTCACCGACGCGGGCTACACGGTGCCAACACCTATTCAGGCTGGCGCGATTCCGTTTGCGCTTCAGCGCCGCGACATTTGCGGCATCGCACAGACGGGCACCGGCAAGACCGCCTCCTTCGTTCTGCCGATGCTGTCGCTGCTCGAAAAGGGCCGCGCCCGCGCTCGCATGCCGCGCACGCTGATCCTCGAGCCGACCCGCGAACTCGCCGCCCAGGTGGCTGAGAACTTCGAGAAGTACGGCAAGAACCACCGCCTCAACGTCGCGCTTCTGATCGGCGGCGTTTCGTTCGAAGAGCAGGATCGCAAGCTCGAGCGTGGCGCCGATGTCCTCATCTGCACCCCCGGCCGCCTGCTTGACCATTTCGAGCGCGGCAAGCTGCTGATGAGCGGCGTCGAGATCTTCGTCATCGACGAAGCCGACCGCATGCTCGACATGGGCTTCATTCCCGATATCGAACGCATCGCCAAGATGATCCCGTTCACCCGCCAGACGCTGTTCTTCTCGGCCACCATGCCGCCGGAAATCCAGAAGCTGGCCGACCGCTTCCTTCAAAACCCGGAACGCGTCGAAGTCGCCAAGCCCGCTTCCGCATCCAAGACCATCACGCAGCGCTTCGTCGCGGCGCATGGCAAGGATTACGAAAAGCGTTCGACGCTGCGCGACCTCATCCGCGCCCAGGAAGAGCTGAAGAACGCCATCATCTTCTGCAACCGCAAGAAGGACGTCGCCGATCTGTTCCGCTCGCTGGAACGCCACGGCTTCTCCGTCGGCGCGCTGCATGGCGACATGGACCAGCGTTCGCGCACGACCATGCTGCAGAATTTCCGCGACGGCCAACTCCAGCTTCTGGTGGCTTCCGACGTCGCGGCCCGTGGTCTCGACATCCCCGATGTCAGCCACGTCTTCAATTTCGATGTGCCCATCCACGCGGATGACTACGTGCATCGCATCGGCCGTACCGGCCGCGCAGGCCGTGCAGGCTCTGCTTTTACCATCGTCACCAGCCGCGACCAGAAGTTCACCGACGCGATCGAAAAGCTGATCGGTGAGAAGATCGAATGGCACAATGGCGATCTCTCGTCGTTGCCGCCGGCCGAGCCGAGCCGTGACGACGATCGCTCGCGCCGCAAGGGCGGCCGTGAGCGGGATAAGGACCGTGGCCGCGGCAGAAATCGTTCGGGTCATAAATCTGATATCGCCGCCGAGGATAATGGCGTCGAGACGATCGAAACAGCAGCCGCACCGGTACAAGCCGCACCAGCAAGGGTCGAAAGCGTGAAGCAAGAGCGCAAAGCAGAAAACAACAGGCAGAACAACAACGCGCGCGACCGCCGCCCTTATCCGGCTAACGACGACAATCGTGACCGCCGCCGCTACCGCGACCATGATGACGGCCCGACGCCAGTTGGCTTCGGCGACGACATCCCCGCCTTCATGCTGATCACGGCAAACGCCAAGATCTGACACGATGGGCAGCCCCGGCATTGATTTTCCGGGTCTCGGCGTAGGATTGGTTATCCTGCGCCAAAGAAAGATCCTCCTCTACAAGCGCGTCAAGGCGCCCGAAGCCGGCCACTGGAGCATCGTGGGCGGCAAGGTGGATCATATGGAGCCGGCCGAACAGGCGGCGAAGCGCGAAGCCGAGGAAGAAAGCGGCCTCGAAATCGGTCGCGTCAGCCTCTTGGGCCAGACCGAGGTGATCAGCGACGCCGACTGCCAGCACTGGATCTCACTGCTCTATATCGCCGAAGACTACGCTGGAGAACCTGCCTTGACGGAGCCCGACAAGCTATCGGATTTCGGCTGGTTCGCGCGCAACGATCTGCCGCGGCCGCTCTCGGCATTCGCTGAGGCTGCCATCGGTCATCTCGGCCCGGAACAGTTCTAGAATTGAAACTTGAAAGCGCGGCCGATCACTCCGCCCGCATTGCCGCTTCATAAGCCAGCCGCACCCATCCCGCCATGAGATCCGGATCGTCATAGGCGTCTTCGGGGATCGACCAGTACGGCATCTTCACCGGCTTGCCCGTCTTTCCCTCATAGGTCCACTGGCTGGCGCCGGCCTCGGCGAAGGCAGGCGAACTGACGTCATCGGCCTTCAACAGCATGTCGCCGCGAAACTCGAGCGCGATGATCCGGCCGAGGTGATAGATTCCCTTGCCGCCGAACATGCGCTTGATGGTGACGGGGCCAAGCCCCTGAAACATCTCTTCGATTTCGGCCGCGTCCATGATCGTGCCCGTCTTACAGAGTGTAGTAATCGCGGTTCATGTAGAACAGCGCCGGCTTCGCCTCGTCGAACCGCACCGCCATGACTTCGCCGAAGATGATGTGATGCGTCGTCATCTCCTTGATCTCCGTCACCCGGCAATCGAAGGAGGCGAGCGCGTCCATGAGCACGGGTGCACCGGTGACGAGCTTGTCGAAACGGCCCGTGGAGAAACGATCGCCGTCTTCCATCTTCGTGCGCCCGGAAAACGCGTCCGCCAGCGCCTGGTGATGCGCGCCGAGCGTATTCAGCGCGAAAATACCGCTGCGGAAGAAGATCTCATTCTTTGGATTGCTGTTGTTGAGGCAGACCAGCACCGTCGCCGGGCTGTCCGAGACCGAACAAGCCGCCGTGATCGTCACCCCGCGCCGCTGATCGTCGACCGCGGTCGTCACCAACTGAACGTGCCCGCCAAAGCGGCTCATCGCGTCCCTGTAAAGGCCGGGATCGATCGGTTGCTTGCTCAACAAAATTTCACTCCACGAACACACGCATTTCGCGCGCATTATGACGGTCATAGGTTATCTTTTCTACAAACCGATGCCGAAAAGCGACCAATCCGCGCGTTTTTCTTTGACGATCCATTCCGGACGGATAAAAGAGCAGGAATAAACGGTTGGGGCGTGCATCTTTCATGACTATCTCGCGTTGCTTAGGTCTTCTGCCGCTGCTGCTTGTCGCAGCCGGGGAATGCCATGCAGCCGGCGTGACGATTGGCGTCGTCGCTCCGCAGACGGGTAGTTTCGCGCCGCTGGGCGCTCAGATCGTCGCCGGCGCCGAGGCGAAGATCCGCCAGGATGGCGACACCATCGTCACCGTCAACGAACCCTGCGAGGACAATAGCGGCGGCGCCGTTGCCGATGCGCTGATCGCAGCCAAGGTCCAGGTCGCCATCGGCTTCCTCTGCAGCCAGACGCTGGACGGCGCGCTCCCGAAGCTCAAGGACGCCAACATCCCGGCTATCACCGTCTCCGTGCGCTCCCGCATTCTCATGGAAGATGCGCTGAAGAACGGCTGGCCGCTCTTTCGCCTTGCGCCCGCCGATGGCGCGGAAGCGGCGAAGATCATCGAGGTTATCCTGCGCGACTGGGCCTCAAGCCCCATCGCCCTTGTCGAGGACGGCACGATCCACGGCCGCGAACTCACTGAAGCGGTGCGCAACGCGCTGGAGCAGAATGGGCTGAAGCCCGTCTTCACCGACACATACCGCCCCGGCCAGGAGCAGCAGATCGCACTCGTTCGCCGGCTCAAGAGAGCGGGTGCCACCAAGGTCTTCATCGGCGGCGACCGCAGCGACGTCTCGATCATTGCCCGCGACGCCAAGGCCGAAAAGATCGCGCTCGAGCTGATGGGCGGCGACGGAATGCGCGCGGCCGACCAGCCGCTGCCGCTTGCCGATGGCGTGCTGGCCGTGACACTGCCCGATTATACCGCCCGCGCCGATGCGTCGCCCGCAGGTGTCGCGCTACGCGCTGCAGGCGTCGAGCCGGAAGGCTATGTCCTGCCCGCCTATGCCGCGGTCGAGATTGCGATCAAGGCGGTGCAGGCGGCGGCAGCGGACGAGCGACCCGTCGCCCAGCACCTCGGCGGCATGCCCTTCGACACCGTGCTCGGCCAAATCACCTTCGACGCCGGCCACGAGCTGTCGCAAAACCCTTACCAGCTGATGCAATGGCGCTCCGGGGCATTCGTCCCCTTCAGCGCGCCGGCGCAATAAGGCCTGCTTGATCCCAGGCGACTTCAACGGAGAGAGACAATGACCCAGCCCATCCGCATCGCGCCATCCGTTCTGGCCGCCGACTTCGCCAAGCTCGGCCAGGAGGTGCGAGACGTGACCGCGGCCGGCGCCGACTGGATCCACCTCGACGTCATGGACGGTCACTTCGTTCCCAATATTTCCTTCGGCCCCGATGTCATCAAGTCGCTGCGCTCCTACACGGACGCCACCTTCGATTGCCACCTGATGATCGCGCCCGTCGACGACTATCTCGAAGCCTTCGCCAAGGCTGGCTGCGACCGGATCACCATCCATGCCGAGGCCGGCCCGCATCTGCATCGTTCGCTGCAGACCGTGCGCAATCTCGGCAAGAAGGTCGGCGTCACCCTCAATCCGGCAACGCCGCTTTCGGTCTTCGAAAACGTACTGGATGATATCGACCTGATCCTGATCATGTCGGTCAATCCCGGTTTTGGCGGCCAGAAGTTCATTCCCGCCATGGCCGACAAGATCGCCGCCGCCAAGTCACTGATCGGTGACCGCCCAATCGATCTTCAGGTCGACGGTGGCGTGACGGTCGAAACCGCGCCTGTGATCGGCAAGGCGGGCGCCAACGTGCTCGTCGCCGGCTCCGCCATCTTCAAGGGCGGCTCGGTCGAAGCCTACAAGCAGGCGATTTCGGCGCTCCGGACGGCGGCTGAAGGGCAATCCAAATAAGATCGGGCAAAGTAATATCGGGAGCGGCGTGTCGCTGATGGGAGACCGGCTACGGGCTGCGTACCCGCCTTACTCCGCCGTGCTCATCGGCGCACCGCTCTGGGCTCTCCAGATGCTGGCTGCTGCGATGAGCACCCTCTATCTGCGCAACGGCCTGGAGACCAGCCACCTCGGCGATCTCGCGATCCTCTATTTCGCTGGCGGCCTGCTTGCCTGGCCGTTCGCGCTGATGCTCGGCCGCTTCTTCGCGCACAAGCGCCGGATCGAGACACGGTTCGCCGCCTTCTTCGTGGCGCTAGCGGCCTGCACCATCCTGATGACGGCGTTTCTCTTCGCGATGGACTACCGGGTTTTCTATTCGCGCTGGCATGCGCCGGGAGGATCGGTGACCTGGTTTTTTCAGCTCATCTTCACCGGCGCGAGCTCCGTCTACCAGTTCATGGTGCTCGGTTTGCGGCTCTTCGTCCCCCTCGGGCTCGTCTACCTGCTGGCAACGAGTTTCGCGCTTGCGAAACGCATGCGTTGAGATTGCCACGCGTCTTTGCTACACGGGCGCCAACATTCCCCTTTAGAACGCCAACATTCCTTACGAACGAAAGCAGGAAGCCATGATCCCGCGCTACTCTCGACCTGAAATGGTCGCCATCTGGTCGCCCGAAACCAAGTTCCGTATCTGGTTCGAGATCGAGGCCCATGCCTGCACCGCGCTCGCCAACCTCGGCGTCATCCCGCAGGAATCCGCGCGCACCATCTGGGAAAAGGGTTCGGTCGCCGAATTCAACGTCGCCCGCATCGACGAGATCGAAGCCGTCACCAAGCACGACGTCATCGCCTTCCTGACGCACCTGGCGGAATTCATCGGCCCCGACAGCCGCTTCGTCCACCAGGGCATGACCTCGTCCGACGTGCTGGACACCACCTTCAACATCCAGCTGGTGCGCGCAGCCGACCTTCTGCTTGCAGACATGGACCGCGTTCTTGCGGCGCTAAAGACCCGCGCCTTCGAACACAAGGATACGGTGCGCATCGGCCGCAGCCACGGCATCCACGCCGAGCCGACCACGATGGGCCTGACCTTCGCGCGCTTCTACGCTGAAATGAAGCGCAATCGCGACCGTCTGGTCGCCGCCCGCGCCGAAGTCGCGACCGGCGCGATCTCGGGCGCCGTCGGCACGTTCGCCAATATCGACCCGAGCGTCGAGGAATATGTCTGCGAACAGCTCGGCCTCGCTGCCGAGCCGATCTCCACCCAGGTCATCCCGCGCGACCGCCACGCGATGTTCTTCGCCACGCTCGGTGTCATCGCTTCGTCGATCGAAAACGTCGCCATCGAAATCCGCCACATGCAGCGCACCGAAGTGCTCGAGGCAGAAGAGTTCTTCTCACCCGGCCAGAAGGGCTCGTCGGCCATGCCGCACAAGCGCAACCCGGTGCTGACCGAAAACCTGACGGGTCTTGCCCGCCTCGTGCGCATGTCGGTTGTTCCGGCGATGGAAAATGTCGCCCTCTGGCACGAGCGCGACATCAGCCATTCGAGCGTCGAGCGCGCCATCGGCCCCGATACGACGATCACGCTCGATTTCGCGCTGAACCGTCTGGCCGGCGTCATCGAGAAGCTGGTGATCTATCCTGAAAACATGCTGCGCAACATGAACCAGTTCAAGGGACTGGTCATGAGCCAGCGCGTGCTCCTGGCGCTCACCCAGGCCGGCGTGTCCCGCGAGGACAGCTACCGTCTGGTCCAGCGCAACGCCATGAAGGTCTGGGAAAAAGGCGCCGACTTCCTCGAGGAACTGCTCGGCGACGCCGAAGTGCGTGCGGCGCTCTCGGAAGAGGAAATCCGCGAGAAGTTCGACCTCGGCTACCACACCAAGCATGTCGACACGATCTTCAACCGGGTCTTCGCCAACAGCTGATCGACCTGATCAACTCTTCTGCGGCGCCTTTCGGGGCGCCGCTTTTCGTTTGTCCTTCTGCGAACGCGCGGCATCGATCTTCTTGCGCACGGCCGTTGCCGTCTTCGTGGATTTCGGCGCGGCATCGGCTGCCGCCTGTTTTGCCGCCTGCCCGCCCTTCGCAGCCTTTGCCACCAGCCGGTCGAGATGCTTCAGGTCGTCCTCGTCGAGGTTTTCGATGCCGATGAACCGGTTCTCCGCATGGCTCGTCAGGATCAGCTCGTCGAGCTTCGCCTGGATAGCGCGCGTATCGCGCGTCTGGGCGTTCTGCAGCACGAATACCATGAGAAAGGTGATGATCGTCGTGCCGGTGTTGATCACCAGCTGCCACGTCTCGGAATAGTCGAAGAACGGGCCGGTCACGGCCCAGACGATCACCAGGATCAAGGCAAGGACGAAGGTCACGGGCTTGCCGGCCCATTCCGACGTCTTCGCCGAAAAACGCATGAAGATATGCTGCGTGTCTGCCATGTTTGCCTCCCTCAAAGCTTGCACCAGTCAAACTCCGAGGAAGGCATTGGGTTCCTGAGTGAACCAGATGGCGATCAAACGATCGGCGGCGCCACCAGCTTGAGATAGAGATGCCAGGTAGAATGACCGAGGATCGGCATCACCAGCGCCAGCCCGACGAAGAGCGGGATGGTGGCGACGGCAAGCGACACGGCAACGATCAGCCCCCAGCACAGGACCGGAACCGGATTGGCGAACGTTGCCCGCAGCGACGTCTCCATGGCGGCCACGAGGCCGATGTCGCGGTCGAGCAGGATCGGGAAGGTGACGACGGTCGTGGCCAACACGATCAGCGCGAAGCCGAACCCGATCAGGTTGCCCCAGATGATCAGCTGCATGCCTTCCGTTGTGCCGAATATCTCGGAGAAGAAGGCTGACATCGAGCGCGGGAAAACGTCGCTCAGCACATTGAGATAGAGCGTCTGCGCAGCCACCAGCCAGACGACGAAAAAGGCAAACAGCATCAGCCCGCCGGTGACGATCGAAGGAAAGGCCGGCGACCGCGTCACTTCCATGGCATGCCGCCAGGAACTGTCCATTCCAGCCTCCCGCCGCCTGCTGATCTCATAGAGGCCGATGGCGGCCAGAGGCCCGATCAACGCAAAGCCCGCGATGAGTGGAAAGATCACCGGCAGCAGGTTGGCGCTCGACGTGGCGACCGCCAGAAAAACACCCGCGATCGGATACATCAGACACAGAAACACGTAATGCGATGGTTTTTCCCTGAAATCCGCCATGCCGAGCCGAATGGCGTCGAAGACATCTGCAAGGCCAATTTTGTTGATGACCGGGCGCGAATAGACATCGTCCGCGCCGGACATGACGTGAAATGCCGTCATGGCTTTCTCCTCCTCAGCCATTGAGGCCGGCGGCGAACGCATCGGCGGTGCCGACATCGAACGCGACCGGCAATGCGCTAACATAACAAAAATTGACCGAGCTGTCCTGCTTTCCCTTGACTTTATCGCCGCGCCTTCTCACATCGGCGGCACCATGAAAGCTTCAGACGCCGAAATCCTCATCATCCCCGGTTACACCAATTCCGGCCCCGACCACTGGCAGAGCCGCTGGGAGGCGAAACTCAGCACCGCGCGCCGCGTCGAGCAGGCGGAGTGGTCCAAGCCAGTGCGCGAGGATTGGGCAGCGCGGATTGCCGAGGAAGTCAATAAATCGACCCGCCCTGTGGTGCTTGTCGCCCACTCACTCGGCGTGCCGTCGCTTCTGCATGCGATCCCGCAGTTCGAGAAGCCGGTCGCCGGCGCCTTCCTGGTGGCGCCGCCTGATGTCACCAACCCCGACATCCGCCCGAAGCACCTGATGACCTTCGGCCCCTACCCGCGCGAGCCCTTGCCGTTCCCGAGCGTCACGGTCGCCAGCCGCAACGATCCCTTCGGCACCTACGAGCATGCAGACGAGATCGCCGCAAGCTGGGGCTCATTGCTTGTTGATGCGGGAGAGTCCGGCCACATCAACGCCGATTCCGGTCACGGCCCTTGGCCCGAGGGCACGATGGTCTTCGCGCAGTTCCTCAGCCGTCTCAAGGGCTAGGCCGCGCTCGCATTTCCACGCGGATAAAACTCAGTCACCCTCGCCGCGCACGAAAAACACGCTCGCGAAGCCGGCAAGCACGACGCATTGCATGATGAACATTGGCCAATCCTGAGCCATGGCTTTTCCTCCATACCCATCATATAGGGCGGAAAACACCGAACAGCTATTTTGCGGCCGTTGTGACATCGTTGCAAATGACATCGCCGCGATTGCCAAGCCGAAAGAATGCGACCGAGACCACGACTTTGGGAGCACTGGACAGCACGATAAGTTTGCTCCGATATTAAGCTCGGCTTAATTTAATATAAGCAAATTGACACACGCCAGACGAGCGAGTGCGAGCATTGACGAAGAAGAGGCCTGATCAACCGATTGGTTCAAGCAAAAGCGGTGACAGCATCGCTGCAGCGAATGCTTCCGAACGCGAGACCGACGCGCTCGTCGAGCGTGAGAGCCGCTGGAACTACGCCCTAGTCGGCTCGGATCTCGGCGTATGGGATCACAACCTCAAGCTTGGAACACGCTATTACTCCGAGACATGGAAGACCATGCGCGGCATGGCGCCCGACGAAGAGGCGGATGGCGACTACGACGTCTGGATCGCGCTGATCCATCCTGACGACCGCGCCTTCGTCATCGAAGCGATCGACCGGCAGAACGCCGGCGACCCGAATTTTCGTGTCTTCGAATATCGCGAGCGGCATAGGGACGGCCACTGGATCTGGATCGAATGCCGCGGCGCCTGCGTCGAATGGGACGAGGACGGCTTGCCTGCCCGCCTCGTCGGCACCGACACCGACATCACCGCCCGCAAGGAGGCCGAAGAGCGGCTGGCGCACATGTCGCGGCGGCTCGATCTTGCGCTCGACATTTCGGGGATCGGCGTCTTCGAATCCGATCTCGATGCCGGCACCGTCGAATGGGACGCGCGCCTCTTGTGGATCTACGGCATCACGAACCCGACACGCGCTTCGCAGGGCGACGTCTGGACCGAAACGCTGCATCCCGACGACCGCGAGCGGGTGCAGGCGACGGTGGCGGAGAACATCGAACGCCAGTCGGGCTTCCAGCACGAATTCAGGATCATCCGCGGCGACGGCGCCGAGCGCGTCATCCGCGCCAAGGCAGCCTTCTTCATCGACGGCAACGGCCATCGCAAGCTGATCGGCGCCAATTGGGACGTGACCGAGGAAGTGGCGCTCAATGCCGAGCTCCAGCGCGCCAAGGACCTCGCCGAGGCCCACAACCGCGAACTTGAGGCGGCCAAGGAGAGCATCGAGCATCTCGCCCTTCATGACTTTTTGACCGGGCTGCCGAACCGCCGCTATCTCGACCGCAAGCTGGAAGAATATTCGACGAGAGCAAGCACGACCGACGATACGCTCGCAGTGCTGCACATCGACCTCGACCGCTTCAAGCAGATCAACGACACGCTCGGCCATCGCGCCGGCGACGCCATGCTGAAGCACGCAGCATCTGTGCTGACCGAGACCGTTCGGCCGGGCGATTTCGTGGCCCGCATCGGCGGCGACGAGTTCGTGGTGCTCTGCGCGCTCGATGTGACGCCGAAGAAGATCTCCAACATGGCCGAACGCATCGTGCGCGAGCTCAGCCGTCCGATCCGCTATGAGCACCACGAGTGCCGCTTCGGCGCCAGCGTCGGCATCGCCACCGACAGCGGCCCGATGCTCGACGGCAAGCAACTCCTGCTCAACGCCGATATCGCGCTCTATCGCGCCAAGAGCGGCGGCAGGAACCGGCACGAATTCTTCTCCAAGGACGCCCGCCGCCAGGTGATCGCCAGCAAGCGGCTGGCCGACGACATCCTGATCGGCCTCGAGCGGCGCGAATTCGTGCCCTTCTACCAGCCGCAGTTCGATGCCCGCACACTCGACGTGACCGGCGTCGAAACGCTCGCCCGCTGGCAACACCGCGAACACGGCCTGCTGGCACCCGATCGCTTCCTTGATATAGCCGAGGACATCAATGTCGTCGCAACCATCGACGGCGTCATTCTCGAGCAGGCGCTGGCCGACCGCGCCGCATGGGAGAGCGAGGGCATCGTCATCCCGAAGATCGCGGTCAATGTCTCCTCCCGGAGACTTGACGACCCGGCGCTCGGCAAGAAGCTGCGGGCGCTGAAGATCGTGCCGGGAACAATCGCCTTCGAACTGCTGGAATCCATTTCGCTGGATGATTGCGACGACGCCGTCATCGCCAATCTCCGCCAGTTCCGCCGCCTAGGCATCGACATCGAGATCGACGACTTCGGCACCGGCCATGCCTCGATCGTCAGCCTGCTCAGGCTGAGCCCGAAGACATTGAAGATCGACCGCGAGCTGATCCGCATGCTGCCCACGTCGTCCGAGCAGCGCAAGCTCGTCCGCTCGATCATCGAGATCGGCCGCTCGTTGAGCATTCTGGTGACGGCTGAAGGTGTCGAGACCATGGAGCACGCGCGGATCCTGGGCGACCTCGGCTGCGACGTGCTGCAGGGCTATGCGCTGGCCCGCCCGATGCCGGCAATGCAGATCCCTTCATTCGTCCGCGCCGCGAGCTGGCGCCAGGCGGCGTCTGCCGTCCACACGCCGGCGCCCCGCAAGCCGAGCAAGGCGACCGCCTCCAAATAAAACACGGCACAACCCCGGCATAAACCTACGGTCGTTTTGTTAAGCCGGGAAACGGGGTAGAGTGCATTTCTTAGACATTCGATTCTCGCATCGGTGCTCCGGAAGACCGGAATCCGGGGAAGGAGTGACAGGCGGATTGTGAAACCCTCGCTTTTCCTTTATGGGGACGCCACGAGATCGATCCACTCGCGCTAATCCCAAGAGCGCCAACGACAAGAGAACAATCGCAATGAACCGTCGCCGCCGTATTTACGAGGGCAAGGCCAAGATTCTGTATGAGGGACCCGAGCCAGGCACGCTGATCCAGTTCTTCAAGGACGACGCCACCGCCTTCAACAAGAAGAAGCACGAAGTCATCGATGGCAAGGGCGTTCTGAACAACCGCATCTGCGAGTTCATCTTCAACCATCTGAACAAAATCGGCATTCCCACGCACTTCATCCGCCGCCTCAACATGCGCGAGCAGTTGATCCGCGAAGTCGAGATGATCCCGCTCGAGATCGTCGTGCGCAATGTCGCCGCCGGCTCGCTGGCCAAGCGCCTGGGCATCGAGGAAGGCGTGGTCCTGCCGCGCTCGATCATCGAGTTCTACTACAAGTCGGACGCACTCGAAGACCCGATGGTCTCCGAAGAGCACATCACCGCCTTCGGTTGGGCCAACCCCGCCGAACTCGACGACATCATGGCGCTGGCGATCCGCGTCAACGACTTCATGACCGGCCTGTTCTTGGGCGTCGGCATCCAGCTCGTCGACTTCAAGATCGAATGCGGCCGTCTCTATGAGGGCGACATGATGCGCATCATCCTCGCCGACGAAATCTCGCCGGACAGCTGCCGTCTCTGGGATATCGACACCCAGGAAAAGATGGACAAGGACCGCTTCCGTCGCGACATGGGTGGCCTTCTCGAAGCCTATTCGGAAGTGGCGCGCCGCCTCGGCATCATCAACGAGAACGAGCCTGTGCGCGGCACCGGCCCGGTTCTCGTCAAGTAACATAACGGCTAAGCAAGACATTCGCTAAAAAGGCAGGGAAGACAAAGTGATCAAGGCTCGTGTAACCGTCACGCTGAAAAACGGCGTTCTCGATCCGCAGGGCAAGGCCATTGAAGGCGCGCTCGGCGCTCTCGGCTTCGATGGCGTCGGCCATGTCCGCCAGGGCAAGGTATTCGACGTCGAAGTCGAAGGTACCGACAAGGCCAAGGCCGAAGGCGACATCAAGGCCATGTGCGAAAAACTCCTCGCCAACACCGTTATCGAGAACTATACTATTTCTCTCGACTAACGGTTGCGGAGATTGTCCGATGGCTGAAGTGACACAAGAATTTATGTTTGAGTTCTTTAAGCGCATTCAGGCCGAAATTTCGGGACTGAAACACACTCAGAACGAAATGAGAAGCGAGTTGAACTCCATGCGGGGGATACTCGTTTCAGTGAATCAGGACATTCACAACATCTACAGCGTGCTCGACCGTCACGACCAACGTCTCGAACGCATCGAAAACCGTCTCGAACTTCGAGAACTCGCAGAAGCACAAGCAAGGTTTGAACAACACCCATGAAATCCGCCGTCGTTCAGCTTCCGGGCCTCAATCGCGATCGTGACATGATCGCCGCTCTCACCAAGATCTCCGGCCAGGCGCCGGTGACGATCTGGCAGACGGAGACCGATATCCCCGATGTCGATCTGATCGTCATCCCGGGCGGTTTCTCCTATGGCGACTATCTGCGCTGCGGCGCAATCGCCGCGCGCATGCCGGTCATGCAGGCGATCATCGAGAAGGCCAACAAGGGCGTGAAGGTTCTGGGTGTCTGCAACGGCTTCCAGATCCTGGTCGAATCCGGCCTGCTTCCGGGCGCGCTGATGCGCAATTCCTCGCTGAAGTTCGTCTGCCGCGAGATCAAGCTTGAAGTGGCCAATGCCGAGACGGATTTCACCCGCGCCTATGCCAAGGGCCAGATCATCCGCTGCCCGGTCGCCCATCACGACGGCAACTACTTCGCCGACGCCGAAACGCTGGCGAAGATCGAAGGCAACGGCCAGGTGGTCTTCCGCTACGCCGAGGGCACCAACCCGAACGGCTCGTTGAACGACATTGCAGCCGTCATGAACGAGAGCGGCAACGTGCTCGGCATGATGCCGCATCCGGAAAACCTGATCGAGGCGGCCCATGGCGGCTCCGACGGCCGGGCGTTGTTCGCTTCCGCGCTCGACGTAATCGCTGCTTAACCTTAAACGGATATGAGGCCATTCATCCGGTCCATGGAGCAAGATCGATGCGCCCTCACCTGCCCCTGACACATGTCCTCGCCATTGCCGCGACCGCGGCACTGGTTGCGTCGTGCCAATCCAAGACACCGGCGCCCAGCCAGGACCGCAGCGCGCTGTCGACCATGGAACGCGTGGCGGTAGCCGCCAACAATTGCTGGTTCAAGTCGGGCGACTCGTCATTTGCCGCCTACAAGCTGGCGCCGGAGCTCAACTCCTTCTCCGGCCGCCCGCGCATTCTCGTCGTCCACAAGGGCAGCCCGGAAAGCCGGCCGCTGCTGGTCGTCCAGGCGGAAGGAAACCCTTCCAAGCTAGACGCCTTTGGCCCGATGATGGATAGCCCGGCACGCCCACGCATCGCTGGCGATGTCACGCGCTGGGCCGGCGGCAACAAGAGCTGCAGCTAAACGGCCGATAGCGCGCCCAAGCCTTCAACCCCAGAAGAACGACTTGCCGACTTCCTTGCCGGCATCGGCCCTGCTGATGCCGATGTCGAGGAGCTCCGTATCCGTCAGATCCCTGAGCACGCGCCGGCTGGCCCGCTTCTGCTGCCAGAGCGCGACCTTGTCCCACACGCGGCCAAGAGCCGCCCACATATCGTGCCGGTCAAACCTCGGCGTTTCACGGTATTGCTCCGCTTGATGGAGCCGATTGTCTCTCCTGAAGTCAGGCGCTACTGACATGTCACTATCCGATCGCTGATTGTATGCGTCGCCTCTGATAGACTTGACAGGACAAGGGTGACAATCTAAGAAATTGTCATCATGACAAATTGGCTCCCTGATCTCTCACGCGGTTCCGGCCCAGTCTATCTGCGGCTCGCGGACAATATCGAATCCGCTATTGCCAGCGGCGCCCTGCCCGCAGGCAGCAAATTGCCGCCGCAGCGCAATCTCGCTTATGATATCGGCGTGACAATCGGCACAATCGGCCGCGCCTACGCGCTGGTGCACGAGCGCGGCCTGGTGGCGGGCGAAGTCGGACGCGGCACTTACGTGCTGGACCGGGCGGAGACGGCACCGGGTAACCAGCCCGATCCGCTGACGATTGCGCTCGGCGGCACCAGGACAATCGACGCGCCCTCAGGAAAGATCCGCTTCGACACGACGGCGGCTCCCGATCTCGGACAAGGGAAAGCCATCGGCCGCATCCTTGCCGATATAGGCGAGCAGCAGCTTGCCGAGATCTCCTCCTATTCGCGCGTCTTCCCGAAGAACTGGTATGAGGCCGGGCGCCGTTGGCTGTCGCGCAACGACTGGGCGCCCGACACCGAAAACATCGTTCCCACGCTCGGCGCACACGCGGCCGCCATAGCGGTCATTTCGGCGATATCCTCACCCGGTGACAAGATTGTCTTCGAGAACCTGAGCTATACGCAGGTGAGCCGCAGCGCCCGCATCCTTGGTCGGCGGACAATCACCGTCGATTCCGACGAACATGGCGTCATTCCCGATGACTTCGAGCGCCTCTGCTCGCAGCAGCATCCGAAGCTCGCCTTCCTGATGCCGACGGCCCACAACCCGACGCTATCAACCATGCCGCATGAGCGTCGCGCCAAGATCGCCGAGATCGCGCGCAGACATGGGGTCTGGCTGATCGAGGACGATCTCTATGGCGGCATGACCGGCGACGAAAACCCGCTGCTGGCCTCGCTGGCGCCCGATCGCACCTTCCTGATCAGCGGTCTCTCGAAATCGGTGGCCGCCGGCATCCGTGGCGGCTGGGTCGCCTGCCCGCCGCATTTCGCACAGCGCATCAAGGTCACCCACAAGATGATCACCGGCGGCCTGCCCTTCATTCTGGCCGAGGCCTGCGCCCGGCTTGTCGAAAGCGGCGAGGCACATGATATCCGCGAGGCCTGCATCACGGAGCTTTCAGGGCGAGAGCGGCTGGCGCGCGAGACGCTTCATGGCTTCGATTTCGTCTCGCACCCGCATGTGCCGTTCATCTGGCTGAAGCTTCCCGATCCCTGGCTCTCGGGCACCTTCAAGAACGCCGCCTTCCGCGACGGCGTGCTGATCGACGACGAGGACGAGTTCAAGGCGGCGCGCACCGACAAGGTCTATCACCGCGTGCGCATCAGCTTCTCCTCCCCCAAGGATAGAGGGGAAATGGTTGCAGGTTTGATGACAGTTCGACGCCTGCTTGAAAGTGGCGGTGCCGGATACGACGGCGAGGTCTAAAGCTGTTGCAGATCAGCCGCACCCGTTAAAATCTAGGGCTTTCAGCACCTGTCTGCTTTACCGAATCGATTTGCATGCTACCAATTAGGGTGAGGACGGCGATCTGCGCCGGCACCAAAGGCGGCGCATCAAAATGAACAGCATGGCATCGGCATCGACCGGTCGCGGACTACTCCTCGCGGCTCTCCTTGCAAACATCTCGCTCCTGCCGGTCGCGGCCCATGCGGATGAAAAGATCTTCGACGAATTGCGCTTTGGCGCCTCGGCGTCGATACAGGGCGGCCACAGCCACGAAGATGGCATCTTCCCCGAAGTCACGGTCTTCTTCGACCCGTTCGGCCAGGATACGGCAACGGACTGGAAGCAGACGCTCGCGCGTCCGCGCCTGAACCTCGGCACCTCGATCGGCACCTCGGGCGAAGCGACGCAGATCTTTGGCGGTCTCGCCTGGACGGTCAATTTCAATGAGAAGGTCTTCGCCGAAGCCGGTTTCGGTGGCGTCTGGCACAATGGCGATCTCGATAACAGCGCCGATGGTCCCGATCTCGGCTGTCGTTTCCTCTTCCACGAATATGTCGGCGCCGGTTATCGCTTCGACGCGCACTGGAATGTCATGGCGCAAGTCGCCCATTCCTCGCACGCCAATCTCTGCGACGGACCGAACAACGGCATGACGCGCGCCGGCATTCAGGTCGGCTACAAGTTCTAAACTTCCCGATATTGCACTCCGAAGCCCGCTCTCTGTGAACAGCGGGCTTTTTTCTGTCGCGCGCCGCACCCACTTAGGCTAAAGACACCGAAATCGCGCAACGGCAGGGACTTCGCAGAGCTCATGACCATTTCCAATACCCGCCCGATCACTCCAGAATTGATCGCCGCCCACGGCTTGAAGCCGGACGAATACCAGCGGATTCTGGATCTGATCGGCAGGGAGCCGACCTTCACCGAGCTCGGCATCTTCTCGGCCATGTGGAACGAGCACTGCTCCTACAAATCCTCCAAGAAGTGGCTCCGCACGCTCCCCACCAAGGGTCCGCGCGTTATCCAGGGCCCGGGCGAAAACGCCGGCGTCGTTGATATCGATGACGGCGACGTCGTCGTCTTCAAGATGGAGAGCCACAACCACCCGTCATACATCGAGCCCTACCAGGGTGCTGCCACCGGCGTCGGCGGCATTCTGCGCGACGTCTTCACCATGGGCGCCCGCCCGATCGCCGCCATGAACGCGCTGCGTTTCGGCTCGCCTGATCACCCGAAGACGAAGCATCTCGTTTCCGGCGTCGTCTCCGGCGTTGGCGGTTATGGCAACTCCTTCGGCGTTCCGACGGTCGGTGGCGAAGTCGAGTTCGACGCCCGCTACAACGGCAACATCCTGGTCAACGCATTTGCGGCCGGCCTTGCCAAGTCCGACGGCATCTTCCTGTCCGAGGCCAAGGGCGTCGGCCTTCCCGTCGTCTACCTTGGCGCCAAGACCGGCCGTGATGGCGTCGGCGGCGCGACCATGGCATCGGCTGAATTCGACGAATCGATCGAGGAAAAGCGCCCGACCGTTCAGGTTGGCGACCCCTTCACCGAAAAGTGCCTGCTCGAAGCCTGCCTCGAGCTGATGCAGACGGGCGCCGTCATCGCCATCCAGGACATGGGTGCGGCCGGCCTCACCTGCTCGGCTGTCGAAATGGGCGCCAAGGGCGACCTCGGCATCCTGCTCGATCTCGACACCGTTCCCGTGCGCGAGGACCAGATGACCGCTTACGAGATGATGCTGTCGGAAAGCCAGGAGCGCATGCTCATGGTTCTCGAACCCGCCAAGGAAGAAGTGGCCAAGGCGATCTTCGTCAAGTGGGGCCTCGATTTCGCGATCGTCGGCAAGACCACGGATGACCTGCGCTTCCGCGTCATGCACCAGGGCGTTGAAGTGGCCGACCTGCCGATCAAGGATCTCGGCGATCAGGCACCGGAATATGACCGCCCCTGGCGCGAGGCCGACAAGCGCGCGGCCCTGCCGGCCAATCTGGTCGCAGCACCCGAGGATTACGGCCAGACGCTGCTTAAGCTCGTCGGCTCGCCGAACGAATCCAGCCGCCGCTGGGTCTACGAACAGTATGACACGCTGATCCAGGGCAACTCGCTGCAGCTGCCGGGCGGCGATGCCGGCGTCGTGCGCGTCGACACACATCCAACCAAGGCGCTTGCCTTCTCCTCCGACGTGACGCCGCGCTATGTCGAGGCCGATCCGTTCGAAGGCGGCAAGCAGGCTGTGGCCGAATGCTGGCGCAACATCACCGCGACCGGCGCCGAGCCGCTGGCGGCGACCGACAACCTCAACTTCGGCAACCCGGAAAAGCCCGAGATCATGGGCCAGCTGGTACAGGCCGTGAAGGGCATCGGCGAAGCTTGCCGCGCACTCGACTTCCCGATCGTCTCGGGCAACGTCTCGCTCTATAACGAGACCAACGGCGTCGCGATCCTCCCGACCCCCACCATCGCCGGCGTCGGCCTGCTTGGTGACTGGAAGAAGATGGCGCGCATCGGCAGCGCATCTGATGGTGACAAGGTCATCATGATCGGCACCGATGGCAGCCACCTCGGCTCCTCGATCTACCTGCGCGACATTCTCGGCAGCACCGACGGCCCGCCGCCGGAAGTCGACCTCTTCGCCGAACGCCGCAACGGCAACTTCGTCCGCTCCGTCATTCGCAACGGCCAGGCGACCGCCTGCCACGACATTTCCTCGGGCGGCCTCGCGCTGGCTCTGGCGGAAATGGCCATGTCCTCGGGCAAGGGCCTGAAGATCAGCCTCAGCGAAGGCCGCGGCGAGACTCACGGGCTCCTCTTCGGTGAAGACCAGGCGCGCTACGTGCTGACCGTTCCGGCCGATGTCGCCAGCTTCGTCTGCGCCAACGCCGAAGGTGCGGGCGTTCCGTTCCGCCGCCTCGGCACCGTCGAGGGCGACGCGCTTGTCGTCGACGATCTGCTGTCGCTTCCGATTCAGCAATTGCGCCACGCCCATGAATCATGGTTCCCTGAATTCATGGATGGTAGCGGCACGCTCGCTGCCGCGGAATGATGCGCAAGGAGTAATCGACCATGGCCATGAAACCCGGTGACATCGAAGACATGATCAAGGCCGGCATCCCCGGCGCCAAGGTGGTCATCCGTGATCTGGCCGGCGACGGCGATCATTACGCCGCCGAAGTCGTAGCCGAAGCCTTCCGCGGCAAGAGCCGCGTGCAGCAGCACAAGATGGTCTACGACGCGCTGAAGGGCAACATGGGCGGTGTTCTGCACGCGCTGGCGCTGCAAACCTCCGCGCCGGAATAAGAACGGCGGTCAGATCCCGTTGAAAAATGCCCGGTTCCGCCGGGCATTTTTGATTCCCGGTCGCCAACCAGGCGCGGAAGGCTTCATCGACATTGGATGAGGCGCGCAGCTGTTGGCGAACCTCAATCCGTAACGGATCGGCAACAGCCAGGACATCAGACCGATAGGGCACTCCTTTTTTTGTTCGCACCCGCTGGAATTCCGGTCGTCACATGCTATCTAAGCTTAACGATTGAAACGGCGGGCCTTTAACTCGCCTGTTGAAAGGATTAGGTCCCATGAGCGGCATCAACGAATTCATCGACAACGAAATCAAGACCAACGACGTCGTCCTTTTCATGAAGGGCACGCCGCAGTTTCCCCAGTGTGGTTTCTCCGGCCAGGTCGTGCAGATTCTCGATTACATCGGCGTCGACTACAAGAGCGTCAACGTGCTCGCTGATTCGGAAATCCGCCAGGGCATCAAGGATTACTCCAACTGGCCGACCATTCCCCAGCTTTACGTCAAGGGTGAATTCATCGGCGGCTGCGACATCGTCAAGGAAATGTTCCAGGCTGGCGAATTGCAGCAGCACTTCCAGGAAAACGGCGTAACCGTTCGCGGCGCCGCTTGACCTGACCGGTCACCGGGCGTCCGCCCGGTTTCCATTTCCGTATTTTGAGTCCGAGGCGCTGTGCTGAACAGCGCCTTGGCCTGTTTTTGGGAATTACATTGTGACAGATTCATCACAAACCGCGCATGTGGGTCGTATCCCCATGGGCAAGGGTGAGTTCATCGCGCTGGCCGCCTTTCTGATGGCGATCAACTCGCTGGCGATCGATATCATGCTGCCGGCGCTGCAGCAGATCGGCGCCAGTCTGAACGTCGAAAGCGAAAACCACCGCCAGTTCGTGGTTTCCAGCTACCTTCTCGGCTTCGGTTTTGCCCAGCTCATCTACGGTCCGCTGTCCGATCGCTTCGGTCGCCGCCTCCCACTGCTGGCCGGCATCGGCATCTATATCTGCTCCTCGCTTGGCAGCGCGCTGGTTCCCACCTTCGAAGGCCTGCTGATCCTGCGCTTCATCCAGGGTCTCGGCTCTGCGGCCACCCGCGTCATCACCATCTCTATCGTTCGCGACATCTACGGCGGAAGGCAGATGGCCGAGGTCATGTCGCTGATCATGATGGTCTTCATGATCGTTCCGGTCATCGCGCCCGGCAGCGGCCAGATCATCATGCTGTTTGGCAGCTGGCACCTGATTTTCCTGTTCATCGCCGTGATGGCCGCCCTCATCGCCTGCTGGGCCTACATCCGCCTGCCCGAGACGCTGCATCCGGAAAACGTTCGCCCCTTTACTGCGAAATCGGTGCTTGGTGGCTTCAAGGTCGTTCTCACCAACCGTGTGGCGCTCTGCTACACGATCGCCAGCACTTTCATCTTCGGCGCACTGTTCGGCTTCATCAATTCCGCGCAGCAGATCTATGTCGGCATCTACGGCCTCGGCGTCTATTTCCCCTTTGCCTTCGCCGGCGTCGCGGTCTTCATGTCGATGTCGTCGTTCCTGAACTCGCGCCTGGTTGGCAAGTTCGGCATGCGCCGGCTATCGCACGGCGCTCTCCTTGCCTTCATCACCATCAACACGGTCTGGCTGCTGGCCCTCATACTCGGCCCGCACCCGATGCCGTTCTTCCTCTTCATTGGCTTCTTCGGCCTGGCGATGTTCAATTTCGGCTGGATCGGCTCGAACTTCAACTCGCTGGCCATGGAGCCGCTCGGCCACGTCGCCGGCACCGCGTCTTCGGTCCTCGGTTTCATGAGCACCGTCGGTGGCGCGTTGATCGGCGCCGGCATCGGCCAGGCCTTCAACGGCACGGCACTTCCCATGGTCGCCGGCTATTTCACCGTCTCGATCATCGGCCTCGTCTTCGTGCTGATCGCCGAGAAGGGAAAACTCTTCCAGCCGCATAATCCGGCTGTTTGATGAAGCATGCGACGGTTGAGACACATCTATATTTCAGGACAATCATATGACGCCGCCCCATAAGCCGCATACCGAAAACCAGGGGTCCAGCCGCATCGGCATGGGCTTCCTGGAATTCGTCATCACCATCGCCATCATGACGGCAAGCGTCGCCATGGCCATCGACAGCATGCTGCCTGCCCTGCCCGCCATGGGCCATGCGCTCAATGTCGCCAACGCCAACGACGCGCAGCTCGTCATCGGCGTCTTCTTCCTCGGTTTCGGCGTCTCGCAAATCATCTTCGGCAGCCTGTCGGACACGTTCGGCCGCCGCAACATCATGCTCGGTGGCCTCGCCGTCTATGTGCTGGCCATGTTCGGCGCCGCCGCCACCGGCAGCTTCGAGATGCTGCTCGTCATGCGCTTCATCCAGGGTCTCGGCGGCGCGGCCGTCCGCATCACCACCATGGCCGTGGTCCGCGACTGTTTCGGTGGCCGCGAGATGGCACGCGTCATGTCCTATGTCATGATCGTCTTCATGATCGTGCCGATCGTCGCTCCCTCAGTCGGCCAGCTGATCATCACCTATGCCAACTGGCACTGGATCTTCATCCTGCTCGGCATCGTCGGCGCCATCCTGTTCCTCTGGGCATCCCTTCGTTTGAAGGAATCGCTGCCGCGCGAAGAGCGTATCCCGCTCTCCTTCGGCAATGTGGTCGATGGCTTCAAGACGGTTCTGACCAACAAGATCACATGCGGCTACATGATCGGCCTGACCATGTTCACCGCCGTCATCAGCGCCTATGTCATCTCCGTTCAGCAGGTCTTCGGCGAGGTCTACGGCCTTGGCGACTGGCTCCCCATCGCCTTTGCGGCGACCGCCGGCGGCATCGCGGTCGCCAACTTCGCCAACGGCTTCTTCGTGCGCAAATTCGGCATGCGCCGCATCTCGCACGTCGCGATGATCCTCTTCACCATCATCTCGGCGATCGGCTTCTTCAAGGCGCTCGGCGGCACGCCAAGCTTCACGCTGGCCTATGCGCTGTTCACGATCCTGCTGATGATGTTCGCGGTGATCGCCACCAACTTCACGGCCATCAGCCTGGAGCCGATGGGCAATCTCGCAGGCACCGCCACCTCGATCACCGGCTTCGTCTCCACCACCTTCGGCGCCATCTTAGGCGGCGGCGTCGGCCAGCTGTTCAACGGCACCGTGCAGCCGCTCTTCGGTGGCTTTGCGCTGTTCGGGCTGATCAGCATCGTGGCCACGCTCTGGGCCGAAGGCGGCAAGCTCTTCACCCACCCGGGCGACGATCCGCAACTCGATCCGGGCGCTGGACATTTCTAAACATCAAAAGGCCCCGGCAACGGGGCCTTTTCAATTCCGCACCGCAGCCTAGCGCGTTGCCTCGGTCGCCAGCCTCAATCCCAGAAAAGCGAAGGAGGCCGCAAACGCCCGGCGCATCCAGCTCATCGCACGACGGCTCTGCAACAGCCTCTCCCGTCCCGTTGCGGCAGCCACCGCGTATCCCATGAACACCGCAAAGGTCATCAGGGTGAAGCCAAAGCCGAGTTCGACCAGAACGCCGATCGAGCTACCCGCTGGAACGAATTGCGGAATGAATGCAATGAAAAACAGCGGCAGCTTGGGGTTCAGGATATTCAGCAGAATTCCGCGCCACACGAGCCGTACTGCGGATGCTGGCGCGCCCGGCCGAACCGACAGCCCCTCATGATCGTTGAGAACAGCCCACGCCATCCAGATCAGGTATGCAACACCAGCAAACTTGACCGTCTGGAACAGGATCGCGCTGGTGTAGAGCACAGCGGCGAGCCCGGCCATGGCGACTGCCAGATGAAGAACGGTAGCGACAGTGCAGCCGATTGCGGCCCAGAAGCCGGCACGAATTCCCCCACCCAGAGTGGATGAAAGCGTATAGATCACGCCGATCCCCGGCGTCACGCATATGATGAAAGCGGTCAGAAGATACTCGAAGCTCATTGGTGTTCCTCCCGAAAACGTCGGCAAGCACAACATGCTTCAAGAAGGGCTCCCGCTCAAGCCGGACGCGGCCACACATTCCGTGCGGCCGCATCTCGAGCGAGCATCGCCTTAGACCGTAAACACCTCGCGCCGCAGCAGCTCCCAGCTTTCCTTGTCCGGCGCGATCAGCAGGCCGCCGTCGACATGCTCGGGCAGATAGGCCGAACCGTCGAAGCGCGCCGCGTAGCCTCCGGCTTCGACGCAGGCGAGCGTGCCGCCGAGGTGGTCCCAGGGCATCAGCTTGTTGTACATCAGGTAATGCACGTGGCCGCCGGCAAACGCCCGGTGTTCGTGGGCGGCGCAGCGGTAGTTGCAGATGAAGCGGACCTTGGCGAGGTTGGCGAGCACTTCGGCGCGTTTTCCCGGCGCGAGGAAGCCCGTCGAGGCCATGCCGACCATTTGCTCGAGCGCTACGGGCGCGGTTGTGCGAAGGCGCTGCGTATCGCCATCGGGACGCTTCAGCCACGTACCGGCGCCTTTCTCGGCGATCACCCAGTCGTCGCCCATCGGATCGTAGATGATGCCGGCGATGCATTCGCCATTCGCGACCACCGAGGCCATGACGCCGAAGGCGGGAATGCCCGAGGCGAAATTGAAGGTGCCATCGACCGGATCGACGATGATCGATAGCGACGCATCCTTCAACGTGCCCAGCAGTGCCGGATCGGCCGCGACGGATTCCTCACCGATGAACAGCGCTTCCGGCCACAGCGTCGCGACCTCGGCCTTGATCATGCGCTCGGCCTCAAGATCGGCTTCCGTCACCAGATCGGTCGCCTCGGTCTTGGCGCGCACATCGTCGCTGCCGAGTCGGCGGAAGCGCGGCAATATTTCCGCCTTCGCTGCCCGCCGCAAGAGATCGGCAAGCGTGGTGACATCTATCTTGGAAACCATGGTTCATCCTTCCTGGCGCTGTGACATGTCGAAAGACTATGCCGCAATTTTGCGACAACGACATGTGTCAAAACAAGAACTTAAGCGCGCACGGAAGTTCACTTCTCCGGCGCGGCATCGCCCGCCATCAGGCCGGCGAAGTCGAAAAGCTTGGGGTCGAGCAGATGCGACGGGTTCACATGCGAGAGCGCGCGCAACATCGTGTCCTTGCGGCCGGGCATGCGGCGCTCGATATCGGCGAGCATGTCCTTCATGGCGTTGCGCTGCAGCCCGTCCTGCGAACCACAAAGATCGCAGGGGATGATCGGAAACTGCATGGCGGCGGCGAATTTCGCCATGTCGTCCTCGGCGCAATAGGCCAGCGGACGCAGCACCATCAGGTCGCCCTCGTCGTTCAGAAGCTTTGCCGGCATAGAGGCTAGGCGGCCGCCGTGGAAGAAGTTCATGAAGAATGTTTCGAGAATATCCTCGCGGTGGTGGCCGAGCACCAGCGCATCGCAGCCTTCCTCGCGGGCGATGCGATAGAGATTGCCGCGACGAAGGCGCGAACAGAGCGAGCAGTAGGTACCGCCAGCCGGGACCTTCTCCTTCACGATCGAATAGGTGTCGCGATACTCGATCCGGTGCTTGACGCCGATCTTCCCCAGATACTCCGGCAGGACATGCTTCGGAAAGTTCGGCTGCCCCTGGTCGAGATTGCAGGCAACGAGCTCGACCGGCAGCAGGCCGCGCCATTGCAGGTCGAGCAGCAGCGCCAGCAGGCCATAAGAGTCCTTGCCACCGGAAAGCCCGATCAGCCAGCGCTTCTGGCCCTTCAGCATGCCGAAATCGTCGAAGGCCTGGCGCACCTGGCGCAGCAGCCGCTTGCGCAGCTTGTTGAACGAGACGGAGCTTGGCGCGTCGGCAAACAGCGCATGCGCGATCGCGCCCTCGGTCTCAGGCGTTTCCAGCTCATCGGCGATATTGGCTGCGATATTCATTGTCTCATCCGTTCAGGCCCCAGGTCGAAGCCAAATCCCGTCTAGCAGAAAGCAACGCCACAACCCAGCATCAATCGCCGAAAACCGACCATCCCGTGCGCGCCGCCAGCATTTCCAGTGCAACCGCGCCGAGCTGCGAATTACCGACCTTGTTCAGGCCAGGCGACCAGACCGCGATCGAGGCGATACCGGGCGCCACCGCGAAGATACCGCCGCCGACGCCGCTCTTGCCAGGAAGGCCGACGTGATAGGCGAAATCGCCGGATCCGTCATAATGGCCGCAGGTCAGCATCAGCGCATTGATGCGCCGCGCGCGCTTGGGCGAGACGACCGAATGGCCGGTCATCGGGTTCGCGCCACGGGCGGCGAGGAAGAGACCGGCACGCGCCAGCTGCTCGCAGGTCATCGACAGCGCGCATTGGTGAAAATAGACGCCGAGCACGTGCTCGACCGGATGATCGATGTTCTTGTAGGCGCGCATGAAATTGGCCAGCGCGAAATTTCGATAGCCCGTCTGCGTCTCGGACTTGGCGACCTTGTCGTCGATCGTCACCGTCTCGTCATCGGCCAGATAGCGCACGAAGCGCAGGACTTCGCCGATCGCCTCGCGCGGCTCGTGCCCGGCAAGTACCACGTCGGCAACGGCAATCGCGCCGGCATTGATGAAGGGATTGCGGGGAATGCCCGCTTCCTGCTCGAGCTGGACGATCGAATTGAAGGAGTTGCCTGAAGGCTCGCGCCCGACCCGCTTCCACAGCCCCTCGCCGACCTTGCCGAGCGCCAGCGTCAGCATGAACACCTTGGAGATACTCTGGATCGAGAACGGTACGGCTGCATCGCCGACGCTAAAGACCTTGCCGTCGACAGTGACGACCGAGAGCCCGAACTGGGCGGGATCGATCTTGGCAAGCTCAGGAATATAGTCCGCGACCTTGCCCTCGCCGATGCGCGGCTGGAGTTCGGTATAGATACTGTCGAGGACTGCCTGCAAATCCGTCATCACGACCCCTCTCAAGATAACAAAAAAGCCGCCCCGAGAGGCGGCTTTTCCGTATGCGAAAACGCCTCGCGCCTACTGCGCCGCGCGTCGAAGACGCGTGAAGAGCGCAGTAGCTCTTTAAGAGACGCATAAGCCTTTCCGGCAATCGAAATTCGATTGCCGGGGTTATGCGTTAACGCGAATAGAATTCGACCACCAGGTGCGGTTCCATGACAACAGCGTACGGTACGTCGCTGAGAGCCGGTACACGAGCGAAGGTAGCGACCATCTTGTTGTGGTCGACTTCGATGTACTCAGGAACGTCGCGTTCAGCCAGGCTGATAGCTTCGAGAACCGAAACCAGCTGCTTGGACTTCTGACGAACTTCGATGACGTCGCCGGCCTTGCAACGGTAGGAACCGATGTTGACGCGAACGCCGTTCACGGTCACGTGGCCGTGGTTGACGAACTGACGGGCAGCGAAGACGGTCGGAACGAACTTGGCGCGATAAACGATCGCATCCAGGCGGGATTCCAACAGACCGATGAGGTTTTCAGAAGTGTCGCCCTTGCGGCGAGCTGCTTCGGCGAAGATCGCGCGGAACTGCTTCTCGCGCAGGTCACCGTAGTAACCCTTGAGCTTCTGCTTGGCGCGCAGCTGCACACCGAAGTCCGAGAGCTTGCCCTTGCGGCGCTGGCCGTGCTGGCCCGGGCCGTATTCGCGGCGGTTCACCGGGGACTTAGGACGGCCCCAGATGTTTTCGCCCATACGGCGGTCAATTTTGTACTTGGACGATTCGCGCTTGCTCATCGTATTTCCTTTCAGAATGTTACGGCGGTCTGTTTCCAAACCGCTCGAAGGAAACACGCCCTCCTTTGGCCTCTTTGAGGGAGGCCCGACAGGATTTTCCGGTTACGCGAACTGGAAACTCCACGGGACATGTCAAATGAAACACGGGACATTGCTGCCCCGTGCTGGCGCGGTCTTTAGGGTGAAGTCACTGGAATGTCAATCACAATCCATGGCAGCACCGGCAAAACCGTATGATCCCAAGCAAGCCGGAACGGATTGCTTCCGAGAAAGCCGGAACGGCTTACTTCCAAGAAAGCCGGAACGGCTTACTTCATCGCTGCCTTCTGCAGCTTGAGGCCGAGTGCGTCGCTGATCGTGTAGAACAGGTCGGTCTGGTCGGTCAAACCGCTGACGTTGGCCGCGCGCGGACCGTAGGCTGCAATACGCAGCTGCGAGCCGGTGTGGCCCTGGTCGTCGACTTCATCAGAGTTGCCGTAGCTGACAGCCATGACCGCGCCGTCCTTGGTCATCAGCGCTTCCGTCAGGCCCGGAGCCTTGGCGCTGGCGTCGATGATCTGGCTGGCATGCGCGTGGTCGGCGGTGACGATGACGAGCGTGTCGCCCTTCTGCTCAGCGAACTTCAGCGCTTCCTGGACGGCTTCGTCGAGGTCGACGGTTTCGCCGATCTGGCCGCAAGGGTTGGCGGCATGATCCTGCTTGTCGATCGAGGCGCCCTCAACCTGCAGGAAGAAGCCCTTCTCGTTGGTGCTCAGGAGCTCGATCGCCTTGGACGTCATCTGCGCCAGCGTCGGCGTGGCGGCCGAGCGCTTCTCGTTCGGCTTGCAGACGACGGGCTCCTTCTCGACATTGCCGTAGTGGCTCGCCTGCGGGCCCTGCCAGCGGATCGGCATGTTGCCCTCGGCGAAGAGGCCGAGAACAGGTGCGCTGTCATTGGCCTGCTTGACGGCGGCAAGCTCGTCGGCGTTGGTGACGATCTTGTAGCCGCGCTCCTCTGCCTGCTGGCGCAGCGTCTTGCCCTTCCATTCGCCGGCCTTTGCCATCTCGCCGAAGCTCTTGGCGCCGCCGCCGAGCGTCACATCGGCGCGCGCGTTGATCAGTTGCTCGGTGATCGAGCCTTTGCCGCCGTTTTCGAGCGCGTTGCTGGCGCACTTCTCGGTGGTCGCTTCAGGGCCGTAGCACTTGCGCTGCGTGACATGGGCGATCTGCACGGCGGGCGTTGCGTCCTGCAGTTCGGCGGTCGAAACGTTGCCCGTCGCGAGACCGGCGGCCTTGGCCTTCTCCAGCAGCGTCTCGTGCGCTTCTTCGCGGATATCGACGCCGATCGCACCGTTATAGCTCTTCACGCCCGTTGCCCAGGCGGTGCCCGAGGCGGCGGAGTCTGTCACATAGGTCGGCTTGCCGGTTTTCTTGTCGAGAGAATAATGGGTGTACTGGCCGGTGACGGGCAGCGCGTCGATGCCCTTGAAATACTGGCCGGCGCCGACGGCGTAGTTGCGCGCGATGGTGATTTCGGAATCACCCATGCCGTCGCCGATCAGGAGGATGACGTTCTTCGGGCGGCCGTCGACGATCGCGGCGCGGTAGGCTTCGGTGATGTCGCCGGAGATGCGCCGCGCGCCGCCTGGCGTGCTCAGGTCCTCGCTGGCGCCACGCTCCATGAGCTTGGTCGCGGCCGCATCGGCGGCATGAACAGGCTGAATGGCTACAGTGGCAAGCAGCGCTGCTGCGAATGCGGTGATCGCACGGGTGGAATTCGACATGGCCAACATCTCCTCTGGGCAAAAGGTCTAAATACGCCCGCGTGGGGCATGCGGGGTTATCCACCCCTGAGATGAACAGCATGTGACAGGATCAACCCTATCGTGTACCGAAATGCCGATACACGACAAAAAACCGCAAGGCGGTTTTTATCTCAAAACATGAATATGGAAGGTGACCGCTTTTATTCAGCAGCCGACTGCACGCCATCGACATCAGGCGCATTGGCATCGCCCGGCGCCGTCTGGCAGTTGATGTCGGGGAAGGCGACAATGCGCTTGCCGGAGAAATCGGTATGGACCACAACGGTCCCCTGCTCTTCGAAATAGCCGAGGAGACGCCGGGCGCGGCGTGCAGAATGCGTGCCATAGGCGCGCGCGATGCGGGCGTCCGACGGGCAAGGCTCACCGCACACGGCTGCCTTGGCGAGCATCAGGAAGACGCCCTGCAGATCATCCGTTACGCCAGAAGATAGCGACAGCGCCGTCGCCCAAGCTTCGGTCCCGGCGGTCTCGGGATCGACGCCCGAGCGCGATACGGCGACGCGGCGACGGAACTCCGGCAGCGACATCGGCGACCCCGGCACGCGGCGCATGCGAAGGCGCACGAGGAATTCCTGATAGAGCACCGAATCCGTGCGGAAACCCGAGCCCGGATCGTCGAGGATCTCGCTCAATACGGCAGAGACGCGTTCCTCGCGGTCTTCCGCCGACATCTCCGGCTGGCTGGCGCGGCCTTCGGTCGGCTGCGGCGCGGTGGCGGCCGGCGCGGAGCGCGAAAGCTCGGCCAGGATATCCGTGGTCGGGCGTGGCGCCGGTGCAGCGCGGCGCACGATCGGCCGCTGGAATTCTTCCGGATCCGGCGTGAAGATCAGGTCTTCGACATCCTGAGGAGAGTCCGGCAACGGCATCAGCTTGGGGCTCGACGAACGCGCCGAGGTCTCGACATTGCCGATCTGGATCGGCAGCGGCCGGCGCGACAGAGCCGGACCGAGTGCAACGAAATTACCGCGCTTCAGATCGCGGAACATTTCCGCCTGGCGACGGTCCATGCCGAGCAGGTCGGCGGCGCGTGCCATGTCGATATCGAGAAAGGTGCGGCCCATCAGGAAGTTGGACGCTTCGGCGGCGACGTTCTTGGCAAGCTTCGCCAGACGCTGCGTGGCGATGACGCCTGCCAGACCGCGCTTACGTCCACGGCACATCAGGTTGGTCATCGCGCCGAGCGACATCTTGCGCGCATCGTCGGAGACTTCGCCGGCGACCGACGGCGCAAACATCTGCGCTTCGTCGACGACGACGAGCACCGGATACCAGAATTCGCGATCGGCATCGAACATGCCGTTGAGGAAGGCGGCGGCCGCCCGCATCTGCTGCTCGATCTCGAGCCCTTCAAGCGTGAGCACGCAGGAGACGCGGTGCTGGCGGATGCGGTTTGCGATACCGGCCAATTCAGCCTCGGTGCGCTCGCCATCGACCACAACGTGGCCGAACTTGTCGCTCAGCGTGACGAAATCGCCCTCGGGGTCGATGATGACCTGCTGCACCCACGGCGCGGATTGCTCGAGCAAACGCCGTAGCAGGTGCGACTTTCCGGAGCCGGAATTGCCCTGAACAAGGAGACGGGTTGCCAGAAGCTCCTCGATATCGAGCGTGGCCGGATTGCCTCCCGACGCCGATCCCATATCGATACCAACCTGCAAGTCCCATTCCCCTTCTGAAATCAACGCCACTCTTTAGCAGATTCGCGGCGGAATGCTCGGCCTACCGAACAAAACCCACAAGCAATCGCGTCTTTTCGAATCAGGCTGCCTTGTCCGCCACGACCGCGCTTGCTTGGCTCTCGGCGCGCGGGATCAGCATGCGGGTGAAGAGCAGGCTGATCGCAAGCGGAACGAGCAGGATACCCAGCCCGACCCGCAGGCCGAACGCCTCGGCGACGAAGCCGATCGCCGGCGGACCGACAAGGAAGCCGCTGAGCGCGATAAAGGTGAGGATGGCGACGCTGGAAGCCGCCGGACGATCCGTCAGGTTGGCCGATGCCGTCACCGCCAGCGGGAAGCCGACCGATACGCCGACGCCGATCGCCGCGAAGCCGATCAGCGCCACCGCGGTGTTCGGCGCCAAGAGCACGATCACCATGCCGGCAAGCGACGCACAGCCGCAGACCCGGGCGATGGCAACGGCACCGAAGCGGCTCTTCATGTAATCGCCGCCGAAACGTCCTGTCGCCACGAGGCAGGCGAACACGGAATAGCCGAGGCCGGTCAGCGCGCCGGTCGCAAACAGCACGTCGCGCAGATAGACCGCCGACCAATCGGCGATCGCGCCCTCGGTCATGGTGATGCCGAAGGTGAAGGCGCAGATGCCGAGAAGAGCTGCACTCGGCAACTTGAACGGTGCGCTTTGCGCATGCGATGCCTCGGCCGCCGGATCGGGCCCGAGCGGCAACCGCACGCTGACAAATAGCGCGATCGGCAGCACGAGGAGCGCAATCAGGGCGATCGACCAGTTCGCCGGTAGATGCAGCGCGGCAGCACCGACGCCCAGTAGGCTACCCGCCATGATGCCGAGGCTCCAGAAGCCATGGCAGCGGCTCATGATCATGAGGCCGGTCGTCTTCTCCGCCCGGTCGGCCTCGACGTTGAGCCCAAGCTCGAGCGTCGACAGTGTGACGCCAAGGATCATCAGCGCGAAGAACAGCGTCGTGATATTGTCGGCGAAGGCCGGCAGGGACACGACCGCGAGAAAGGCCACGAAACCATAAATGATCGTCGCGCGTCCGCCGATTTTCGCGACCAGACGGCCGGCGAAGGGCAAGGTCATCAGCGTGCCGATCGGCAACCCGAGCAGCGCGATGGCGAGATCGGCCGGCCCCATGCCGAGCTTCGCCTGCACATCGGGAATGCGCGGCAGCCAGCTGCCGAAGGCGATCGGCTGCAGAAAGAAGATCAGCATCACAAGTCTTTGAAACGACATAAGACATTCCCCTGTTCGCGTCAGGGAGCCGAAGCCCGCGAACGATTCTCCATCTGTGAGCTTGCGATATCGGCATCACGAAGGAAAGCGCCGCCAGCGCGAAAGATTGCGGCCATGGAACGATGTCACCTGACGGTGAGACCAAATCCCTGCATCAGCCGTTTCGTCGAAAAATCCGGATTGCCCGAGGTGAAGACCGCGAAGTCGAAATTGTCGGGATGCACGGCATCGGCCACTTCGGGAACGAGGCTGCGCGCCCGCCGCGCGATGGCTTCCGCCGGATCCAGCCAGTCGACCGGCCACGGCGCCAGTCTCCGGAAGATGTTCGCCATGAACGGATAATGTGTGCAGGCAAGCACGACGATATCGGTCTTCCGGCCATCCTTCTCGACGAAGCACTGGGCGATCTCGCCCATAACGGCTTCGTCGGAGAGCATGTCACCGCGAATATAGGCCTCCGCCATGCGCGCCAGGTTTTCCGAGCCGACGAGGCGCACATGGCACTGCTGCGCGAAGGACTGGATGAGATCGCGCGTATAGGCGCGCTTGACTGTCCCGGGTGTCGCGAGCACCGAGACGAGGCCCGAGCGCGTCCGCTCCGCCGCCGGCTTTATCGCCGGCACGGTGCCGACGAAGGTCATGCCGGGGAATGCGGCGCGCAGATCGGCGCCGGCAAGCGTGAAGGCCGTGTTGCAGGCGATGATGCAGACCTCGGGGTCATGCTCGCGAAGCAGCCGCGCGAACAGATCGATGATCCGCTCCTTCAGCGCCTGCTCTTCCCACCCGCCATAGGGAAAGCCGGCATCGTCGGCGACATAGATGAAACCGCGCTCGGGCATCAGCACCCGCGCCTCGCGCAGCACCGTCAGCCCGCCAATACCTGAATCGAAGACCAGGACGGGTTTCAGCTCATGCGTCGCTGCTGTCATCTTCCTGCTGTTCCTTGACGTCTGCGGGCGCCCGGCTTCCGCGCGGATATTGCCGCGAGAAACGGTCGAGGGAGGAGATCACGCCGCGCATCACGCTGATTTCCTGCTCCGTGAAGGCGCGGCGAGAAAGGACTGCCCGGAGATTGTCGATCATTTTCGGCTTTTTCGCGGGCGGGTGGAAATAATTGCGCGAATCCAGCGCTTCTTCCAACTGGTCGTAGAGCCCGTGCAATTGTTCCTTCGTCGATGGTGTCTGCTCCATCGCCTGGAAGGGAACGCTGCCGAGATCCTCCATGCCCGATTTCATCCACTCGTAGGACATCAGGAGCACGGCCTGCGCGATATTGAGCGAGGCAAAGGCGGGATTGACCGGGAAGGTCACGATCTCGTCTGCCAGCGCCACTTCTTCGTTGGAGAGGCCCCAGCGCTCACGCCCGAAAAGAATGCCGGTCCCCTCGCCCGCCGTAAACCGCGCACGCAACGTCTGCGCCGCCACCACGGGCGAACGCACCGGCTTGAAACCGTCGCGCTCGCGCGCCGTCGTTGCATAGACGAAGTTGAGATCGGCAATTGCCTCTTCCAGCGTCTCGAACACCTTGGTGCCTTCGATCACATGGTCGGCCTTCGACGCTGCGGCCTGCGCCTTCTCGTTCGGCCATCCGTCGCGCGGATTGACGAGGCGCAGTTCGGACAGCCCGAAATTCGCCATGGCGCGCGCCACCATCCCGATATTCTCGCCCATCTGCGGTTCGACCAGAATGATGACGGGACCTTCCGTCAGAAGAAGACGCTCGCTGTTCGTGCCTGCCATGAAGTCAAAATCCTTTTGCTAGGCGCGGAAATAGCCAAGACGGGCTGAAACGGCAAGGCTTATGCATCCGGATACAGCCGCTCCAGCGTCAAGCCGATCATCTCAAGCCCCTGCCGCCATCCCTTGCTGGCGTGTGGATGGTGGCGGGCGCTCGATACGGGGATCTTGCGATCGACAAAGAAACATTCCGAGCGGCGCGCCGAGGCGGACGTGACGCGGGCGAGGCTGGCGTCGATCAATTGGCGGGCGTCGTCACTGGTGATTGACGCCTCCCGGTTCTTCGCCATCATCCGCGCCCAGTAGGTGGCGGCGAGGAAGATCGCCAGCGTCTGCCGGACCTGTCCCGGCTTGGTGACAACCGACCATGACGAGCCGAGCGGCCGCGCCGTCGTCGCCAGATCCTTGTAGGCGGCGTCCAATGTCTGTGAGAGGCCAATCAGCCTATGTCGCGGCTCGCCGGCGGCGGTGGCCTTCAGCAGCGCGCCCAAAGCAGCGAACCATTTATCGAGCACGAGGTCGAGCGCGCCGCGGGTGCGGGCCGGAAAGACGACGAAGGCGACCAGTGTTCCGACGGCCGCACCAAGCGCGGTCTCCTCGACACGCAGCAACAAGAGGTCGAGCGTCAACGATCCGATCATCCCGTAAACAAGGCAAAGCGCGATCGACACGAAGAAGGTCATCGTCGCGTAGCTTGTCTGCAGGAAGTAGAAGGCGAGAAAGATGGAGAGGCTCGTGATTGCGAGCGCCGGAGCCAAATGGCCGCTCAGCAGTGTCGCAAGCAGAAGCCCGATAGCGATGCCGAACAGCGTGCCCACTGAACGCTGCAACGCCTTCATCGCCGTATCGCCGCGCGAATTGGTGTTGGTGAAAACGAGGAAAGAGGCGAGCACCGCCCAGAACCAGCGCTCGCGCGACAGGCCGAGACCGAGCGTCATGGCGATCGCCGCGGCGACGGTGATCTGCAGCGCCGATCGCATCAGCGGATTGCGCAACGAGAAATCCGGAAGGGATGCTTGAGCCGGCGCCTCGGCCACGGCTGCGATATCTGCAAAGCCCGTCCGATTGCCCTCATCGATGGTTTCGACAAGCTCAGCCCGCGCATTGCCGAGCCTGATCAGCGCCCGCGTCGCCTCGGCCGAGGGGCTTTCGTCATCCTCATTCGGAGGACGCACCGAATGCCCCTCGATGATCCTATGCACCAACTCGAAGGGCGGCAGCGATTGCGAGCAGAGCATGATCGCGCCCTCGGCTGCCAGATGCGCGTCGAAGAGACGGATAGCGAGCTCACCGGCCGGCTCCGTGCCCGGATCGAACATGCCACTCGGAGGCCTGGGAATGAAGCTCTCGGCCATCAGCACCACGTCTTTCAGCCGCTCCTCCAGCTGATTGAGCTCCTGCCGGTCCGCATCCGAAACGTGCCCATCCGCCGCAAGTGCTGCGATCTTGAAGAGGATCTGGTTGATCCGCCCCTGCACGCTTTCGAGCGACCGCAACAGATCGCGCCGCCAGTCGTCGGGCAGCACGACGGAGCGCACCGCATGCGCGATCAGCGAGGAGACGATCGGTCCGATCGCGACCAAGGGCAGTTCGGCGAGCGCCGGCTGGAAATAGGCGCCGAGAAAGTACGACATGAAGGCGAACATGCCGATCGCATGGCCGCGCGGCCCGAAGACGCGTGCGGACGCCGCAAGAAAGATGATCAGCAGAAAGGCGGCGTCGGAGATCAGCCGATGCCCTTCCAGCCCGGCGGCGATGACGACGACCACGAGACTGGCGGCGCAACCGAGAAGCCGCGTCACCAGCTGCCGCCCGCCGCCCTTGTCGCGCACCGCGACGCCGCCCTCGATCGCCAGCACGATCCCAAGCCCGTAAGAGGCGATCGGCAGCGGAAACAGCAGCGAATGGATGACCAGCAGAAGACCGAAGGAGAGCGCCACCGACAGCGTGACGCGCAGAGCCATCCTCAGCCGCGACAGGGCCGGATCGTTGGCAAGCAGCCAATCGCGAAAATCAAAACCGGAAAACAAAGAGTTCGGGCCCCGGAGCGGAGGAATGGTGTTTCACCGCTCACATATCGCCAAGGCTCTTAAAAGCAAATCAATCTTGCCGTCGAAAGCGTCCCGATCGAGAGCTTGTTATTGCCCCTTGGCGATCTGCACCATGGTGTTCTTCAGCGAGTTCGCCGGCTGGCCGGGGTCGCCTTCGGTGAAGACGTCATCGACGACAGCCTTGCCGCCCTCTTCCAGCACCTCGAAGCGCACGGTGGTCAGCGCCTGCTTGTCGTCGATCCCGTCCATGCAGGTCTGCTTCTTGAACGTCACCACCACTTCCGTCGCGCCGTTTTCGCCGGGCTTCGGCGTATAGGTCATGTCCTGCAGCGGGCACGCGTCTTCGCCGTTGACGATGACGTCGTAATCGAACGGCGACACGCCATCCTCGTCGGCGGCCGGGTTCTGCATCGCGGCGCGGTACTTGGCGACAAAATCCTTGCTGTAGATGCGCGTCAGCCTGCTCTCGTCGAAGATGTCCTGCCAATCCTCGTCGGCGCCCGACCAATTCTTGGTCGTGGCCTCCATGATCTCCTTGACCGGCGCCGTCGCGTCAGCGGCGAATACCGTGGCGGTGAGGCCGAGCAAGGCGGCAAAGGCAAGCGAAATCGTCTTCATGATCAAATGTCCGAGGCAATGGTTTTGCGCGGAGACTAGCCATTTTCCGCCGCTTGGCAATGGCGCAAAAAGACGCAAATCTGCCCTGCTTGCGGCTTTGCACTCCGGGCGCACAATGCTATAGCCCACGGGATTTTATATCACCCACCCGGGACGCATGTCCCTCAAAAGCTTAACGAGGCAGATACATGAAGAAGATCAAGGTCGCCAACCCCGTCGCCGATCTCGACGGCGATGAAATGACGCGCATCATCTGGCAGTTTATCAAGGATAAGCTGATCCACCCGTATCTGGACCTCGAAATCGACTATTACGACCTCTCGGTAGAAAACCGCGACGCCACCAACGACCAGGTGACTGTTGATGCCGCCAACGCCATCAAGAAGCATGGCGTCGGCATCAAGTGCGCAACGATCACGCCGGATGAAGACCGCGTCAAGGAATTCAACCTCAAGCAGATGTGGAAGAGCCCGAACGGCACGATCCGCAACATCCTCGGCGGCGTCATCTTCCGCGAGCCGATCATCTGCCAGAACGTTCCGCGCCTCGTTCCCGGCTGGACCAAGCCGATCGTCGTCGGCCGCCACGCCTTCGGCGACCAGTACCGCGCCACCGATTTCAAATTCCCCGGCAAGGGCAAGCTGACCATCAAGTTCGTCGGTGAAGACGGCCAGGTCATCGAGAAGGAAGTGTTCGACGCTCCCGGCGCCGGCGTTGCCATGGCCATGTACAACCTCGACGAGTCGATCCGCGAATTCGCCCGCGCCTCGATGATGTACGGCCTGATGCGCAAGTGGCCTGTCTACTTGTCGACCAAGAACACCATCCTCAAGGCCTATGACGGCCGCTTCAAGGACATCTTCCAGGAAGTCTACGAAGCTGAATTCCAGGATCAGTTCAAGGAAATCGGCATCACCTACGAGCACCGCCTGATCGACGACATGGTCGCATCCGCTCTGAAGTGGTCCGGCGGCTACGTCTGGGCCTGCAAAAACTACGACGGCGACGTCCAGTCCGACACCGTAGCCCAGGGCTTCGGTTCGCTCGGCCTGATGACCTCCGTTCTCCTCACCCCCGATGGCAAGACCGTCGAAGCCGAAGCCGCTCACGGCACGGTGACGCGTCACTACCGTCAGCACCAGAAGGGCCAGGAAACCTCGACGAACTCGATCGCCTCGATCTTCGCCTGGACCCGTGGCCTCGCGCACCGCGCCAAGCTCGACGACAACGCCGAACTGGCGAAGTTCGCAGCCACCCTCGAAAAGGTCTGCGTCGACACCGTCGAAGCCGGCTTCATGACCAAGGACCTGGCGCTGCTGATCGGCCCGGATCAGCCCTGGCTCTCGACCACGGCTTTCCTCGACAAGATCGACGAAAACCTGCAGAAGGCCATGGCATAAGCCATCTGAAATATGCGAACGATGCGGCGGGGTTTTCCCCGCCGTTTTCGTTTCAGGGACATCAGGAGGGGAACAACAATATGACGACGACCATCCGCCCGCTAAAACCATCGGACCGCAGCGCCTGGGAGCCGCTATGGGCCGGCTATCAGCGCTTCTACGAAGTCGCGATCCCCGAGGAGACGACGGACCTGACCTGGGGCCGCTTCCATGATCCCGCGGAGCCGATGCACGCGCTCGGCGCCTTCGATGGCGACGGCAGGCTGGTCGGTATCGTGCACGCGATCTTTCACCGCTCCACCTGGCTACCAAAATGGACCTGCTACCTGCAGGATCTCTATGTCGACGACAGCCAACGCGGTCTCGGAACCGGTGCGGCATTGATCGAGGCCGTCGCCGATCTTGCCCGCGAGCACGGCGCCGGCCGGCTCTACTGGATGACCCACGAGACAAACGCCACGGCCCGCAAGCTTTACGACCGGATCGCCGAGCGCTCGGGCTTCATCCAGTATCGCAAGGCGCTCTGACCGGCGCCGCTACTGCCAAAATCTGACGTCGCCATGCCATAGACGTTGCCTCGCCGCTCGCCCGCGCCAGTTATCAAGCGAAACGAGGAGAACACCATGGCCGACGAACTGATCTTCTACACCAATCCGATGTCGCGCGGACGGATCGCCCGCTGGATGCTGGAGGAAACGGGTGCTGCCTATACGACCGAGATTCTCGGCTTCGAAAGCAGCATGAAAGCAACGGATTATCTTGCCATCAACCCGATGGGCAAGGTGCCGGCGATCCGCCACGGCAAGACTGTCGTCACCGAATGCGCCGCCATCTGCGCCTATCTGGCGGAAACCTTTCCGGAAGCGGGCCTTGCGCCGACGGCCGAAGAGCGCGGCAGCTATTATCGCTGGATGTTCTTCGCCGCCGGTCCGCTGGAAGCGGCCACCACCAACCGCGCGCTCGGCTTCCACACGCCGGCCGACAAGAGCCGGATGGCGGGCTATGGCAGCTATGCCGACGTGATGGACACGCTCGAAAAAGCCGTCAGCGCATCGCCCTATATCGCCGGAAACCGCTTCACGGCGGCCGACGTCTATGTCGGTTCGCATGTCGGCTGGGGCCTTGGCTTCGGCACCTTCGAGAAGCGCCAGGCATTCGCCGATTACGTCGGCCGCGTCACCGACCGCGCCGCCTATAAGAGGGCGAACATGATCGATGACGAAGCCACCAAGGCGCTGCAAAAGAGCGCCTGACCAGTTTCAGATAAGGGGCATGTAGATCTCGGTGACCAACTCCGTCGGCGGCACGTCGCGCGGATTGTTGAGGTAGTCCTCGAACATCAGCCCATCGCGCAGCTGCCGACCCGAGGTCGGCAGCCATTCGGAAAACAGCCACTGATAGGCCTTGTGCATATCTGCATAGGGTCCCTTGTGTCTGAGCACCGCATACTCCCCGCCGTCGAGCGTGATGGGTTCGAGCGGTGCTTCGACCTTAATCTCGCCTTCGACTGAGACACAGGCGATGGAGCGAAGCTCTTCGGCCGGCACCAGATCGGGATCGTCGAAATAGACGCCGATCATCCGCATATCGGGCCTCGCCAGCCCGCGCGCGTAGAGCGTGCCGAAGAGAACCTCGAACGCCTTGCTGATCTGCATATACGAGCCCTTGTGACGCACGCCGACAAGCGCGACCGGCTCGATCTTCCGTAAGGTAACGTTGAACATGGCTTTGGTCCTTCCGTTAGGTGAGGGTTGGAACTCCGTGTGGCTTCCCTCTTTCCGATAACGGGCCGGCGGCATGCCGTAGACCGATTTGAAAATGCGGTTGAAAGACTGGAGGTTGGGATAGCCGGATCGCCTGGCAATTTCCCCGATACCGAGATCCGAACGGACGATATCGCCCGCCGCGCGATGCAATCTCAGCCGCTTGACGGTCGCCGCCAGCGTCTCTCCATGGACCGCGCGATAGATCCGGTGCCAGTGATAGCTCGACATGCAGGCAATCTCGGCGAGCGTATCCATGTCCAGCTCTTCATCGAGATGATCATGGATATAGGCCGAAACCCGCCTCAGGCGGCTTTCATAGAGTGCCCATGCCGTGGTGCCGTTCATGTCGAAACCTCATGCCAGTTGACCGGCTGCAGACAAACATAACGCGATTTGACAAATCCTGCTGAGTTGCCGGCGCAAAAGAAAAAGGCGGGCACTCGAAGCACCCGCCTTTCGAAATTCAATCAAGAAAAGGCCGTTCAGCCAGCCAGCGCAGCCGCCACGGCCTCGAGCGCCTCGTCAGCCTTCGATCCATCCGGACCGCCGGCCTGCGCCATGTCCGGACGGCCGCCGCCGCCCTTGCCGCCGAGCGCGGCGGATGCAACGCGCACCAGATCGACGGCGCTGAAACGACCGACGAGATCAGCGGTGACCGCGACCACGGCGCTGGCCTTGCCGTCATCGGAGACGCCGATCAGCGTCACGACGCCGGAGCCGAGGCTCGCCTTGCCGTCGTCGGCGAGACCCTTCAGGTCCTTCGGATCGACGCCGGAGATGGCCTTGCCGAGGAACTTGACGCCGCCGATATCGCGCACGGACTCTTCCGAGGCGCCCTGCCCGCCGCCCATGGCAAGCTTGCGCTTGGCGTCCGCCAGTTCCTTCTCGAGCTTGCGGCGCTCGTCCATCAGCGCTTCGACGCGCGTCAGCACGTCGGCCGGCTGAACCTTGAGCGAGGTCGCGAGCGCCTTCACCCGCTCGTCCTGCTCGGCGAGATAGGCACGAGCCGCCTCACCGGTGACGGCTTCCAGGCGGCGAACGCCGGAGCTGACGGCGCTGTCGCCGAGAATGCGCACGAGGCCGATGTCACCGGTCGCCGACACATGCGTGCCGCCGCAGAGTTCGATCGAATAAGGCTTGCCTGTCTTCGCCCCATGCAGCCCCTGGCCCATGGAGACGACGCGAACCTCGTCGCCGTATTTTTCGCCGAACAGCGCCATGGCGCCTTCGGCACGGGCGTCGTCGACGCTCATCAGGCGGGTCGTGACCGGCGAATTCTGCAGAATGATCTCGTTGGCCATATCCTCGACCACCTTGAGCTCTTCCGCCGTCATCGGCTTCGGATGCGAGACGTCGAAGCGCAGGCGATCCGGCGTGACCAGCGAGCCCTTCTGGGCCACATGGGTGCCGAGCACTTCGCGCAGTGCTTCATGCAGCAGGTGCGTCGCCGAGTGGTTGGCGCGGATATGCGAGCGGCGGGCGTGATCGACGGTCAATGCCACGGCATCGCCGGCCTTGACCGTGCCCTCGACGACAGTGCCCGTGTGAACGAACAGGCCCTCGCCGCGCTTTTGCGTATCGGTGATTTCGATCTTGGCGTTATCGGATGAGATCACGCCCGCATCGCCCATCTGGCCACCGGATTCGCCGTAGAAAGGCGTCTGGTTGACGACGATCTGCACCTTGTCGCCCTTGGCCGCTTCGCCGACAGCAGAACCGTCCTTGACGATCGCCTGGACAACGCCTTCGGCGGTTTCGGTGTCATAGCCGAGGAATTCGGTGGCGCCGTGCTTGTCGCGCAGCTCGAACCAGATCGTCTCGGTCGCCTTGTCGCCGGAGCCTGCCCAATGCGAGCGTGCCTCTGCCTTCTGGCGCTCCATGGCGTCGGTGAATCCGGCGAGATCGACGTTGATTTCGCGGGCGCGCAGCGCGTCCTGCGTCAGGTCGAGCGGGAAGCCGTAGGTGTCGTAGAGCTTGAAGGCGGTCTCGCCGTCGAGCATGTCGCCCTTGCCGAGCGTGGTGGTAGCATCCGACAGAAGCGACAGGCCACGCTTCAGCGTCGTGCGGAACTTGGTTTCCTCAAGCTTCAGCGTCTCGGTGATCAGGGCTTCCGCGCGCACCAGTTCCGGATAGGCGCGGCCCATCTGCTGGATCAGCGCAGGCAAAAGCTTCCACATCAGCGGCTCACGCGCGCCGAGCAGTTCGGCATGGCGCATGGCGCGGCGCATGATGCGACGAAGCACGTAACCGCGGCCCTCGGCGGACGGCAAAACGCCGTCGGCGATCAGGAAGGCGGACGAGCGCAGGTGATCGGCGATGACGCGATGGCTGGCGCGCTGCTCACCCTCGGCCTTGACGCCGGTTGCTTCCTCCGACGCCGAGATCAGCGCGCGGAAGAGGTCGATGTCGTAGTTGTCGTGCTTGCCCTGCAGCAGGGCTGCGATACGCTCGAGACCCATGCCGGTGTCGATCGACGGACGCGGCAGGTCGATGCGCTCTTCCTTGGTGATCTGCTCGTACTGCATGAAGACGAGGTTCCAGATCTCGATGAAGCGATCGCCATCCTCTTCCGGCGAGCCGGGAGGGCCGCCCCAGATGTGGTCGCCGTGATCGTAGAAGATTTCCGAACAGGGGCCGCACGGGCCGGTGTCACCCATCGCCCAGAAATTGTCGCTGGTCGGGATGCGGATGATCTTGTCGTCGGAGAGGCCCGCGATCTTCTTCCAGAGATTAAAGGCTTCGTCGTCGGTGTGATAGACAGTGACCAGCAGACGCTTGGCGTCGATGCCGAATTCCTTGGTGATCAGCGTCCAGGCATGCTCGATCGCCTGCTCCTTGAAGTAATCACCAAAGGAGAAATTGCCGAGCATCTCGAAGAAGGTATGGTGACGCGCGGTATAGCCGACATTGTCGAGGTCGTTATGCTTGCCGCCAGCGCGCACGCACTTCTGCGCGGTCGACGCCGTCTTGTAGGGGCGCTGCTCGAGACCGGTGAAAACGTTCTTGAACTGCACCATGCCGGCGTTCGTGAACATCAGCGTCGGGTCGTTGCGCGGCACCAGCGGGCTCGATGAAACGATCTCGTGGCCGTTCTTCTTGAAGTAGTCGAGGAAGGTCGACCGGATTTCGTTCACACCGCTCATGCTATGCCCTTCAGTGCTGCCCAAGGCAGGTCAAATCTTGAAAATTCAGTGGCTTTTATCGCTGACGTTAACCACTGTCCAGCAGACAAACAAAACCGGCTGCATTCTGATCAAGGAATGCAGCCGGCTTTGAACTATTCAATCCTGGATCGAGGCTTATTCGCCGTCGGAATCGTTGGCGTCGGGGCCGCCATTCTGCAGCTGATCGGCGATCAGGCCGGCATTCTGGCGGATCGAGGTTTCGATCTCGCGCATCAGTTCCGGATTGTCGCGCAGGAAGGTCTTGGCGTTCTCGCGGCCCTGGCCGAGACGCTGGCTGTTATAGGAGAACCAGGCGCCCGACTTCTCGACGATCCCGGCCTTGACGCCGAGGTCGACCAGCTCGCCGGTCTTCGATACGCCTTCGCCATACATGATGTCGAATTCGACCTGCTTGAAGGGAGGCGCCATCTTGTTCTTGACGACCTTGACGCGCGTCTGGTTGCCGATCACCTCTTCGCGCTCCTTGACGGCGCCGATGCGGCGGATGTCGAGGCGAACCGAGGCATAGAACTTCAGCGCGTTACCACCAGTAGTCGTTTCCGGCGAACCGAACATGACGCCGATCTTCATGCGGATCTGGTTGATGAAGATGACCATGGTCTTCGACTTCGAGATCGAGGCCGTCAGCTTGCGCAGCGCCTGGCTCATCAGTCGCGCCTGCAGACCCGGAAGGCTGTCGCCCATTTCGCCTTCGATTTCGGCGCGCGGCGTAAGCGCCGCGACCGAGTCCACGACCAGCACGTCGACGGCGCCGGAGCGCACCAGCGTGTCCGTGATTTCGAGTGCCTGCTCGCCGGTATCCGGCTGCGAGATCAGCAGATTGTGCAGATCGACGCCCAGCTTGCGGGCATAGACAGGATCAAGCGCGTGTTCGGCGTCGACGAAGGCGCAGATGCCGCCCTTCTTCTGGGCTTCCGCGATCGTCTGCAGCGCCAACGTCGTCTTACCCGAGCTTTCCGGCCCGTAAACCTCGATGATACGTCCCTTCGGAAGACCGCCGATCCCGAGTGCGATATCCAGTCCGAGAGAGCCCGTCGAAACGGTCTCGATCTCGACCACGCCCTCATTCGAGCCGAGCTTCATGATAGAGCCCTTGCCGAACGACCGCTCGATCTGTGAGAGTGCCGCTTCAAGTGCCTTGCTTTTGTCCACCGATTTGTCCTCTACAAGCCGCAATGTATTCTGTGACATTCGATCCACCTTTAGGTTATTGAAGCCGCTCAAGCAATGTCGCCGCCGATGTCGATTTTGTACCGCATTTGTTCTCATCGCGCAAGTGCCGTTCAAAGCATTGAAAGAAAGAGGTAAAACGGCCTGTGTTCTACATTTGTTTTATCCATGCAAAGCAAGAGCTTACAGCACCTGGACGGCGGCTGACCGCGCTTCCGGAGGCCGCTCGATTCGGCCAAGACGGCATTTCGGAGCGATGAGATGAGCAAGAAGATTCTCGTGCTTGGCGGTGCCCATGTCGATCGCCGCGGCCGCATATCGGGCGCCACCGCCGATGGCGCCAGCAACCCTGGCTCCTGGTTCGAGGAAGCAGGCGGCGGAGGCTTCAACGCGGCCCGCAACCTCGCCCGCCTCGGCTTCGACGTCACCATGATCTCGCCGCGCGGCGGCGATCCGACCGGCGAGATGGTGAGCGAAGCCGCTGATCTCGCCGGCGTCAACGACCGCCCCTTCATCTTTCTCGACCGCAAGACCCCGAGCTATACCGCCATCATCGAGCGCGACGGCAATCTGGTGATCGCGCTGGCCGACATGGATCTCTACCGCATGTTCGTGCCGCGCCGCCTGTCGATCCGCTCGGTGCGCGACGCGTTTTCGTCGACCGACATGATCCTCTTCGATGCCAACCTGCCGGAGGAAACGCTGGTCTCGATCACAACCCGCGCCAAGGCGCTCGGCAAGCCGGTGGCGGCGATCGCCATCTCGCCGGCAAAGGCGGTGAAGCTGAAGGCCTGCATGCAGGAGATCGACTACCTCTTCCTCAACGAGGCCGAGGCCACCGCGCTGACCGGCGAGCGGCCGGAAAACGCCATCCACTGGCCATCACTGCTCGGTGATATCGGCCTCAGGGGCGGTGTCGTCACCCGGGGACAGCGTGAGCTGATCGCCTTTTCCGCCGGCCAAGTGGCGGCGCTGCAGCCGGCCAATGTCGAGCATGTGTCCGACGTGACCGGCGCCGGCGATTCTCTTGCTTCGGGCGTTATCGCAGCACTTTTGCGCGGTTTGCCGATGAGCGAAGCCATCCGCGAGGGTGCGGCCGCCGCAGCGTTGACGGTCCAGTCGCCCAACGCGGTGAACGAAAATCTCTCCGCCGATCTGCTGAAACAGGCTCTGGCTCTTGTCCCGCCGGCGAGAATTCTGCATTGAACCCCAATCAGACGAAATGGAAGATCCGATGACGAACACTCTCTCTCCCAAGCTGCCGATCACCTATTCCAAGGAAGTGGCGAGCGCCAAGCAGCGCGGCGCGCCGATCGTGGCGCTCGAATCGACGATCATCACCCACGGCATGCCCTACCCCGGGAATATCGAGATGGCCCGCAGCGTCGAATCGATCATCCGTGAGCAGGGTGCGGTCCCCGCCACGATCGCCGTCATCCACGGCACGCTCCACATCGGGCTTGAAGCCGAAGAGCTTGAGCAGCTGGCCAAGGCCAAGGATGTGCTGAAAGTCTCGCGCGCCGACCTCGCCTTCGCGATTGCCGAGCGCCGCCATGGCGCCACCACGGTCGCCGCCACGATGATCGCCGCCGAACGCGCCGGCATCAAGGTCTTCGCGACTGGCGGCATCGGCGGCGTGCATCGCGGTGCGGAAGAGAGCTTCGACATCTCCGCCGACCTCGAAGAACTTGCCCGCACCGGCGTCATCGTCGTCTGCGCCGGCGCCAAGGCGATCCTCGATGTGCCGAAGACACTGGAAGTGCTGGAAACCGCTGGCGTTCCCGTGGTCACCTACGAGAGCGAAGAATTCCCAGCCTTCTGGTCGCGCTCCTCCGGCCTGCGCAGCCCGCTGACGCTGAACAGCCCGGCGGCCATCGCCAACTTCCAGACGGTACGCGAACAGCTCGGCATCGACGGCGGCATGCTGATCGCCAATCCGGTGCCCGAAGCCGACGAGATCCCAGCCGAAGAGATGGAAATCTACATTCAGCGCGCGCTCGACAGCGCTGAACGCGACGAAATCTCCGGCAAGGCGGTCACGCCTTACCTGCTGAGCACCATCTTCGACCTGACCGACGGCCAGAGCCTGAAGACCAATATCGCACTGGTGGAAAACAACGCGCGGCTTGCCGGTGAGATCGCGGTTGCGCTCAACGCCTGATATTTGATGGGGTGTGCCGCCACGGCATGCCCCATTCATCCAGCGGCCTTCGCCAAATCATAAGATTGGAGCGAGCGGTCGCCTCCAGCTAATCTCCCTCCTTGTGGGGGAGATGTCCGGCAGGACAGAGGGGGGCTCACACGGCACGCCCTTATACAGGGAACCCCTACGGCACAACGCCGCAAACGGCCCCGCCTCACCTCACCCCTCAAGCGTCTCCTTGACCACCACAGCCAGCTGCTTCAGCGAGAACGGCTTCGGCAGGAAGCCGAACTTGGACTCTGGCGGCAGGTTGCGGGCGAATGCGTCCTCGGCATAGCCCGAGACGAAGATGAACTTCAGATCAGGATATTTCTTGCGCAGTTCGCGCAACAGCGACGGCCCGTCCATTTCAGGCATGACGACGTCGGAGACGACGATATCCACCTTGCCATCGAGCTCGTCCATGATGTCGAGCGCTTCGACACCCGATCCCGCTTCGTGCACCGTATAGCCGCGCGTCTCCAGCATGCGCTTGCCGCCGCGGCGCACCGCCTCCTCGTCTTCGACCAGGAGGATGACCGCAGATCCCGTCAGATCCTCCGGCTGCTCCGCCTTCGCCGGCGACAGGGCAACGACGTTGTCCGCGCTCGGCGTGACCGCATCGGCTTCGGCCGCGATTGCCGGCTCGACGATGTGACGCGGCAGGAAGACACGGAAGGTCGTGCCCTTGCCGACTTCCGATTCCGGCTGGATGTAGCCGCCGGATTGCTTGACGATGCCGTAGACCATCGCGAGCCCAAGACCCGTACCCTTGCCCACCTCCTTGGTGGTGAAGAAGGGCTCGAAGATCTTGTCCATGATCTCAGGCGCGATGCCGGTGCCGTTGTCGGACACCTCGACCAGAACCATGTCCTCATGCGGCATGTAGGAGTAATTGAAGGCAGCGACCTCGGCGGCCGTCGCGTTCTTCGTGCGCACCGTCAGCTTGCCGCCCTCCGGCATCGCGTCGCGCGCATTGACGCAGAGGTTGATCAGCACCTGCTCGAACTGCGACAGGTCGGTCTTCACTGGCCAGAGATCGCGCCCGTATTCGACGTCGAGCTTGACATTGGTGCCCGACAGCAGCCGGTCGACCAGCATCCTCAAGTCGCCGACGACGTCGGTGAGGTTGAGCACGCTCGGTCGCATCGTCTGCTTGCGCGAGAAGGCAAGCAGCTGGCGCACCAGCACGGCGGCGCGGTTGGCGTTGCGCTTGATCTCCATCAGATCCGCGAAACCAGGATCGGCCGGCCGCGCCTGCAGCAGCAGGTGGTCGGACGACAAAAGGATGGCGGTGAGAACGTTGTTGAAATCGTGCGCGATGCCGCCGGCGAGCGTGCCCACGGCATTCATCTTCTGCGTCTGCGCCATCTGCGCCTCGAGCGCCTTCTGCTCGGTCACCTCGACAGCATAGACGATCGCCGCCTCTTCCGGCGCTTCGTCGCTCTGGTCGATGACGGCGTTGACATAGAAGCGGAAATGCCTGTTGTCGTCGGCCTGCGTCTTGGAATCGAGCGGCGGAATGTCGCCCTGCCGGTCCTTGGCGGCGGCAAGCGCGCCTTGCAGCCTCGGCTTGTCGACATCCTGCACGATGGTCTCGAACAGCGCGCCGTTCTCGACGTCATCGCGCGAAACGATGCCGGAGAAGAGTTTCAGGAACGGCGCATTGGTCCTGAGGATGCGGCCGTCGCCATCGACGGAGGCGATCGCCATCGGTGTATTGTTGAAGAAGCGCGTGAAACGCATCGATGCAGCCGACGCCGACTGATCGCCAGCCGTGCTGTCGCGCCGCGTGAGCACGATCGAGCGGCTTTCGCCGGGTGCGCCATCGCGCATCGAGGTGACGCTGTGAACGATCTGCACCGGAACGCCCTGGCCGTTCGATTTCTTCAGGTCGAGATCGAGCGTTACCGTCTTCTGTAGACCGGGATCGGCCTGCACGGATTGGATCAGCGCCAGCCCCTCGCCGGCCACCATGTCGCCGATCGTCATCGAGCCGGGAATGAACTTGGTGAGGTCGATCCCCAGCCACTCGGCAAGCGTCGCGTTGAGATAGAAGATCTCGCCCTTGCGGCCCGCCGAAAAGAAGCCGGCAGGCGCGTGGTCGAGATAATCGATGGCGTTCTGCAGTTCCTTGAAGAACCGCTCCTGGTCGTCGCGCTCCGACGTGATGTCGCTGATCTGCCAGATATGCAGCGGCCGGCCGCCGCTCTCCTCGCTCTGCAGGATACGCGCCTTCAGCCGGTACCAATGGGCGCCGGAACCGTTCGGCGATGGCCCGAGCGCGCGCAGCAGCCGGAACTCCTCGCGCCCCTCGCGGCCCTCGCGCAGCCCGTTGGAGAGCCGGTAGAGCGCCTCGTTGGATTCGCGGTGGCGCGACAGAAGCGCTTCCAGCGTCTGGACCTCAGTCGGCTTACGCGCGCCGGTTAGCGCGCCATAGGCGGCATTGGCGTAGACGATGCGGCCCTTCTCGTCGGTGATCAGTGATCCGTCGGGGTGGCTGTTGAGAAAGGCGCGGGCAAGGCTGTCGGACTGGCGCTGCGGCATCACCTCGATGAAGCCGATAATCGACGACACCAGGAAGAAGATGCCGACCATGGCCAGCACGCCGAGAACGCCGAGCACCATCTCGTTGTCGAGCGAGGTTTTGAACACCACGAAGGCGGCGGCGACGCCGATCAGCACCAGCGCCAGAAGCAGGATCCGCACGGCCGTTCCCGCGCGCCCTCCACGGTCCACGAGCGGTTCGCTAAAATTGTCGGCCTGACGGGATTTCGTCATGTACTTCCTCGCATTGCCCGCCGGCCTTCATTCGTGACTAACAGACGAAGCAGGAATCAGGCGCCTCTTCCTTCTTAGCAATTTGCTGCCCCGCCAAAAACACCACACTCCATGAAGAGTGATTGAATTCACAAGCTACAGCGCCAGTTTTGCCGTTAAATGTAGATTGAGACGTTCCACAGACATTGCGTCGCACCTTTCGGTGACTGGACAAGCCGCCTCCCCCTTGTCTAGGAAGCTTAAAAGTCGTCATGTGGTTGAACGCCGCAAAGGAGTACGTGACTATGTTCGATGGCATCATGGAATCTTATGGCAGCCGCTTCATCATTGCCGCGGGCGGCGTGGCCATCGCCCTGCTGCTGCTTGTCGCGGTCCTCTGGATCATGCGCAACCGGGCATCCTCGCCCTTCGTTCGCGGCGGCCGCAACCGCCAGCCACGTCTTCAGGTTCTCGACGCCGCAGCAGTCGACGCCCGCCGCCGCCTCGTGCTGGTGCGCCGCGACGATGTCGAACATCTGATCATGATCGGCGGCCCCTCCGATATCGTCATCGAAAGCCGCATCCTGCCGGATGGGCAGGTCGAGGCCATCAGCGAGCCGGCACGCCCGGAAGCACCGCAGCCGGCCGCCCCCAGCGAGCGGCCTGCTGAGCCTGTGATGACATCCGCCGTGGCTGAACCGGAGCCCGCGGTCATCGTCCCGCCGGCATCGCGCCCGGCCCCAACGCGCGGCCTGTCGCCGATCGAAGAGTTCGCGCCAAGCGCCGAGCGTCTCGACACCCCACCGATCGCGCCGCCACCGGCACCACAGCATCAGGTCTTCGAGCCCGAGATCGAACCCGCGCCGCGCCCTGTGCCCGTGCCAGTCGCGCCGTTATCGATAGCGCCCACGCCAGTCGCGCCGCGCCCGCAGCCTCCCGTATTCTCGCGGCCTGAGCCTGCGCCGATCGAAACGGCCGAAGCCGTCGATATTCTCGATTCCGCGCGCCAGCGCGTCCTGACCCCGCAGAGGATCGAGCCGCAGGTGATGAGCCCGCCTACGCCGCCGCAGCGTGTCGACCTCTATCCGCCGGCACCACAGGCACCAACGCCGCAGCCAGCAGCGTTCCAGCCCGTCGCTCGCCCGGCTCCCTCGGCACAGCCTAGCGATTTCCAGCGTGTGCTCGAAGAGGAAATGACGAGCAATCTGGCGGCCGAGCGCCCAATGGCAGCGCATAATGCTCCCATGCACAATGCACCGCCAGTACAGAGCGCGCCTGCTCGCCCCGCGCCCTCCAACATGCCGCGCCGCGATCCCGAGATGGCTCCGATCACAGGCGCCGACGCCGCCCTTCAAAACGAGGTGGCCCGCATCTTCGGCGAAATGAGCGTCAATCGCGACAAATGACCGGCGGCGGCAACGGCCGCCCCTTTCATGCAAACAAAAAAGGCACCGCGCGATGGCGGTGCCTTTTTTAGTTTGTGATGTAACCGGGATTATTCGTCCCGGTAGACTTTTTCACGACGCTCGTGGCGTTCTTGCGCTTCGATGGACAGCGTTGCGATCGGGCGAGCGTCGAGACGCTTGAGGCCGATCGGTTCACCGGTTTCCTCGCAATAGCCGTAAGTGCCTTCCTCAATACGCTGCAGTGCGGCGTCGATCTTGGATATCAGCTTTCTCTGGCGGTCACGGGCGCGCAGCTCGATGGCTCTGTCCGTCTCGGACGACGCTCTGTCGGCGAGATCCGGATGGTTTGCGCTTTCCTCGGCAAGATGCTCGAGGGTTTCGCGCGCCTCTCTGAGGATGTCGTTCTTCCAGGCAATCAGCTTCGCCCTGAAATAGGCGCGCTGGTTACCGTTCATGAACTCTTCCTCTTCCGAGGGCACGTATTTGCTAAGATCGATCTTCTCACTCAACGCGATTCTCCTGAAGAACATCTCATCTGGCGGCTGTATATCCCGACCACGGCGTCCGATTCAAGCCCAATCCGCTAGGTAAACACATTTTTAAATCTGTCACAATTTTGAGCTAACAGGCTATTTTTACGTCACTATTTTTTAAAGCCACCGTTTCAGCTTGCCAGCTGAAGTAGCAGGGCCTGTGCAACTTGCCCACTGGATTCCGCTCGCCGGTTGACGAGGACACCGGGCTGGCGCTACTGAAATAGATCAATCGACCGGGGACTTTCCGATGACCGCAATCGTGCCGCCACCTTCCCGGATTTATCTTTTGAGACACGCCGAAGCGGCATTTCCCGCCCCCGGCCAGAGCGATTTCGACCGCCCGCTGAGCGAGCGCGGTTATGCCGCAGCCGAGATCCTGGCCGAGAACGCGGCCGATAAAAGCTACAAGCCGGATCTCGTCGTCAGCTCCACCGCCATACGCTGCCGCCAGACGGCGGACGCCGTGCACCGCGCGATGGGCGAAAACCTCGATATCCGCTTCGTCGACGCGCTTTATAACGCCACGCCCGAAATCTATCTCGATATTCTCGGCGCGCAGCAGGATATGGGCGCCGTCATGCTCGTCGGCCACAATCCCGTCATCGAGCAGACGCTCGAAGCGCTGATCGGCCACCAGCTGCTGGCGCAGGCGCTGCCGAACGGCTTTCCGCCGGGTGGTCTGGCCGTGCTCGATTTCGACCAGGGCCGCAACAACTGGCGCCTGATCGACTTCATGATCGACTGACAGGCGCGCAACCTTCTTTTTCTTCGGCGTGCCGGTTCCTATATGGCGTCTACCAGCAATCGGAATTTCGCCTTGCCGCCAAGCATGACATCCTTCACCGACGACGCGCGCATCGCCTTCGACACCCTGTCGGACCGCGCCTCCGGCCTCGTCAACCCGACGATCCGCCTAGGCGTCACCGGCCTGTCGCGGGCGGGCAAGACGGTTTTCATCTCCTCGCTGGTCCATAACCTGCTGCATGGCGGCCGCCTGCCCCTGTTCGAGGCCGTCCAGTCGGGCCGCGTCTCCGCCGTCCGGCTCGAAGAGCAGCCCGACGATAGCGTGCCGCGCTTCCAGTATGAGGATCACATCAAGGCGCTGGTGAAAGACCGCATCTGGCCCGATTCCACACGCGCAATCTCAGAGCTTCGCCTGACCATCGATTACCAGAGCGCCAGCGGCTGGAGCCGCTTTTTCTCGCCGGGAAGGCTCTCGATCGACATCGTCGATTATCCCGGCGAATGGCTGCTCGACCTGCCACTGCTGGCCAAGGACTACCGCACCTTCAGCGAAGAGACGATCGCGCTGGCCCGCACCGGCATCCGTACCGAGCTCTCCAGGCCATGGCTGGCGCTGACCGACGATTGCGACATCGCCGCCCCGGCGGACGAAATGCGCGCCCGCGAGCTCGCCACTGCCTTCGCCGATTACCTCAAGGCCTGCAAGGCCGATGAGCGCTCGTTGTCGACGCTGCCGCCAGGCCGCTTTCTCCTCCCCGGCGATCTCGACGGCTCGCCGGCGCTGACCTTCGCACCGCTGGTGCTGCCGCCGACCGGCAAGCCCGAAAAGGGGTCGCTCTGGGCGATGATGGAACGGCGCTACGAGGCCTACAAGTCCGTGGTCGTCAAGCCGTTCTTCCGCGAGCACTTCTCCCGCATCGACCGCCAGATCGTCCTCGTCGATGCACTGCAGGCAATCAATCGCGGCCCCGAGGCCGTGCAGGATCTCGAGCGCGCACTGACCGATGTTCTCGCGTGCTTCCGCCCCGGCACGAACTCGCTGCTGTCGTCGCTGCTAGGGCGCCGCATCGACCGCGTTCTCGTCGCCGCCACAAAGGCCGATCACCTGCATCACGAAAGCCACCACCGTCTCGACGCTTTGACACGTCGCCTCGTCGACCGTGCCATTCAGCGCATCGGCATGGCGGGCGCCGGCATCGACGTCATGGCGCTTGCCTCGGTGCGGGCAACGCGCGAGGCGACGGTCAAGCGCGACGGTCACGAACTGCCCGTCATCGTCGGCACGCCGATCGAGGGTGAGACGATCTCAGGCGAAACCTTCGACGGCATCCGCAAGACCGCGATCTTCCCCGGCGACCTGCCCGAAGACCCTTCCGCCCTGTTCGCAAGCATCGAATCGGGCGACGAGAATGTGCAACTGCCCGACGTGAACGTCGTCCGCTTTCGCCCGCCGAGCCTTGAGGAGACCGGCGGAGGTATCAAGCTGTCGGTGCCGCATATCCGGCTCGACCGGGCCATGCAGTTTCTGTTTGGAGATCGCCTCGCATGATCAAGCCGCCCGCCGACCAGCACCCGAGCCGCGCGCCGGCCGCCTTTGCCTATGAGGACGAACGCGAGCAACCGGAGGCCAAAACCGGCCGAACGCCGGAGCCCCGCAAGCCGGCCGCCTTCTCAGGCGAGATAACGCTGACACCAGACGAGGACGATCCCTTTATCAATCCGGACAAGGACCTCCCGGCCCTGCCCGTCGCCCAGCCTCGCAAACGCAGCACCTCCTTCGGCAAGATCGCGCTTGGTGCTTTTGGCGTGCTGTTCTCGCTCGCCTTCGGGCTCTGGACCGACAGCCTGATCCGCAACCTCTTCAGCCGCGCCGATTGGCTGGGCTACACCGCGCTTGCCGCGGTCGGCATCGGCATCCTTGCTGTCATCGCCATGGTCGTAAGGGAAACGGCGGGCATGATGCGGCTGGCGGCGGTGCAAACGATCAAGGCCGAGGCGGAAGCTGCAATCCTCGAGACCAAACCCGCCAAGGCGCGCGCGCTCGTCAAGAGCCTTGAGCACCTGCTATCCAACAAGCCCGAGACCGCGCGCGGCCGCGCCACGCTGAAGGCGGCCGAAACCGATATCATCGACGCCCCGCACCTGGTGGCACTCGCAGAGCGCGAACTGCTTACCCCACTCGACCGCCAGGCCCGCAGCCTCATCCTCAACGCCTCCAAACGCGTCTCGGTCGTCACCGCCGTCAGCCCGCGCGCCATCGTCGACCTGCTCTACGTTCTCTATGAGGCCGCCAAGCTCATCCGCGCCATGGCCGATCTCTACGGCGGCCGGCCCGGCACCTTCGGCATGCTGCGGCTGATGCGCGACGTTCTCGCCCATCTCGCCGTCACCGGCTCGATCGCCGTCGGCGACAGCCTCGTCCAGCAGGTTCTCGGCCATGGCCTGGCATCCAGGCTCTCGGCGCGTCTCGGCGAAGGCGTGATCAACGGCCTGATGACCGCCCGTATCGGCATCGCCGCCATGGACCTCTGCCGTCCGCTGGCGTTCCGCGCGCTGAAGCGCCCGGGAATCGGTGACTTCATCGGCGATCTCACGCCGTCGATGACGAAGAGTGATAGCAACGGGCGCAATTGAGCCGAGATCCGTAAACCATTCGCTCCGAACAGTCTATTTCAAGAATCCGATGAGATTCAATAGCTTACGTGAGATAGGCAAGCACGCGTCCGGCACCGAAAAGCCCGCAGACGCGCCGTTTTCGACCCATTAGAAACCAAGCATTAACCATTTTTCGGCAAAACTTGGCACCAGTTAAGCGATATGGTTCGCCAAGGAAAATCCATGTACTCGCGCAAGTTTCTCTATCTCTTCGGTCTCGCGGCAATCGCCCTGTCGCCTTTTGCCGAAACGGCTCCAGCAGCCACCGCCGCCACGCGTGACAAGGCATTCTTCGAATCCGTCGCGGGCTCCTGGAGAGGTCCGGGCGAAATCGTCGCCGGCAAGTACAAGGGCACCAAATTCACCTGCAACCTGATCGGCGAGCCCGTCACCGACGGCACCGGCGTCAAGCTTGATGGCAGCTGCCGCGTCGGCGTGTTCAAACAGCCGATGAGCGCGCTGATCACTCAGTCTGGCAACAGCTACAAGGGCAAGTTCCTCGACGGCGCTGCCGGTAAGGGCCTCGACGTCGTCTCCGGTACTGTCACGGAAGACACCGTCGTGGTCGGCCTCAACCGCGCCAAGCTCAACGGCGCGATGATCGCCCGCGTCCGCGACGACAAGACGATGAACGTCACCGTTTCGGTCAAGGTCGAAAGCCAGATGATCCCCGTGATCGGTCTGACCCTGTCGCGCCAGGTCGACGAAATGACCGTCGGCTCGGTCGAATAATCAATAGAGACAAATGAAGCATACGACGAAGCGGCCACATGGCCGCTTCTTTCGTTTCAGGCGTCACGCCACCAATCCATGCTCTGATCGGCGACCTCGATCCCCTGGATATCGGCGCGAGCGAGCCAGTCGCGCACCGCGACACCCTTGACGATCAGATCAGGCGCGAAGTCGGCGAGCGGCATCAGAACGAAGCCGCGATCGGTCATGCGGGGATGCGGGAGCTCGAGCCTCGGCGCCTCCTGGCTGATATCGTTGTAGGTCAGCACATCGATATCGAGCGTGCGCGGCCCCCAGCGCTCGATACGCTCCCGCTTCATGCCGCGCTCTATGTCGAGACAGACATCGAGCAACGCTTCCGGCTGAAGCGATGTCGACACTTCGGCGCAGCAATTGAAGAAGAATGACTGGTCCGTCTTGCCCCAGGGCGGTGTCCGGTAAAGCCGGGAGACCGCGACAACGCGGCAATCCGCCCGTGCATCCAGCGCCTTGAGCGCCTGCGCCATGGAGTGGACGGGATCGCCGATATTGCCGCCAAGCCCAAGCGTGGCGGTCTCAAAAGCCATGTCAGACAAAATGTTCGACGCTCACCTGGACGAAATCAAGCACGCCGGGAACCGGCGCGTTCGGCTTGCGGACCGTAATCTTCGCCCGCTTGATCTGCGGGAATTTCTGACAGAGCCCCTTGGCGATATCCAGCGCCAGCGCCTCGATGAGATAACGTCGCTTACCGGTGACAATCTCCTCGATGACGGTGAAGGCGATGCCGTAGTTGACGGTATCGTCGATCGAATCCGTCTCCAGCGCGGTGCCGGTCACGACATCGAGCTCGGCATCGACAAAGAAACGCTGCCCCAGAAATTCCTCTTCGTCGTGAACGCCGTGGCGGGCGAAGAAGGCGCAATTCTGCAGGGTGATGGTGTAGGTGGTGCTCATAACGTGCCCTTCCGCTCGAATGCGTCGCGTGCCTTCAGCATAGCATCAGTCACGGCAAGTGCGTCCCTGTTGATTGCGACATCGTGTACCCGAAAAATAGCGGCGCCCTTCAGCCTTAGAAGTACGCTGGTGGCTGCCGTGCCGGCATCGCGATCGGCCGCCTCGCGGCCCGTGACCGCGCCCACGAAGCGCTTGCGCGACGTGCCGGCCAGGATCGGAAATCCCAGGCGCTGAAGCTCGTCGCAACGTGCCATCAGTTCGAGGTTCTCATCCGTATCCTTGGCAAAGCCGAAGCCGGGATCGAGAACGATGCGATCCCGCGCCACGCCGGCGCGCCCGGCGATCTCAAGAGACCGCTCAAGGAACAGAAATTGATCGGCGATGACATCATCAAGCTTGTCGCGGTCGCGCCCCGTGTGCATCACGCAGAGCCCCGCGCCGGTCCTGGCCGCGATATCGGCGATGTCAGGCTCCTTCTGCAGCCCGAAGACATCGTTGACGATATGCGCACCGGCCTCCACGGCAAGGCGGGCGGTGTCGGCGCGATAGGTATCGATGGAAATCAGCGCCTCGGTCTTGCCGCGCAGCGCCTCGATGACCGGCAGCACCCGCGCCTGCTCCTCGCGCGCATCGACACTCTCGGCATCCGGCCGCGTGGATTCGCCGCCGATATCGATAATGCCGGCACCGGCCTCGACCGCATCAAGCGCATGCGCCACGGCCTTGTCGACGCTGTCGTAGCGACCGCCGTCTGAAAAGGAGTCCGGCGTGACGTTGACGATCGCCATGATAACCGATGTAGAACCAAGCTCTATCTCGCGGTCATGCCCGACGCGCCAGAAACTGCTGCCAAGCTTTGCCACCAGCATTCATCCTATCAATTGAAAAAACAGCGTCATCATATTGCGCTAGCCGTGGCTATGCCCCAAGCTCCCGCAAACTTCAACATGAGTATTTGCAGAATGCCGTCTGTGTCGCGTTATATGCCGCTCCTCCTCGCCATTTCCGTCTCGCTGTCCGCTGGCTATCCCGCAAGCGCCGCCGTGGTGGCCACCAAGAGCTATTCCTATTTTAACATCAAAGGCAAAACCGCCGACGAACTGGACGAGCAGCTGAGCACCCGCGGCCCGACGGCCAACGGCTCCTCGGCCCGCCACCCCGGCGCCACCAAGATCCGTTTCGGCGGCGATGCCACCTATGTCGAGGAAAACGGCCGCTGCCGCGTCAGCACCGCGCGCGTCACCGTGCATACGCAGATCATCCTGCCGCGCTGGAACAATCGCCGTGGCGCCAGCCCCGAGCTGTCGATGATCTGGGACACACTGTCGAGCGACATCAAGCGGCATGAGGAACGCCATGCCGAGATCGCCCGAACCCAGGCGCGCAACATGGAACGAAAGATCCTGGCACTCCCCTCGCAGCCCAATTGCGAAGCCATGCAGGAGCTGGTGACGGAGGTATCGACGCGGGGAATTGCCGAGCACGACAGGCTGCAGGCGCGATTCGATCAGGTCGAGGCCGTCAACTTCCAGAAGCGCATGCTGCGCTTGCTCAACAACCGCCTGAAACCGTCGGGCGGCGAAAAATAGCTGATTCTCCGGCGAAAATCGATGGCTGAACCTTAGCCGCGCAATGAAAATTGTGCGAAACCGGCACGGCCCCAGCCAATGAATGGTAATTTCTCACCATAGATTTGTGAAACACAACGCGCTAATATTCAGTCATTCGAAAGTTCAGGTCCGTTAGCCGGGACTTTCGTTTTCTGGGTTCTCCTGGCGCGTTGCGAAGCCGCGGTCGATCCTCCCTTGGCCGTAGGTAATGCGCCTACCTCGCCTCGCTCGTCACATCGGCAAGCGAGGCTTTTTTTGGCCCGTTCATCCTAGGGAGGACTATGCTTCGGAGAATTAAGCCTGGCGTTCCGGCACGTGCACGGTCAGCCCGTCAAGCGCCGCCTTCATGCGGATCTGACAGGAAAGACGCGAGGTCGGGCGGACGTCGAAGGCGAAATCGAGCATGTCCTCTTCCATCGCTTCGGGCGGACCGACGCGCTCGGTCCACTCCTCGTCGACGTAGACATGACAGGTCGCGCAAGCGCAGGCGCCGCCACATTCGGCTTCGATGCCCGGCACGGAGTTGCGCACGGCGTTTTCCATGACGGTCGATCCCTGATCGACATCAAGATCGAAGCGCGTACCGTCGAAAGCGACAATGGTCAGTTTGGGCATGGTGTTTTCCGGTGATCATCAATGGGATGGGTTTGGATTTTTACTTCCAACAATTACGCGAGGCAGTCAACAACGACCGCCCTTGCGCTCTTCATTCCAGATTTGGAAGCGACACGCTTGTCAGATTGCGCCACGCCAAGAGCAATAAAAAGACCCGCTGCTCCGCAATGGTGCAACGGGTCCCATGATCGAACACCTGCTGGCGTCATTGCCGCCTAGCGGCAAAGCTTCAGGATGAAATTCTCCGCCTCGATGACGGCGACGCCGACGGCGGCCATGTTCGAGGCATCGCCGCAATTGCCCTCGAGCGCTTCGGCGGCGTCGCGCACGCGGAAGGCGCCGACGGCGCTTGCCGCACCCTTAAGCTTGTGGGCGGCGGCTACGATCGCCTTGCCGTCGCCGGAAGACATGTCGTGCAGGCAGGCGCGGGCCTGACGCGCGAACATCTGCAGGACTTCCAATTCAAGCGCCTTGTCGCCCATCGTCTGGTTGGCCAGATGAACAAGGTCGACCGGCCGCTGTTGCGAGGGCACCTGTCCCTTGCCATGATCTGGCGCCGCGAACGCAATACTGACTGCTGCCATATGCCAATTCTCCCGTCTTAGGTCCCGCCGTTTGAATGATGTTGCGGGGGCGCAGTGCCAATCGCGTTAAATTCGGGCGCAATCAGGGCGAATTTCTCGTCATATGGTTAACGCCCGTCAAACACTTCTAACACATTGGATTTCAAGGCCGCGCTGGCGTTAATTCGGGTTAATCAAGCGTTAATAACTCGGCATTTGACCGAAGGCGTTAATTGTCTAGCAGGCCCGGATGTGTCACTACGATACGACTGGGAGAGCTGGGTTGTGGAAGCCTTTGCTCGCCAAGTGGATAATGGTAATGTTTTGATACCGTAAGTGTGCGAAAGCAGCTATCCACTCTGAAATGACATACTTATCCGCTCTACGAATTTTGGGCGGACAGGTTCAGAGGCAAGGTTTGTTCGGGTGACGCGGAAACCCGGATGCGTGTAGACCGGCTGAGATGTAACGAGGCGTAACGGAATGGCGAACAACAAGTACAACGAATCGATCGAGGACAAGGCGTTCAAGGCGCTGGATGAAGCCCTGCAGATCGACTTCGAGGACGATGAAGCGCCGTCTCCACAAGTCAGGAAGCAAGACGCCTCGGAGGCAAAAGTGTCCGAAAAGCCAACTGTCCGCAATCAGCGTAAAGACGATGCCAAGCAGCAGCGCGCCGCTACACCTCGCTCCCCCGAGCAGGGATCGCGCGCGCCGGCCTTTGCCGCCAACGACGGCAGCCGGGTCAGCCCCGCTTCGCTCTTGAAATCCCTCGACAACGGTTCCGCCCGTCCGGCGCTGCGCAACGCCACGCTCGTTTCGCTTCTGTGGATCGTCGGCGGCCTCGGCCTGATGTCGCTCCTCTATTCGCCGCAGATCTGGCAGATCCGCTCGATTTCCGACCTCGTCGCCCTGCCCGGCGTGATCGCCGGTCTCGTCGGCATCATCATCCCCGTTCTCCTGTTCTACGCCTTCGCCATCATGATGGCACGCGCCCAGGACATGCGAAACGCTGCCCGCTCGATGGCGGAAGTGGCACTTCGCCTCTCCGAACCGGAAACCATCGCGTCGGAACGCATCATGACGGTCGGCCAGGCCGTTCGTCGTGAAGTCTCCGCCATGAACGAAGGCATCGAGCGCACCATCGCCCGCGCCTCCGAGCTCGAAACCCTCGTCCACTCCGAAGTCAACGCGCTGGAGCGCAGCTACGCCGATAACGAACTGCGCGTGCGCGGTCTCGTTCACGAACTCGGCTCCGAGCGTGAGGCGATCGTCAATCACGCCGAGCGTATCCGCACCTCGATCGTCGGCGTTCACGATCAGCTGCGCGAAGATCTGTCGCTGGCCACCGAAGAAATCGCCGTGCGCCTCGCGACCTCGGGCGAAGCCTTCGCCTCGATGATCGATACGCGCGCCGCCACGATCACCGAGAAGTCGGAATCCGCCATCCAGTCGCTCGGCACCCTGCTCGCCGCCAAGACCGATTCGCTGCTGCAGACGCTGACCTCTTCCGGTTTCGCGCTCGCCAACGAGTTCGATAACCGCCTGGATTCGCTGACGTCGAGCCTCAGCGACCACGGCAACACCATTCTCAGCCAGTTCGAAACGCGTGCGTCCACCATGGACAGCAACGCCGAGAAGCTGAACGCCGCGCTCAACGACCGTGCCCGCCAGCTGAACGAGATCCTGATCGCGCGCACCCGCGATATCAACGAAAGCCTGACCGGCGGCGAACGCACAATCACCAGCACGCTCGACGACGTGCTCGCCAAGCTGAACAGCACGCTCGACGAGCGCGGCACCAGCTTCCGCCACAGCCTGCAGTCCAGCGTCGATGACACGATCATGGACCTCGATCTGCGCTCCGGCTTCTTCGACGAGCGCCTGCAGGCGACGGTCGCCCAGCTGTCCACCTCCTTCGACGAACGTGTCGCCGAATTCGCCAACGCCTTCGACAAGCGCGCCGGCACGCTCGACACCAAGCTGATGGAGAGCCTGAACCGCATCAACGACACGCTGACCGGCGGCTCGGACTCGCTGAACGGCATCCTGAGCTCCAGCATCGAGCGCATCGGCTCGTCGCTGACCGACCAGTCCTTCGCGCTGACGACCGCGCTTTCGACCGGACGCGAAATCCTGGAAAGCACCCTCACCGACAAGGTGGACGAAGTGGCCAGCGCCATTGGCGCGCGCACCACGGAAATGACCTCGGCGCTCAGCCACGCCACCTCCGAAATATCGCTGGCGCTCGCCTCCGGCACCTCGGAGCTCCACAACAACCTGTCGGCCCGCGCCACCGAATTCCGCGACACGCTGCTGTCGACGACGTCGGATCTGAGCTCTGCGGTTTCGGCCGGTACCGACCAGATCACCTCGGCCTTCGGCCGCGCCGATGAGCTGAACACGACGATCTCCAAGCGCGCGGAAGATATCACCCAGGCGCTGGATTCCGCCCATGAGCGCATCGACGACGTCATGTCGGCACGCAGCGGCGTCTTCCTCGGTGCCCTTTCCGACAGCCAGTCGCGCTTCGAAAACACCCTTGCAAGCCGCTCGGAAGCGATCATCGAAGCCGTCACCGGCAGCCATGACCGCCTCGCCGATACGCTCGATGACAAGGCCATGGCGCTCGCGATCTCGCTCAACGAAAGCCAGAGCCGCTTCGAGGAGACGCTTGGCACGCAGGTCGATGCCATTGCCGGCTCCATCGCTTCCGGCCACGACCGTCTTGCCGAAACACTCGACGACCGCGCCATGGCGCTCGCCATTTCGCTGAACGAAGGCCACAGCCGCATCGAGGACACACTCGGCTCGCATGCCGGCGCCATCTCGCAGTCGCTGGCAGCAGGCGAACGCAAGCTGGCCGACGCCATTGCCGAACGCAGCGCCGCCTTCAATGCCTCGATGAACGAGGGCCGCAGCCTGATCGAGACCGCGCTCGACACCCGCGCGGAAGCCATCTCGCAGTCGCTCGCCGCCGGCCAGGAGAAGCTGACAGAAGCGATCGACGACCGCGCCATGGCATTCGCCATTTCGCTCGACGACAGTCAGGGCCGCCTCGCCGATACGCTGGCGCACCACGCTGACGGCATTGCTGCCTCGCTCTCCAGCGGTCACGACCGCATCAGCGAAGCCCTCGAAGACAAGTCCATGGGCCTCGCGATCGCGCTCAACGAAGGCCACTCGCGCCTCGAGGACACGCTCGGCCGCCATGCCGGCAATATCGCGACCTCTCTCGCCAGCGGCCACGACCGGATCAACGAAGCCCTCGACGACAAGGCGATGGATCTCGCGATCGCGCTCAACGAAGGCCATTCGCGCCTCGAGGACACGCTCGGCCACCATGCCGAAAGCATCGCGAACTCGCTGGTCAGCGGCCACGACCGCATCGAAAGCACGCTTTCGCAGAACGCCAAGTCGATCAACGACACGGTTGCCGACGTCCACGACCGCCTCGCCGACACGCTCGCCGAAAAGTCCATGGCGCTCGCCATTTCGCTCGGCGACAGCCAGAGCCGCTTCGACGAGGTTCTGGATGCCCGCACCAATGCGCTGATCGATAGCGTCGCCGGAGCCGAAGCCCGCGTCGCCGGCGCCTTCACCGACAAGGCCCAGGAAATCCGCGGCGCCTACACCGAAAACCAGCAGCGCCTGGAGCGCACGCTCGCCGAACACGCCTCCTCCATCTCCAGCACCATCACCGATGGCACTGATCGCATCGAAGGTGGCCTGACCTCCGCCGCCGACCGCTTCGAGGCGCTGACCGGCAATGCCACGACCAAGCTGGAAGACGGCCTCGTCTCGGCGCATGCCCGCATCCGCGCCACGCTCGACGACCGCACGCAGGCGATCAACCTGACGCTCAACGAAGCGCATAACCAGATCGGCGAAACGCTCTCCGACCAGGCGACGACGATCGGCGCCTCCATCGCCGCAAGCGTCAGCATGCTCGAAATGTCGCTGGAAGATCGCGAAGCCTCGATCCGCCAGGCGATCGACAACAGCGCCCAGTCGCTCGAAGACCGCCTGCGCGACAGCACCGGCAACATCGCCGGTCGCTTCCAGACCGCGGCAGACGAAATCTCCCGCTCGACGGAGAGCTTCGCCTCGCACCTCGACCAGTCGATCGAAGGCATGACCGACCGCTTCGCCGACACCGGCTCGCGCGTCGAAGCCGGCCTCGCAGCGCTCGAAAACCGCATCCGCGACGGCGTTGGCGGTGTTGCCCAGCAGGTCGATGCGGCGGGCGAACGCCTGACCGGCACGCTGACGGACGGCATCTCCAGGCTCGGCGCTCTCAGCGACGAAACCTCCGGCCGCATCGCGTCTGCCGTCGATGACAGCATTGCCAAGTTCTCCGAGACGATCGATGGCCGTACCAGCCACCTCGCCTCCGAGATCGACAGCCGCGCCGCCAGCCTGACTGATGGCATCGACGCCCGCACCGCAGGCATCGGCGAAGCCATGGACCGTGGCACCGCCAAGATCGACGAACGCCTCTCCACCATGGACCGCGCGCTCAACGTCGGCCTCGATGCAGTCAACCGCACGATCGAAGGCAAGGCTGCCGGCCTCGCCGCCTCGCTGCGCAGCGCTGTCGCCGACACCACGCAGGGCATGGACGAGGAAGCCACGCGCGCCGCAGCCTCCCTCAGCCAGACCGGCCAGCAGTTCGCCGAAGGCCTCGACGCCAAGAGCAGCGATTTCGCCCGCTCGATGGGTGAACGCTCCGAGCAGATCGTCGGTCGCGTCTCCGAGGCGCAGAACCGCCTCGCCGGCCAGGCCGCAGCCGTCGCCCAGACCTTCTCCGAAGCGGGCAACGCCATCATCAACAAGGTGGCCGAGGCCGAGACGCTGGTCAGCGGCCAGGTCGGCGCCATCTCCAAGGCACTGAACGACGCGCAGAACACCTTCGCCAGCCACGGCACGGATATCCGCACGACGATCGCAAGCGCCAGCGAAGAGATCGCCTCCACCATGGCCGATGTCGACCGCGCGCTCGAAGCACGCGGCAATGCGATCCGCAGCGGCCTTGAAGAGCGCTCGCGCGAACTCGACAGCACGCTCAACACCGTTGAGCAGGCGCTCGAAGCACGCGGAAGCTCCATCCGCGCCGCTCTCGACGACCGCACCCGCGAGCTGAACTCCATGCTCGCAGGCCGTACGACCGAGCTGTCGCGCATTCTGGACGAGACCGCGCGCCCGATGATCGATCGCTACGCGCAGACCGGCCGCGAGGCCGCAGCGCAGATCACGTCTGCCGGCGAACAGAGTGCCGCACAGATCACCGCTGCCAGCGAGCAGAGTGCTGCACAGCTCACGGCGGCGAGCGACCAGAGCGCCGAGCGCCTGCGCACCGAAAACGCCGCTTTGATCGACGCGATCAACGCCCGCACCGAGCGCGCCACCTCGGCCGTCGATGCGATCGAAAACAGCCTGCTCTCCAACGTCAACCGCTTGATCGACCGCCTGTCCGACAACAGCATGGTCATGGGCCAGATGATGAGCCGCGCGGCCGAGGAGCTGAGCGCCGTGGATGGCCGCCTCGGCGACACCACCTCGCGCTTCACTGACTCGGCCTCCAAGGCGGCTGAAATGGTCGCGGCCTCGACCCGCCTTCTCGAAGGCAAGGTCGATCGCCTCTCCGACATCTCCGGCCAGACGCTTTCGCAGGTCGGCAGCATCATCGGCCGCTTCGACGAGCACTCCAAGGTTCTGACGCAGGCCTCCAGCCTGCTCGGCGCCGCCCAGTCCAACCTCGTCTCGACGCTGGAAGATCGCGAATCCGCCCTGCAGACGCTGTCGGTCGGCCTCGTCCAGCGCTCGGAAGACATCGAAAAGACGATGCGTGCCCTCGGCAGCATGGTCGACTCGGCCTTCGATCGCGCCGAACAGCGCTCGAACCAGGTCAGCCACAACCTGCGCCAGGGCGTCCAGTCGTCCTTCGCCGATATCAGCACCACGCTTTCGGATGCCGAAAAGCGCGCCGCCGAAGCAGCCGAAGCGATGCGCAGCAGCGTCTTCAAGGCCAGCGAAGACGTCAACGCAACGCTCGACACCACGCTTGGCAATGCCGAGCGCCGCTCCGGCGAGCTCGCCAACCGCGTTCGCGGCGGCCTGACGGCGTCACTGTCGGAAGTCGAACGCATGATGGGCGACGCTGGTCGCCTGTCGGATGGCGCAGCACAGCAGATGCGTGAATCGCTGCGCGAAGCCGTCGACGAAGCCGTCGCCCGCTTCTCCGGCGCCACCGAGGAAATCCGCCGCTCCGCCGGCGATATCCGCAAGGAACTGGACATGACGCGCAGCGAGCTGAAGCGCGGCGCGTTCGACCTGCCCGAGGAAGCCAAGGAGAGCGCCGCCGCCATGCGCCGCGCCGTCTCCGAGCAGATCAAGGCGCTGCAGGACATCTCGCACATCGTCGGCCGCTCGACGCAGCAGCTCGAAGTCTCCGAGCCCGCCGCCCGCACGCTGGCCCAGCCACAGCAGCCGCAGCCACAACCTGCCCCGCGCCAGGCGCCAGTGCAGCCCGCGATCCAGCCGCAACCGGCGCCTGCACCCGCGCCGCTGCCGACCCCGGCCGCCGCTGCCATTCCGCCCTCCTCGATCGAAGGCTTCGGCCTGCGCGGTTCGCTCGGCACAGCAGCGACAACGCCGGCAACGCCGCAGCGCGCTCCTGCCGTAACCCAGGCGCCTGCCGCATCGCCGGCATCCGGCGGCTGGATCAGCGACCTGCTGCGCGGCGCATCGCGCGATGAGAGCGCCGAGGAAGCAGTTGCCCGCCAGCCGGCACCGCGCGTAGAAGCACCGGCACCCCAGGCGCCGCGCGCCGGCGACAACCGCAATCCGCGCCATGTGGTGGAATCGCTGAACTCGCTCTCCGTAGACATCGCCCGCGCCATCGATCACGATGCCTCGGTCGATCTGTGGCGCCGTTATCAGCGCGGCGAGCGCGACGTCTTCACGCGCCGCCTCTACACCCTGAAGGGCCAGCAGACCTTCGACGAGATCAAGCACAAGTATGACCGCGAGCCGGAATTCCGCACCGCCGTCAACCGCTACATCGCCGACTTCGAAAAGCTGCTCGCCGACGTCGCCCGCACCGACCGCGACCGGACGATCACCCAGTCCTACCTGACGTCAGACACCGGCAAGGTCTACACCATGCTCGCCCACGCGGCAGGCCGCCTGAATTAAGGCGCAACGAGAGATAAACAAAAAGGCCGCATCGGAAACGATGCGGCCTTTCTGTTCTGTTGGCTTGGGCTGAACGCTCAATGCCCGCGACAACCGCCGCGCCAAATAGCGGCGCCGGAAATTCACTCCGCGGCGGCATCCTCCGTCAGCAGATGGCAAAGCTTCGCCATCACCTCCGCAGCTTCCTTCAGCCCGGACGCCACCACATGATCCGACACGCCGTCATCGATCAGCGTTGCAAGTTCCGCGAGATCGTAGACGATATGGCCGCGGCCCAGCTCGTTCTGGGCGAGACCGATGCCCAGCTCGACATGCATGCGATGGATCGCTCTCGCAGCCGATATGACGAGCATCCGCTTCTGCGCGATATCGACCACGTCAAGGCGATCGGAGGCTCGCGCGGTCTCTTGCGATTGCAGCAAATACGGGTGCATGACGTCCTCCTACTGGTCATCGAGCGATCGGCGGGCAGATCCTCCATCATGCCAACGAATCGCCATTTAGTTGCATACTGAGGAATATTCACCAAAAACAATGAGGACTGCAACCCAGGGATTTACCAAGAAAAACAACATCCCTTTCGCCGTCCGTAGAGACATCGACATCCGCGCGGAAAGCTCGGTGAGAGCGGCGCAAAGGCCTCCGCAACTCAAACAAAAAGGGCCGAACCCATAAGGTCCGGCCCTTCTATTTCAATTCACATCCACCCACCGGAAACCCGGTGCACGGAATTCTTACGCCTCGGCGTCCGGCGGCGTTTCGTCGCCAGCCTCTGCGGCAGGCTCTTCGCCCGGCACAACGGCGGTTTCCTCGCCGTTCTCGGCACCTTCCTCGACCTCGTCTTCCGGATCGCGGATGCGCTCGACCGACACGACCTTCTCGTCCTTGGCGGTCGAGAAGATGGTCACGCCCTTGGTCGCGCGGCTGGCGATGCGGATGCCGCCAACCGGCACGCGGATCAGCTGACCGCCATCCGAAACCAGCATGATCTGGTCGTTGTCATCGACAGGGAAGGCAGCGACGAGTTCGCCGATCTCGCCCGTCTTCGACGTATCGGTGGCGCGGATGCCCTTGCCGCCACGGCCCGAGATACGGAAGTCGTAGGAGGAAGACCGCTTGCCGTAGCCCTTCTCGGAAACCGTCAGCACGTACTGTTCGCGTGCCTTCAGCTCTTCATAGCGCTCGTCGCTCAGCTGTCCCTCTTCGGTGACTTCTTCACCGACCAGCGCGATTTCTTCCGCTTCGCCCGTCGTCAGGCGACGCTCGTTAGCGGCGCGCTTCAGATAGGCGGCGCGTTCCCACGGCTCGGCATCGACATGGCCGACGATCGTCATCGAGATGATGCGGTCGTTATCGCCGAGGTTGATCCCTCGTACGCCGATCGAGTTGCGGCCCGCGAAGACGCGGACGTCGTCGACCGCAAAGCGGATGCACTGGCCGAGCGCCGTCGTCAGAAGCACGTCGTCATGCTCGGTGCAGGTCTCGACGGAGAGGATTTCGTCGCCCTCTTCCTCGAGCTTCATCGCGATCTTGCCGTTGCGGTTGACCTGGACGAAGTCGCTCAGCTTGTTGCGGCGCACGGTGCCGCGCGTTGTCGAGAACATCACGTCGAGCGTAGCCCAGCTGTCCTCGTCCTCCGGCAGCGGAAGGATGGTGGTGATGCGCTCGCCTGGAGCGAGCGGCAGCATGTTGATCATCGCCTTGCCGCGCGAAGTCGGCGTGCCGATCGGCAGACGATAGACCTTTTCCTTGTAGACGATGCCGCGCGACGAGAAGAACAGAACCGGCGTATGCGTGTTGAGCACGAATAGCTGGCTAACGAAATCTTCGTCACGCGTGGTCATGCCGGAGCGGCCCTTGCCGCCGCGACGCTGCGCACGGTAGGTCGTCAGCGGCACACGCTTGATGTAACCGAGATGCGAGACGGTCACGACCATGTCCTCGCGGGCGATGAGATCTTCATCGTCCATCTCGAGGCCACCATCCATGATCTCAGTGCGGCGCGGCGTGCCGAACTCGTCGCGGACAGCAGCAAGCTCGTCCTTCACGATCGACTGGATGCGCACGCGCGACGACAGGATATCCAGGTAGTCCTTGATTTCCTCGCCGATCTTGTTGAGTTCGTCGCCGATTTCGTCGCGGCCAAGGGCCGTCAGACGGGCAAGACGCAGTTCGAGAATGGCCCGTGCCTGCTCTTCCGAGAGGTTGTAGGTCATGTCGTCGTTGATGCGGTGGCGCGGATCGTCGATAAGGCGGATCAGGCTTTCGACGTCATGCGCCGGCCAGCGGCGGGTCATCAGCTCTTCGCGGGCCGATTGCGGATCCGGCGCCTGGCGGATGACGCGGATGACTTCGTCGATATTGGCGACAGCGATCGCCAGACCGACCAAGACGTGCGCGCGCTCGCGAGCCTTGCGCAACAGGAACTTTGTACGCCGGCTAACGACTTCCTCGCGGAACGAGACGAAGGCGCGCAGCATGTCGAGCAGCTGCAGCTGTTCCGGCTTGCCGCCGTTCAGCGCCACCATGTTACAGCCAAACGAGGTCTGCAGCGGGGTGTAGCGGTAGAGCTGGTTCAGGATGACGTCGGCATTGGCGTCGCGCTTCAGTTCGACGACGACGCGATAGCCCTGACGGTCGGATTCATCGCGCAGGTCGGAGATGCCCTCGATGCGCTTGTCGCGCACCAGCTCGGCCATCTTCTCGATCATCGTCGACTTGTTCACCTGATACGGGATCTCGGTGATGATGATCTGCTCGCGATCGCCGCGCATCGGCTCGATCGTCGCGACGCCGCGCATGATCACCGAGCCACGGCCCGTCTCGTAAGCCGAGCGGATGCCGGAGCGGCCGAGGATCTTCGCGCCAGTCGGGAAATCGGGACCCGGAATGATCTGCATCATCTCGGGCAGTTCGATCGCCGGATCGTCGATCAGCGCGATACAGCCATTGATGACTTCGACGAGATTGTGCGGCGGAATGTTGGTCGCCATGCCGACAGCGATACCGCCGGCGCCGTTGACGAGCAGGTTCGGGAATTTCGCCGGAACGACCACGGGCTCGGAGAGTGTGCCATCGTAGTTGTCGCGGAAATCGACCGTTTCCTTGTCGAGATCGTCGAGCAGCGAATGCGCGGCCTTCTCGAGACGGCATTCGGTGTAACGTTCGGCCGCCGGCGGATCGCCATCGACGGAGCCGAAATTGCCCTGGCCGTCGATCAGCGGCAAGCGAAGAGACCAGTCCTGCGCCATACGCGCCAGCGCGTCGTAGATCGCGGTGTTGCCGTGCGGATGGTATTTACCCATCACGTCCCCGGTTACGCGGGCGCATTTGACGTATTTCTTGTTCCAGTCGATGCCGAGCTCGGACATGCCGTAGAGGATGCGCCGGTGCACGGGCTTGAGGCCGTCGCGCACGTCAGGAAGCGCGCGGCTGACGATGACGCTCATCGCGTAATCGAGATACGACCGCTGCATTTCCTCCATAATGGAGATGGGCTCGATGCCTGGCGGGAGCTTCCCGCCGCCGGGGGGTGTTTGCTCAGTCAAAATGGATCACATCTCTTCTAGAATCACTTGAAGATTTATAGCGGAAAGGCTGTTCCTAAGCCAATTTTGCCGGAAGTTTTGAACAGGCTTTTACGGTCTAATCAGGGCAAAACGAGGCTTATGCGCCCCAATCGCCATCACGCACGCCGCGCCATTTGCAAAATCGGTTTGCCCACATCACAATCGCGCGAAAACCAAGCCCAGATATGGGCATACGGAGACATGATGGCAAGCGCCGACCAACTGATCAACGCCTTCACAACCCTGCTCGTGACGATCGACCCACCCGGTCTCGCGCCGATCTTCCTCGGCCTCACGGTTGGCATGAGCAGAGCCCAGCGCAAGCAGGTGGCGCTGCGCGGCACGATCATCGCTTTCATCATTCTCGCCGTCTTCGCGCTCTTCGGATCGAGCGTGCTTGGCGTGCTCGGCATCTCGATCGGCGCCTTCCGCATCGCCGGCGGCCTGCTGCTCTTCTGGATCGCCTTCGAGATGGTGTTCGAGAAACGCCAGGATCGCAAGGAGAAGACCGGCACCGCCGCGATCACCGTCGACCACATCCAGAACATCGCCGTCTTCCCGCTGGCCATCCCACTGATCTCGGGCCCGGGCGCGATCTCCGCGACCATCCTGATCGCAGGCTCGATGCAGACGGCCTTCGAGCTGGCACAGTTGATCATCGTGATCGCCGCAAGCCTGCTCTTGCTCTTCCTCGCGCTCTTGATCGCCGATCGGCTGGACCGCTTCCTCGGCGTCACCGGCCGCGCCATCCTCACCCGCCTGCTCGGCGTCATCCTCGCCGCATTGGCGACCCAGTTCGTCGTAGATGGCATCAAGTCGGCGATGAACCTCGTTCCCTCGCCCGTCTGAGCTTTAACTTAAAACGCAAACGGCGCGCCCCGAGGCGCGCCGTCTGAAACCTTGCGATCGTTTGTCCGATCAAAACGGAATATCGTCGTCCAGATCGCGCGAGAAATTGCCGCCACCGCCGGAAGACGAACCACCGCCCGAGCCGCCACGGCCGGACGACTGCGAGGGTGAACCGTAATCGTCGCCATAACCGCCGCCGCCACCGAAATCACCGCCGCCGGCATTGCCGCCACGACCACCGCCGTAACCGCCGCCAGAACGATCGCCACCGCCTTCGCCGCGTCCATCAAGCATCGTCAGCGTCGAGCCGAAGCCTTGCAGCACGACTTCCGTGGAATAACGGTCCTGGCCCTGCTGGTCCTGCCACTTGCGGGTCTGCAGCGCGCCTTCGATATAGAGCTTGGCGCCCTTCTTGACGTACTGCTCGACGACCTTGCACAGGCCTTCGTTGAAGACGACGACGGTGTGCCACTCGGTCTTTTCACGGCGCTCGCCCGAATTGCGGTCGCGCCAGGTCTCCGATGTCGCGATGCGGAGGTTGGCGATCGGCCGGCCGTCCTGCGTCCGACGGATTTCGGGGTCTGCACCCACGTTTCCGATCAGAATTACCTTGTTCACGCTGCCAGCCATACTTTTCACCTTCTTGTCGTGTTGCCGATATTGCGAAGCCCGCAACATGCGCAACGAAATTGACAACACCTTACCCCATCGGCCTTCGCCGGTGTGCGGTTGAGCTTCGTTAATCCACAACGAAATTTGTTCTTTATTTGTTCTATTTTATCATTATCATCCTGTCAACGGAATCGAAAAGCGTGAACCACAGGGATATTCAGCCTCGACTCGCCAGCCGGCATCACTACATAAAGGCTCTTCTTATCCCCCCGAGACATTGAAGCAGAAGACGATGAGCGAACTGAAGACGATTTCAATCCGTGGCGCGCGCGAGCACAATCTGAAGGGCATCGACCTCGATCTGCCGCGCAACAAGCTGATCGTCATGACGGGGCTGTCGGGATCGGGCAAATCCTCGCTCGCCTTCGACACCATCTATGCCGAGGGCCAGCGCCGCTATGTCGAGAGCCTGTCGGCCTATGCCCGCCAGTTCCTTGAGATGATGCAGAAGCCCGATGTCGACCAGATCGACGGCCTCTCGCCGGCGATCTCGATCGAGCAGAAGACGACCTCGCGCAACCCGCGCTCGACTGTTGGTACCGTCACCGAGATCTACGACTACATGCGCCTGCTCTTCGCGCGCGTCGGCGTTCCCTATTCGCCCGCGACAGGCCTGCCGATCGAGAGCCAGACCGTCAGCCAGATGGTCGACCGCATCCTGGCCTTCGAGGAAGGCACGCGTCTCTTCATCCTGGCGCCGCTCGTGCGCGGCCGCAAGGGCGAGTACAAGAAGGAACTCGCGGAGCTCATGAAGAAGGGCTTCCAGCGCGTCAAGATCGACGGCCAGTTCTACGAGATCGCCGATGCCCCCGCGCTCGACAAGAAATATAAGCACGACATCGATATCGTCGTCGACCGCGTGGTCGTGCGCGCTGACGTCTCGGCGCGTTTGGCCGACAGCCTCGAGACCTCGCTGAAGCTCGCCGACGGCCTCGCCATCGCCGAATTCGCCGACAAGCCGTTGCCCGTCGAGGAAACCGCCGCTGGCGGCTCCGCCAACAAGTCGCTCAACGAGACGCATGAGCGCGTTCTCTTCTCGGAAAAGTTCGCCTGCCCCGTCTCCGGCTTCACCATTTCGGAGATCGAGCCGCGCCTCTTCTCCTTCAACAATCCGGCCGGCGCCTGCCCGACCTGCGACGGCCTTGGCGCGCAGCAGAAGATCGACGCCAACCTGATCGTGCCGGAGCCCGAGCGCACGCTGCGCGACGGCGCCATCGCCCCATGGGCCAAGTCGTCCTCGCCCTATTACAACCAGACGCTGGAAGCGCTCAGCAAGCATTTCGGCTTCAAGCTCGGCGCCCGCTGGAACGACCTCTCCGCCAAGGCGCAGGATGTGATCCTCAACGGCACCGAGGAGAAGATCGAGTTCCATTATGTCGACGGCGCCCGCTCCTACACGACGCACAAGAATTTCGAAGGCATCATCACCAACCTCGAGCGCCGCTGGAAGGAAACCGACAGCGCCTGGGCGCGCGAGGAGATCGAGCGCTACATGTCGGCAGCACCCTGCCCGTCCTGCAACGGCTTCCGCCTGAAGCCGGAAGCGTTGGCCGTGAAAGTCAACAAGCTGCATATCGGCCAGGTCACCGACATGTCGATCCGCATCGCCCGCGACTGGTTCGAGACGCTGCCGGACAGCTTCAACGCCAAGCAGAACGAGATCGCCGTCCGCATCCTGAAAGAGATCAGGGACCGCCTGCGCTTTCTGAACGACGTCGGCCTCGAATATCTGAGCCTCTCGCGCAACTCCGGCACGCTCTCGGGTGGCGAAAGCCAGCGTATCCGCCTGGCCTCGCAGATCGGCTCCGGCCTCACCGGCGTTCTCTACGTGCTCGACGAGCCATCGATCGGCCTGCACCAGCGCGACAACGCCCGCCTGCTGGAAACGCTGAAGCACCTGCGTGACATCGGCAACACCGTGATCGTCGTCGAGCATGACGAGGACGCCATCCTGCAGGCCGACGACGTGGTCGATATCGGCCCCGCCGCGGGCATCCATGGCGGCCAGGTGATCGCCCATGGCACACCGCAGGACATCATGGCCAACCCGAAGTCACTGACTGGTAAATACCTGTCGGGCGAGCTCGGCGTGACCGTGCCGGAAGAACGACGCAAGGTGAAGAAGGGCAAGGAAATCAAGGTCGTCGGCGCCCGCGGCAACAACCTGAAAAACGTCACGGCATCGATCCCGCTCGGCGTCTTCACGGCGGTTACGGGTGTGTCCGGCGGCGGCAAGTCCACCTTCCTGATCGAGACGCTCTACAAGTCCGCCGCCCGCCGTGTCATGGGCGCGCGCGAAATCCCGGCGGATCACGATCGCATCGACGGTTTCGAGCATATCGACAAGGTCATCGACATCGACCAGTCGCCGATCGGCCGCACGCCGCGCTCCAACCCGGCCACTTATACCGGCGCCTTCACCCCGATCCGCGACTGGTTTGCCGGCCTGCCGGAAGCCAAGGCGCGCGGCTACCAGCCCGGCCGCTTCTCCTTCAACGTCAAGGGCGGCCGCTGCGAGGCCTGTCAGGGCGACGGCGTCATCAAGATCGAGATGCACTTCCTGCCCGACGTCTACGTCACCTGCGACGTATGCCACGGCAAGCGCTACAACCGCGAAACGCTCGACGTCACCTTCAAGCAGAAGTCGATCGCCGACGTGCTCGACATGACGGTCGAGGAAGGCGTCGAGTTCTTCGCCGCCGTCCCCGCCGTGCGCGACAAGCTGCAGGCCCTCTTCGATGTCGGCCTCGGCTACATCAAGGTCGGCCAGCAGGCGAACACGCTGTCGGGCGGCGAAGCCCAGCGCGTCAAGCTCGCCAAGGAACTCTCGAAGCGCTCGACCGGCCGCACGCTCTATATTCTCGACGAACCAACGACCGGTCTGCACTTCCACGACGTGGCAAAGCTGCTCGAAATGCTGCACGAACTGGTCAACCAGGGCAACTCGGTCGTCGTCATCGAGCACAATCTCGAAGTCATCAAGACCGCCGACTGGGTCCTCGACTTCGGCCCCGAGGGCGGCGACGGCGGCGGCGAGATCGTGGCGTCTGGCACGCCCGAGGCGATCGTCAAGGAAAAGCGGTCCTATACCGGCCAGTTCCTGAAGGAACTGCTGGAGCGGCGGCCGGTGAAGAAGGTGCAGGCGGCGGAGTGAGCGATATGCTCTCCACGGTGCGTGTGCTGATCGCTGACGGCAAGTTCAGGGTCTCGGCACACGCACTGCAGGAGTTGTTGAACGACGATCTGCTGATCGAGCCGTTGGTGATGGATATTTCGTCGGCGCTCGTCGTGGAGGAGTATCCTGAGTATCACAAGGGTCCCTGTGTTCTGGTCCTGCAGATGGACGAGCGGGGAAGACCCATACATTTGCTTTGGGGCATCCCATCAGGTGCGTCCGAGCCAGCGGTGTTGATAACAGCATACATTCCCGATCCTGATCGCTGGAATGACGATTTCACCAGGAGGAAGCCGTAATGACGAGACAGGCGTCGCAGCTCATTCGTGAGGGGGAGTATGCCGCGGAGGTCGTTGTGGAGCTTCACGACGACGGTGGCGAGTGGTCCCCGACGGTAAGCCCGGAGGGCATCCGCAAGCTGGATCGCGTACGGCGCGCTCTTCGTGAGCATGACTTCGAAGGTGCCGAGAAGGATGGACGCGTTTACCGGCTCGTGCCGCGCGAAGCCGACTATCCGAAGAGCGGTTTTGGCGAAAACGAACAGGATGGATTGAAGTCATGACAAAATCCGGCACCATTCGCGTCGGCATCGGCGGTTGGACCTTCGAGCCCTGGCGCAACCACTTCTTCCCGTCCACGCTGAAGCAGAAGGACGAGCTGAATTATGCCAGCAGGCAGCTGAAGGTCATCGAGGTCAACGGCACCTATTACAGCTCGCAGAAGCCCGAGACCTTCGCGAAGTGGGCTGCCGATGTTCCTGAAGGCTTCATCTTTTCGCTCAAGGCCAGTCGCTTCAGCACCAACCGCAAGATTCTCTCGGAAGCAGGCGAATCCGTCGAGCGCTTTCTCGGCCAGGGCATCGTCGAGCTCGGTCCGCATCTCGGCCCTATCCTCTGGCAGTTCGCGCCGACGAAGAAGTTCGAGCCGGAGGATTTCGAGGGCTTCCTCAAGCTCTTGCCGGACAAGCAGGATGGCCTGCCGCTGAAGCATGTCGTCGAGGTCCGCCACGACAGCTTCAAGGTGCCGGAATTCGTGGCGCTGCTCGCGAAATACGGCGTCGCCCCCGTCGTCGCCGAACATTTCGATTATCCGATGGTGGCCGATGTCACCGCCGATTTCGTTTATACGCGCCTGCAGAAGGGCTCGGATGAAATCAGGACCTGCTATCCGCCGAAGGAGCTGAAAGCCTGGGCCAAACGCCTGGAGACCTGGGCCGAGGGCAAGCTGCCCGATGATCTGCCGCTTATCGATGGCGACAGCAAGGTCAAGGTCGAGCCGCGCGATGTCTTCGCCTTCATGATCCACGAAGGCAAGGTCAACGCTCCCTTCGGCGCCATCGCGCTGCAGGAAGAGGTCGGCAAGTAGTCAGAGCACCAAGGAATCAGCGTGACAAGCAATCAGAGTGGCAAGACGTGGCTGGCGAGGTCTTCCGCCGTCAGCCCCTTGCCGGCCCGGTTGCCCGCTTCGCCATGCATGTAGACGCCGGCGGCGGCCGCCTCGAAAGCCGGCAGCCCCTGCGCCATCAGCGCGCCGATGATCCCCGCCAGCACATCGCCGGATCCGGCGGTGGCGAGCCAGATCGGCGCGTTGGTGTTGATCAACGCCCGCCCATCAGGTGAGGCGATCACGGTGTCGGGCCCTTTGTAAACGATCGCCGCATTGGCCCGCGCCGCAGCAGCCAGTGCCTTGTCGGCCTTGCCGAGATTGGCATCCGCGGCGATATCGGGAAACAGCCGCGAAAACTCTCCCTCATGCGGCGTTAGGACCAGCCGCGTCTCGCCCTCAGCGAACAATGTAAACAGCGCCTCGGGATCGTCGCGAAACGAGGTGATACCATCGGCATCCAGAACCAGATGCCGCCCCGCAAGTGCTGCCACGAAACCACGTGCCTTTTCGCCAGCACCGAAGCCCGGTCCGAGCACGAAGCTGCGCAGCCGCTCGTCCTTCAGCCAATCGAGGAGTTCAGCGTCCCCATCGATGCCGTGCAGCATCACGGCCGTCAGATGAGTCGCGTTCTCTTCCATGGCGTCGGCAGGCGAAGCGATCGTCACCAGCCCGGCGCCCGCCTTCAACCCAGACATGGCCGACATCCGCGCGGCTCCCGTCTTGCCCTTCTCGCCCGAGAAGACGACGAGGTGGCCGCGCTTATACTTGTGCGTCTCATGCCCAGATGATGGCAGCCACCGCTGCCATTGTTCTGGCCGGTTCTCCGCCAGCTTGCCGGATGCCTGCCCCCGCACGATCCGCGCCGGTATGCCGATATCGAGCACCTCGAGCACGCCCGAAAGCTCCCGACCCGGCATCAACAAATGGCCCGGCTTGCGCGTCATGAAGGTGATCGTCCGCTCGGCAGTAAATGCGGCGCCCAGCGCCATCCCCGTCCGGCCGTCGATGCCGGATGGCAGGTCGACGGCAAGTACCGGCAGCCGAGCCTCCTCGATACGCGCGATCACGGCACTAACCGCCTCCGGCATCGCCCGCGTCAATCCGGCGCCGAACAACGCGTCGATCACCACTTCGCCCTCGGCAGGCTGGTATTCGTCGACCGGCGCCCCCTTGCCGGACCAGCGAGCAAGCGCCAGGGCAGCGTCGCCCTTCAGCCGAGCGGGATCACCCAGATGAAAGACCGCGACCTCGACACCGCTCTCTTGCAGGCACTGCGCCGCCACATACCCATCGCCGCCATTGTTGCCGGGACCGCACAGCACGACGGCCCGCCGCGCAGAGGGATAGTACCGCAGGAAGGCCGCCGCCACGCCGGCGCCCGCCTGCAGCATGAGGCCGAAACTGTCGATGCCCGAAGCCGCAGCGGCGGCATCGACCGCGGTCATTTCTGCGGGGGTGAGGAGAAGGTCTGCGAGTTGATTGTCCATTCAGCCATTGAAGCAGAATCCGCCTAAAAAACAACCGATTGGCGCAAAATCTGGAAGATCAATATTTGTTCATTTGCACATATTTTAATCGACACCCCGAGCCAGAAAGAAAGCATGAGACATCGCGAATATTCCTCATTTCGGTCGAAATTTAAGCTTTTCGCTTGCAACCCGCGCCGTTTTTGACAAAAAAATCGTTGAAATTGCTGAAAATCGCTCGACTTTCGGTCTCCGGCTGCCATTTCCACGAAGATTCCGCTTTCCAACTGGCACGATAACTGCATTCTATCGGGGGGTGGGTATGAGCCTGCTATAACGGGAGAAGCGGAGAGTCATTTTCTCATGAAAAAGATCGAAGCGATCATTAAGCCCTTCAAGCTGGACGAAGTGAAGGAAGCCCTTCAGGAAGTTGGCCTGCAGGGGATCACAGTCACGGAAGCAAAGGGCTTCGGTCGCCAAAAAGGCCACACGGAATTGTACCGTGGCGCGGAGTATGTCGTCGATTTCCTGCCGAAGGTGAAGGTCGAAGTCGTCCTCGCCGACGAGAACGCGGAGGCCGTCATCGACGCGATCCGCAAGGCCGCGCAAACCGGCCGTATCGGCGACGGCAAGATTTTCGTATCCAATATCGAAGAAGTCATTCGTATCCGTACCGGCGAAACCGGTGTCGATGCGATCTGACCTGTTTGGTCCAGGCGAGGCAATCGTCTCGTCTTCTCAAATGAAGGAACCATTTTATGGCGACCGCAAGCGAAATCCTCAAGCAAATCAAGGATAACGACGTCAAGTTTGTTGACCTGCGCTTTACCGATCCCAAGGGCAAGCTGCAGCACGTCACGATGGACGTGGTTTGCGTCGATGAAGACATGTTCGCCGATGGCGTCATGTTCGACGGCTCCTCGATCGGCGGCTGGAAGGCGATCAACGAATCCGACATGGTGCTGATGCCCGACACGGAAACGGTCCACATGGACCCGTTCTTCGCGCAGTCCACCATGGTCATTCTCTGCGACATTCTCGATCCGGTCTCCGGCGAAGCCTATAACCGCGATCCGCGCGGCACCGCCAAGAAGGCAGAAGCCTATCTGAAGGCATCCGGCATCGGCGACACCGTCTTCGTGGGTCCTGAAGCCGAGTTCTTCATCTTCGACGACGTTCGCTACAAGGCCGACCCCTATAACACCGGCTTCAAGCTCGATTCGACCGAACTGCCGTCCAACGACGATACCGAATACGAGACCGGCAACCTCGGCCACCGTCCGCGCGTCAAGGGCGGCTATTTCCCGGTTCCTCCGATCGACAGCTGCCAGGACATGCGCTCCGAAATGCTGACGGTCCTCAGTGAAATGGGCGTCGTCGTCGAAAAGCACCACCACGAAGTTGCCGCTGCCCAGCACGAGCTCGGCATCAAGTTCGACACGCTCGTTCGCAACGCCGACAAGATGCAGATCTACAAGTACGTCGTGCACCAGGTCGCCAATGCCTATGGCAAGACGGCAACCTTCATGCCGAAGCCGATCTTCGGCGACAACGGCTCGGGCATGCACGTCCACATGTCGATCTGGAAGAGCGGCAAGCCAAGCTTCGCGGGTGATGAATATGCGGGCCTCTCGGAGAGCTGCCTGTACTTCATCGGCGGCATCATCAAGCATGCCAAGGCGCTGAACGCCTTCACCAACCCGTCGACGAACTCCTACAAGCGTCTCGTCCCGGGCTATGAAGCACCGGTTCTGCTCGCCTACTCGGCGCGCAACCGCTCGGCCTCGTGCCGCATTCCGTTCGGCAGCAACCCGAAGGCAAAACGCGTCGAAGTCCGCTTCCCGGATCCGATGGCGAACCCCTACCTCGCCTTCGCCGCCATGCTGATGGCTGGCCTCGATGGCATCAAAAACAAGATCCATCCCGGCAAGGCCATGGACAAGGATCTCTACGACCTGCCGCCGAAGGAACTGAAGAAGATCCCGACAGTGTGCGGTTCGCTGCGCGAAGCGCTGGAAAGCCTGGACAAGGATCGCAAGTTCCTGACCGCCGGCGGCGTCTTCGACGACGACCAGATCGACTCGTTCATCGAGCTGAAGATGATCGAGGTCATGCGCTACGACATGACCCCGCATCCGGTCGAATACGACATGTACTACTCGGCGTAAGCCCTCAGAAAGCCCCGGTTCGCCGGGGCTTTCGTCTATCCGACGTCACGGAAACCTCGCGTTGATGTGACACTCATGTGACGAGTTCTCGCACAAATCTTGATTTGGGTGAGATCAATCACCAAATCAGGTGATGAAAGGAAGTCGTACCATGAAAGAAAGACTAGCTAAGTTCAGTATCGGCGAAGTGGTTCGGCACAAGGTATTTCCGTTTCGCGGCGTCATCTTCGATGTCGATCCGGAATTCGCGAATACGGAAGAATGGTGGAATTCTATTCCCGCCGACGTGCGCCCCAGCAAGGACCAGCCCTTTTACCACTTGCTCGCCGAAAACGAAGAAAACGAATACGTCGCCTACGTATCCGAACAGAACCTTATGAATGACGAAAGCGGCGAACCGCTTCGCAATGAACAGGTCTACCAGATTTTCGATATGGCACCGACAGGGCAGTTCAAACCCAAGATGAGCTTCACCCACTAAGCCGCTGCATATCCATTTCAAAACCCCGCCTTCCCAGCGGGGTTTTTCTTTGGTCATGATCCAGGTTGCAGGCAACAAAAAACCCGGCTCGAAGCCGGGTTTCTCGACAATCCATGAGGATCGAAATTACTGGGCCTTGGCGGCCTTCTGGGCGTCTTCAAGCTTCTTGCGCGCTTCGTCGGCCTTCTTCTGCATGCTGTCCTGCAGGCTCTTCTGGCTTTCGGCGAGCTTGGAAGCGGAAACCGCTTCGCCGTCGAATGCGCCGGTGAAGCCTTCAAGCGAAATCTTGATCGGGTTCGGCGCACGGCGGAAGTTGATCGAGGTCAGAACCAGATCGGTGCCCTTCTTCAGGCTGGCGACCATGGCGTCAGTCAGCGGGATCTGCGCGACGCAACGATCCGGCATGCACATCAGGTAGTCGATCTTCTGCGGCTTGCCGCCGTCGATCTGCATGCCGATGCCCGGCGGGATCAGACGTGCCGGAGGAACGGAAACCTGCAGGCTCTTGTTGTTCACCTTGCCGGAAACGGTGATGAGGCCAACGCCCGTAACGAGCTGACCGCCGGTGGCCAGAACAACGTTCTGCACGACGCAGACGTCATTGTCTTCCTGCTTGTTGCAGGTCTTGTACCAACCAAGGCGCGGTGCGCCGGCAGCCTGTGCGCCAGCGTCGGCAGACGCATCCTGCGCATAAGAAGACACCGGAGCCACTGCGGCGCCAAGCATCACTGCCATTACGGACAGGGCTGCCCGTGTTTTCTTTTCAGACTTGAACATCATAACGAATTCCGTCTCCTGATATCCCGTTGGGACAGCCCATTTGCCGTCCTCACCAACAGGGTTGTTCGCATCTGACCTCTTAAAACAATGAGGCAAATGCATGACCCCCCGACTTCGGGGTCCCTGTTACATCGCGTTGCTGGAGATTTCCAGTGTTTCTTTGGCGTTTTGGGTATCGCCGGAAAGAATTTGCTCCTGATAGTGAATTGCGCGGCTGGCATGTTAGTCTGCCGCCGAATCGCGCCGTTTTCCGGAAAGGATTTCGACTATGCTCCGGATCGTTCTCCCCGTCGTCTTCACCCTTGTTTGCGGGGCAGCCGTTGCCGAACCCGTGCATGGCATCGCAATGCACGGCGCCCCTGCTCTGCCTCAGGATTTCAAGCACCTCCCCTACGTCAATCCGGACGTGAAGAAGGGCGGCAAGATCTCCTACGGCGTCGTCGGCACCTACGACAACCTGAACCCCTTCATCCTGAAGAGCATGCGCACCACGGCGCGCGGTATGTGGGATCCGGAATACGGCAATCTGGTCTATGAAACGCTGATGCTGCGCTCGCGCGACGAGCCCTTCACGCTCTATGGCCTCCTGGCGCAATCCGTCGAATGGGACGACGACAGGACCTATATCCAGTTCAACCTGAACCCAGCAGCCAAATGGTCCGATGGCCAGCCCGTCACGCCCGATGACGTGATCTTCTCCTTCAATATCCTGAAAGAGAAAGGCCGCGTGCCCTTCAGTACCCGCCTCAATGCCGTCGAGAAGATGGAGAAGGTCGGCGATCACAGCGTCCGCTTCACCTTCAACGACAAGGCCGACCGCGAATTCCCGCTGATTCTCGCCGGCTCGACGCCTATCCTCCCCAAGCACGCGATCGACGCGGAGAATTTCGACCGCTCGACGCTGAAGCCGCTGATCGGCTCCGGTCCCTACAAGATCAAGTCGCTGAAGCCGGGCGAAAGCATAACCTTCGAGCGCGACCCGAATTACTGGGGCAAGGATCTCCCCGCCAAGGTCGGCCTCGACAATTACGATCAGATCACCGTCCAGTATTTCCTGCAGGACACGACATTGTTCGAATCGTTCAAGAAGGGCGATGTCGATATCTATCCGGATGGCAGCCCCGGCCATTGGGCGAGCGCCTACAATTTCCCGGCTGTGACTTCAGGCAATGTCGTCAAGGATGAGTTTCAGCCCAAGCTGCCATCGGGCATGTTCGGCTTCGTCTTCAACACCCGCCGGCCGCTCTTCGACAATGTGAAGCTGCGCGAGGGCCTGTCGCTGATCTTCGATTTCGAATGGGCGAACAAGAACCTCTTCTCCAGCGCCTATATCAGGACGCAGAGCTATTGGCAGAACTCCGAGCTCTCCAGCTTTGGCGTGCCCGCTGACGAGCGCGAACTGAAGCTGCTCGGCCCAATCAAGGATCGCATCGATCCCGCCATCCTCGACGGCACCTACAAGCTTCCCGTGACCGATGGCTCCGGCCGCGACCGCAATGTGCTGAAGCAGGCCGTCGCTCTTCTGAAGGAGGCCGGCTACACGATCAAGAACGGCAAGATGAGCGACGCCAATGGCCGCCCGCTCGCCTTCGAGATCATGACGCAGAACACCGACCAGGAAAAACTCGCCGTCTCCTACCAGCGCTCGCTGCAGCTGCTCGGCATCAACGCCTCGATCCGCACGGTGGATGATTCGCAGTATCAGAGCCGCACCAACACCTTCGACTACGATGTGATCGTCAAATCCTTCACCTCGTCGCTATCGCCTGGCATCGAGCAGGTCGGTCGCTGGTCGTCGGCCTCACGGGATCGCGACGGCACCGACAATTTCGCCGGCGTCGCCGATCCCGATGTCGATACGCTGATCCAGCACATCCTCAACGCGCGTTCGGCCGAGGATTTCACCGCCGCCGTCCGCTCGCACGACCGACTGCTCCTGTCGGGCCACTACGTGCTGCCGCTCTATCACGTCGACAACCAGTGGGTCGCCCGCAGCAAGCGCATCGGTCACCCCGACCAGGTGCCGCTATACGGCTATCAGCTGCCCGCATGGTGGGATCAGAGCGTCCAATAACAGGTGGTTCTCTTTTCCTGCCTGGTTGAACTGGCCACCCTCAGCGACTAGATGGCTTCAAACGCCCTTTCGGGGCCAGCAATTCAGAGAAGGAAAGCCCATGGAACGCATAGTCATCGACGTCGTCTCGGATGTCGTCTGCCCCTGGTGCTATCTCGGCAAGGCCCGGCTGGAGCTCGCAATCGCGGAAGTCCAGGACGAAGTCGGCGTTGACGTCAACTGGCGCCCCTATCGCCTCAACCCGGATTACCCGCCCGAAGGCGTCGACCAGAAGGCAGCGCTTGAAAAGAAGCTCGGCGGTGCCGAGCGTGTCGCCGAAGGGCATAAGATGCTGACCGAACTTGGCCGCGAGGTCGGAATCAATTTCAATTTCGACGCCATCAAGATCGGCCCGAACACGCTCGACGCCCACCGCCTCATTCACTGGGCCATGATCGAGGATCGCGACAAGGCCGATAAGGTGGTCGATGGCCTGTTCAAGGCGAATTTCGAACAGGGCCTGAATGTCGGCGATCACATTGTGCTGCTCGATATCGCCGAAAAATCCGGCCTCGACCGGGCCGTGACTGCGTCCTTACTCACGTCGGATGCCGACAAGGGTCTCGTTGTCGAGGAAATCGAATCGGCGCAGAAGATGGGCGTCAACGGCGTCCCCTTCTTCATCTTCGACCAGCAATACGCCGTCAGCGGCGCCCAGACCCCTGATGTCATCGCCGGCGCGTTGCGCGACATCGCCAAGGCCAAGGCCGAAGCCCGCGCCGGGATGAGCTGATCGACCGTTTTTTTCGATATTGTTGCATGCAAATCGGGACGGAAAGCTCAGGCTTTCCGTCCCGATTTGCTTTAGCCCTTCGCCAGCTCGGCGAGCTGCGTCATGATGACAGCCGCTCCCTGCAGCCGCTTCTCCGGCGTCGGCAGGTCGCGGGTCAGGAATACGCTGTGGTCGGGACGGATCTTCGCCATCGAGCCCTGTTTGGCGATGTAGCCCACCAGATTGCCGGGGTTCGGGAATTCCTTGTTGCGGAACTGGATGACCACGCCCTTCGGCCCGGCATCCACCTTCTCGACATTGGCGATACGGCAGAGCGACTTGACGTAGACGATCTTCAAGAGATGCTGCACCTCGATCGGCATCGGCCCGAAGCGGTCGATCATCTCGGCGCCGAAGGCATCGATCTCCTTGAGCTCGGTGATCTCGCCGAGGCGCCGGTAGAGCGCCATGCGCAGATGAAGGTCCGGCACGTAGCCGTCGGGGATCATCACCGACGTACCCACCGATATCTGCGGCGACCAGCCGGTATCCTGGATTTCGTCGACACCCTTCACCTCGGCCACCGCCTCTTCCAGCATCTGCTGGTAGAGCTCGAAACCGACCTCCTTGATGTGACCGGACTGCTCCTCGCCCAGCAGGTTGCCGGCGCCACGAATATCGAGGTCGTGGCTCGCAAGCTGGAACCCGGCGCCGAGCGTATCGAGCGATTGCAGCACCTTCAGGCGGCGCTCCGCCGTCGCCGTCAGCACCTTGTTCACAGGGAGCGTGAACAGCGCAAAGGCGCGCACCTTGGAGCGACCGACGCGGCCGCGCAGCTGGTAGAGCTGCGCCAGGCCGAACATGTCGGCGCGGTGTACGATCAACGTATTGGCCGTCGGCACGTCGAGGCCGGATTCGACGATCGTCGTCGATAGCAGCACGTCGTAACGCCCCTCATAGAAGGCGTTCATGATGTCCTCAAGCTCGCCCGGCGGCATCTGGCCGTGCGCGATCGCAACCTTCAGCTCCGGCAAGTCGGACTGCAGGAAGGCATGAACCTCTTCGAGATCCGCCAGACGCGGGCAGACATAGAAGCTCTGGCCGCCGCGATAATGCTCGCGCATCAGCGTCTCGCGGATCACGAGCGAATCGAACGGCGAGATGAAGGTGCGCACCGCCATGCGGTCGACCGGCGGCGTGGTGATCAGCGACAGCTCGCGCACCCCGGTCATCGCCAGCTGCAGCGTCCGCGGGATCGGCGTCGCCGAGAGCGTCAGCACGTGAACGTCGCTCTTCAGCTCCTTCAGCCGCTCCTTGTGCTTGACGCCGAAATGCTGCTCTTCGTCGATGATCAGCAGGCCGAGATTGGCGAACTGGATACCGGAGCCGAGCAGCGCATGCGTGCCGACGACGATATCGGTCTTGCCGTCGGCGATCTCCTTCTTCGTCAGCGCCAGCTCCTTCGAGCCGACGAGGCGCGAGGCCTGCTGCACGCGCACCGGCAGTCCGCGAAAGCGCTCGGAGAAGGTCTTGAAATGCTGGCGCGACAGAAGCGTCGTCGGAACCACGACCGCGACCTGAATGCCGTTCATCGCCGCGACAAAGGCCGCGCGTAGTGCAACTTCGGTCTTGCCGAAACCGACGTCGCCGCAGACCAGACGGTCCATCGGCCGCCCGGCGCCGAGATCGGAGCGCACCGCCTCGATGGCGTTGTCCTGATCTTCGGTTTCGTCATAGGGGAAGCGCGCGGCGAACTCGTCGTAGAGCCCCTCAGGCGTGGTCAGAACGGGCGCATGCCGCGTCAGCCGCTCGGCGGCGATGCGGATCAGGCCGTCGGCCATGTCGAGCAGGCGCTTCTTGAGCTTGGCCTTGCGCATCTGCCATGCGCCACCACCGAGCTTGTCGAGCTGAGCCTCCGTCCCCTCGCCGCCATAGCGCGACAGGAGATCGATGTTTTCGACGGGAAGGAACAGCTTCGCCTCGTCGGCATATTGCAGCTCCAGGCACGCATGCTGCGCGCCGGCCGCCTGAATGGTCCTGAGCCCGATGAACCGGCCGATGCCGTGTTCGGCGTGCACCACGACGGATCCCTCGTCGAGACCCGCGACCTCGGAGATGAAATCGGCGGCCCGCTTGCGGCGCTTCGAGCGCCGCACCATGCGGTCGCCGAGAATGTCCTGCTCGCCGATGACAACGAGATTGCCGACCTGGAAGCCCGTCTCCAGGCTGTAGACGCCGGCAGCCGCCTCGCCCTGCTCGAGCTTGTCGATCTCCTTGAGCGCCGCAATCGGCTTGACCCGCGCCAGCCCGTGCTCGGAAAGAACCTGCAGCAAGCGCTCCAGCGATCCTTCCGTCCAGGCGGTGATCAGCACCTTGGCGCCGCTCGCCCGCTTGTCGGCGATATGCTTGACGACGACGTCGAACACGTTGACGCGCTCGGCATTGCCGCCGCCTTCGGTGCTCGGCCGCGCCCAGCGTTCGCCTTGGCGGGCATCGAGATTGACGACGCGGCGCGCCTCGCCTTCGTGCTCGTTGAACGGCGTGATCCGCATCGCATCGAAGGCGTCGAGCGTTGCCGAAAACGTCTTGCCGTCGAGATAGAGCTGGTCGGGCACCACGGGCTTGTAGGGCGTGCCCTGCGACATGCCCTTCACCGGCTTGCCCGAGTTCAGGCGCGCATCGTAATAGTCGAAGACCAGCTTCGAACGCTCCTCGGCAGCTTCCCGCACGGTATGGTCGGTGACCAAGCGGAAGCCCTTGAGATAGTCGAAAACCGTCTCCAGCCGGTCGTAGAACAGCGGCAGCCAGTGCTCCATGCCCGGATAGCGACGCCCTTCCGAGATCGCGAGATAGAGCGCGTCGTCGCGGGTCGCGGCACCGAAGGTCGAGAGATAATTCTTGCGGAAGCGGCTGATCGTATCCGGCGTCAGCGTCACTTCGCTCATCGGGTTGAGGTCGAGCGAGCGCACTTGCCCCGTCGTGCGCTGGCTGGCCGGATCGAAGCTGCGGATGCTTTCCAGCGTATCACCGAAGAAATCGAGCCGCACCGGCTCTTCCGAGCCCGGCACGAAGACGTCGAGAATACCGCCGCGCACGGCATACTCGCCGACTTCGCGCACGGTGGCGACGCGGTCGAAGCCATTGCGCTCCAGCCGTCCGGCGATGTCGTCCATCCGCACTTGGTTGCCCGGCCGCGCCGAAAACGTCAGGCTCTCGATCACATCCTGCGGCGCCACCTTCTGCAGCATGGCATTGACGGTCACCAGCACGATCGCCGCATGCGGCTTCTTGCGGTGCGCGATCAGCCCACCAAGTGCGGCGAGCCGCCGTGCCGACGTGTCTGCGCTCGGTGACACGCGGTCGTAAGGCAGACAGTCCCAGGCAGGCAGCGTCAGAACGGGAATATCGGGCGCGACGAAACCGAGCATCTGCTCCAGATCGGCCATGCGCTGCCCATCCGAGAGCACATAGGCAACCGGCGCGCCGGCGCGTGCAAGCTCGGCCAGCAGCATCGGCTCCAGTCCGGCCGGCACATTGCCTATCGTCAGCGGCACGTTCAGCGCCGTCAGCTTCTTCGCATCAAAACCGGGGATCATCATCCATTCCTGGGCAGGCTGTCGGCGGGGTATTCGAAATCGGGCTTGTAGGCGCAAAGGCGCGTAAACATCGGTGTCTGGAAACGCTCAGGGATCGGCCAGGTTCCCATGATCCAGCGCACCAGATCATTGTCTTCTTCCGCCATGATCGTCTCGAACTCGTCGAGTTCCGCATCCGAGAGCCCCGCGATCTCGCGCTCGGCGAACTGGCCGAACACCAGATCCATCTCGCGTATGCCGCGATGCCAGCAGCGGAACAGTATCCGGCGGCGGCGGGGATCGAGATCGGCGCTCGAGAGTGTGACACCTGTCATGGCATAGCTTCCTGTTGATGCGCCTCTATAGACCCTCGAAAGCGGCTTGTCAGCCTTGCCAAGCACGCATTGTTCGTCGCATTTTGCCGGCATGCGCCCCGCCATTCTCGATCCGCTGTTCTCCTCCGTCTCCGGCCTGCCCGGCGTCGGCCCGAAGATCGCCGAACTGCTCGCCAAGCTCTTCGGCCGCGAGACACCGGAGGATTGCCGTGTCGTTGATCTCCTCTTCCATGCACCGCACTCGCTGATCGATCGGCGCAACCAACCGGGCATCGCGCGCGCGCCGCAGGGCGCCATCGTAACCATCACCGGCCGCGTCGACCGCCACCAGCCGCCGCCGAACAAGAAGAGCAACGTCCCCTACCGTGTCTTCCTGCACGACGAGACCGGCGAGCTGACACTCGTCTTCTTCCGCGGGCAATCGACATGGCTGGAGAAACAGCTCCCTATTGATGAAGAGGTCACCGTCAGCGGCAAGATCGACTGGTTCAATGGCCGCGCCTCGATGGTGCACCCTGATTACATCGTCAAGGCAAGCGAAGCGGAAAACCTGCCGCTGGTCGAGCCGATCTATCCCCTGACAGCCGGCCTTTCGCCGAAGACGCTGCGCAAGATCATCGAAGCCGCCCTGCCGAAGACGCCTGTGTTCCCCGAATGGATCGACGCGGCGCTGGCCCAAAAGCAGGGCCTGCCCTCGACCGCCGATGCCTTCCACGGCCTGCACGAGCCGCGCGATCCCGCCGATATCGATCCGCAGGCGCCGGCTCGACGCCGTCTTGCCTATGACGAATTCCTGGCCGGCCAGTTGTCCCTGGCGCTGGTGCGCCAGAGGTTGCGCAAGGTCGCCGGCCAGCCGGTGCATGCGACGGGCCATCTTAGCCGCCAGATCCTCGAAGCCCTGCCGTTTTCGCCGACCGGCAGCCAGACCGAGGCGATCGCGCAGATCCTGAAGGACATGGCCGGCGACGATCGTATGCTGCGCCTGCTGCAGGGCGATGTCGGCTCCGGCAAGACGCTGGTGGCGCTGATGGCGATGGCAGCCGTCATCGAAAGCGGCGGCCAGGCCGTCTTGATGGCGCCGACCGAAATCCTCGCCCGCCAGCATCACGTGACCATCGCCAAATACACGGCCGCCGCCGGCATCCGCATCGAGGTGCTGACCGGCCGCACCAAGGGCAAGGAACGCGACGAGATCCTTGAGCGCATCGCGTCCGGCGAGGCCCAGATCGTCATCGGAACGCACGCGCTGTTCCAGGATACGGTCAACTACAAGAACCTGATGCTGGCTGTCGTCGACGAGCAGCATCGCTTCGGCGTCCACCAGCGCCTGCGTCTGACCGCCAAGGGCATTACCCCGCACATGCTGGTCATGACCGCCACGCCGATCCCGCGCACGCTGGTGCTCGCCGCCTTCGGCGACATGGACGTGTCGAAGCTCACCGAGAAGCCCGCCGGCCGCAAGCCGATCCAGACGATCACCATCCCCACCGAGCGCATCGGAGATATCGTCGGACGCCTGAAGGCGGCGTTGCTCGACGGCAAGAAGGCCTACTGGATCTGCCCACTGGTCGAAGAATCCGAAGAGAGCGACCTGATGTCGGTCGAGGAGCGTCACGCGACGCTCGTGTCCGCCCTTGGCCCGGGGATAGGCCTGATCCACGGCCGCATGAGCGGCGCGGAAAAGGACGCGGTAATGATGGCGTTTAAGTCAGGCGAAATCCGCCTTCTCGTCGCGACCACGGTCGTCGAGGTCGGCGTCGACGTGCCGGATGCGACGATCATGGTCATCGAGCACGCCGAGCGTTTCGGTCTGGCACAGTTGCATCAGCTGCGCGGCCGCGTCGGGCGCGGCGACGAGGCATCGACCTGCATCCTGCTCTATCGCGGACCGCTGGGCGAAACCGGCCACGCGCGTCTCACGATCATGCGCGATACGGAAGACGGTTTCAGGATCGCCGAAGAGGATCTCAAGCTGCGCGGCGAAGGCGAACTGTTGGGAACACGGCAGTCGGGAACCCCGGGTTTCAGGATTGCGAGCCTTGAGGCACATGCCGATTTGCTGGAGATCGCCCGCAAGGATGCGGCCTACCTGATCGAGCGTGATCCGGACCTGACATCCGAAAGGGGCAACGCCGTGCGCACCCTGCTCTATCTCTTCCGCCGCGAAGAAGCGATCCGCTTCCTGCACGCCGGTTAATTCATCGAACATAGAAACGCCGCGCGACCGATGGGCCGCGCGGCGTCTGAAATCAGATCTGAGCGCCGCGTGCCTTGGTCGTGGCGTCGAAGGCCTTCTGGACGTAGGTGTCGCGGTCGTAGACATCGTTGAAATACTGCACGACGCCGTTCTTGTCCGGCCAGGCCGTGAAGTAGGCGATGTAGACGGGGAACTTCTGCGGCACCTGCACCGCATGGTTCTTGCCGGTCGCGATTTCCTGACCGATCTTGTCGACCGTGGTGTTCAGAACGGCAGCCGCCATCGCGCGCGGATCGGCGAGACGCACGCAGCCATGGCTGAGCGCACGCATGTCACGCTTGAAGAAGCTCTTCGAAGGCGTGTCGTGCATGTAGATCGCATGCGCGTTCGGGAACAGGATCTTCAATTCGCCAAGCGCATTATCACCGCTCGGTGGCTGACGCACGGAGACGTTCGCGGTCGAGCCGTACCAGTCGACGCTGGAAGACGGCACGGCACGGCCGCCGACGGCGACTTCATAGCCCATGCGATCGAGATAGTTCGGGTCGGAGCGCAGCTTCGGCAGCATCTCGTTGATGATGATCGACTGCGGCACGCCCCAGAACGGGTTGAATTCGACCGTCTGAATCTGATCCTGGAAGAAGAACGTCTGATGCGACGGCTGGCCGATCACCACGCGCATCGACAACTGTTCCTTGTTGTCGTTGTGGTAGTAGACCATGAAGGCCGGCTGGTTGATGAAGACGTAGCGCGAGCCTAGATCAGCCGGCAGCCAGCGGGCCTGTTCCATCGCCACAACAACCTTCTCGATCTTCGAGCTGTTACTGTCGCCGCCGGTCATGGTGCGAACGGTCGCCTGGCCGACGATGCCGTCAGGCTTCAGGCCATGTTCCTTCTGGAAGGCTTCGACCAGCGTCACGATCTCGGGTGAGTAATCGATACCACCGGTGTAGGCTGCCAGCGTCGCGGCGTTCTCGCTCTTCAGCGCGGCCGAGCCGTGCTTGTCGATCGCCTTGACGATGTTGGGGATTTCCGAAGACGTTTCGCCGGGATGCAGCACGCCGCTGAGTTCGATCTTGATCGGCTGCTCGCCATTGCCCTCGCCCTTCAGCTTGGCAAGCTCGGCCTGCAGTGCTGCGAACTGCGGACCATTGGGCGTGCGGCTCGAGAGATAGGCGCCGACATCGGGGCTCATCCGCGCCAGCTTCAGCACCGGATCGAGATTGACCGTCTTGCGGGCGAAATCGTGATAGCCGGAGAGCTTGTTCGGGTCGACGCGGCCACGGATCGTATCCTGCACATAGGCCAGAACCTTGGCCGACAGCGCCAGTTCGAACTGCGTCAGCGCGCGGTCGCGCATCGCGGGATCCGGATTGGCCGGATCGACAGCGGGAACCTCGACAGCATAGTCGGCCGGGTCGAGACCGACGGAACCGGCATTGGCGAGGAAGGCCATCGCTGCCTTGGCGCGATCGTTGACCTCGGTGCCTGTCAGCCAGACCAGTTCGTTCTTGGTGTCGCCGTAGTAGGTCTCAAGCGCCTTGGCGACTTCGACAGGGGCGCGGACCTTGGCATCGATCAGATAGCGGCGCTGCACCGACGGCGTGGCATCGCTCGGCGTACCGACGGCGGCGACCGCGCCGGTGACAACAGGATCGGTGAACTTGCCGGTATCGACAAGCCGCATCGGATCCACCTTGTAGGTGTAATAACGCGGTGCGGACACCTTCGGCAGCGGCGCGCTGGTATTGGCCTGCGGCGGCAGCACTTCGGGAGCCGGATTGATGATGGTGCTCTGGGTGCGGGCACGATCACCTCGGATCATGTCCATCAGCGTATAGGCATGCGCGGGTGCGACACCCATCGCGGCCATACCGCAGGAAAGTGCCAGTGCGGAAACCGCACCTTTCAAGAAGAATGTCATGCTTTTTCCAGTCCCAGTATCATGCTGTCTTCGGTCATGGGCATCGCCCAGCTCAAAACTCTCAACCACCCGTCGCTGTCAGGTGACATGGCAGAAACGGGACGCCACCGCCAGCCTCGAAGAACTCACTCTTCCGTAACGTAGCAAACCCGCCGCCTCCCGGCAGTTCACACAAAATTATGAAATTATTGGTTAATTTTTTACTTTATTTTCGCTTGCTCACACAGTCCCCCAAAAGACGTTGTTGGATAAAAAATAAGACGTGGCCAAAAAACCACGTATAGCGCAGTCGCTAATATGACTTATCGGCTCATATTTTTTGATCCCCGCTGTTTTCTTAAGCTGGCTTGAGACCTATAAGACGGCATCTCCGCAGCCGCTCACGCGAAAGAAAGGCATGGCCATGACTTCCACCCGTATCGAAACCGATACTTTCGGCGAGATCGAAGTACAAAGCGACAAATATTGGGGCGCGCAGGCGCAGCGCTCGCTCGGCAATTTCAAGATCGGTTGGGAGAAGCAGCCGCTGTCGATCGTGCGCGCGCTGGGGATCGTCAAGCAGGCCGCCGCCCGCGCCAACATGGCGCTCGGCAAGCTCGAACCCGCGGTCGGCAATGCCATCATCGACGCCGCCCAGGAAGTCATCGACGGCAAGCTCAACGACCACTTCCCGCTGGTGGTATGGCAGACCGGATCCGGCACGCAGTCGAACATGAACGCCAACGAGGTGATCTCCAACCGCGCGATCGAAATGCTCGGCGGCGTCATGGGCTCGAAGAAGCCCGTGCACCCGAATGACCACGTCAACATGAGCCAGTCGTCGAACGACACCTATCCGACAGCCATGCATATCGCCTGCGTCGAGCAGATCGTCCACCACCTGCTACCGGGCCTGAAGCATCTGCATGCCGCGCTCGACATGAAGGTCACCGAGTTCAGCCACATCATCAAGATCGGCCGCACGCATACGCAGGACGCGACGCCGCTGACGCTTGGCCAGGAGTTCTCCGGCTACTCCGCACAGGTCGCCTCCGCGATCGCCAATATCGAGCTGACACTGCCGGCACTCTCCAAGCTCGCCCAGGGCGGCACTGCCGTCGGCACGGGCCTCAACGCGCCGATCGGATTCGCGGAGAAGGTCGCGGAAGAGATCTCCGCTATCACCGCCCTGCCCTTCGTCACTGCGCCGAACAAGTTCGAGGCGCTCGCCTCGCATGACTCGATGGTCTTCGCCCATGGCGCCATCAATGCGGCCGCGGCTGCCCTCTTCAAGATCGCCAACGACATCCGCTTCCTGGGCTCCGGCCCGCGCGCCGGCCTCGGCGAACTGTCGCTGCCGGAAAACGAGCCCGGCTCCTCGATCATGCCCGGCAAGGTCAACCCGACGCAGTCGGAAGCGCTGACGCAGGTCTGCGCTCACGTCTTCGGCAACAACGCCGCGCTTACCTTCGCCGGCAGCCAGGGCCACTTCGAGCTCAACGTCTATAATCCGATGATGGCCTATAACTTCCTGCAGTCGGTGCAGCTGCTCGGCGACGCCGCCGTCTCCTTCGCCGACAATTGCGTCGTCGGCATCGAAGCCCGTGAAGACAACATCAAGAAGGGCGTCGAGAACTCTCTGATGCTGGTGACGGCGCTGAACGGCCGTCTCGGCTACGACATCTGCGCCAAGATCGCCAAGACCGCGCACAAGAACGGCACGACGCTCCGCGAGGAAGCCGTCGGCGGCGGTTACCTGACGAACGAGGAGTTCGACCAGTATGTCCGCCCAGAAACAATGATCGGCCCGAAGTAAGCGCCATCCCGGATCATCGATGGACCACCAAACACCGCCACGGCCTCCGTGGCGGTGTTTTTTCGTGCATTCTTGACCGTTTTTCGAAGGTTTTAGAATGATTGCAATTCGCACATTGCCCGCATAGACCGTCTGCGATTTCCATTCCGGCCCGCATGAAAGGTCATTCGATGGCTGACGATCTCTTCCCCCTCGGCAAAGACTCCACCCAGTACCGCAAGATCAGCAGCGACCACGTCTCTGTCGACAGCTTCAAGGGCCAGGATATCCTGACCGTCGAGCCCGAGGGCATTCGTCTGCTGGCCGAGACCGCCTTTGCCGACATCAACCATTTGCTGCGCCCCGGCCACCTGAAGCAGCTCGCCTCGATCCTCGACGACCCCGAGGCGACCGACAACGACCGTTTCGTCGCCTACGACCTCCTGAAGAACGCCAACATCGCCGCCGGCGGCATCCTGCCCATGTGCCAGGACACCGGCACCGCGATCATCATGGGCAAGAAGGGTCGCCGCGTCTGGACCGAGGGCGAGGACTACTCGGCGCTCGCCAAAGGCGTGATGGACGCCTACGAGAAGAAGAACCTGCGCTACTCGCAGCTGGCGCCGATCAAGATGTTCGAGGAGAAGAACACCAAGAACAACCTGCCGGCCCAGATCGACATCTACGAGGAAGGTACGGACGAATACAATTTCCTCTTTGTGGCCAAGGGCGGCGGCTCGGCCAACAAGACCTTCCTTTATCAGGGCACGCCTTCGTTGCTCACCCACGACCGGATGATCGACTTCCTTAAGGAAAAGATCCTCACGCTGGGTACAGCAGCCTGTCCTCCCTACCATCTAGCGATCGTCATCGGCGGCACCTCGGCCGAGATGAACCTGAAGACCGTCAAGCTCGCCTCCACCCGCTATCTCGACGATCTCCCGACCGAGGGCTCGGAAAGCGGCCACGCCTTCCGCGACGTCGAGATGGAAAAGGAAATCCACAAGCTGACGCAGCAGATGGGCGTCGGCGCGCAGTTCGGCGGCAAGTATTTCTGTCACGACGTCCGCGTCATCCGCCTGCCCCGCCACGGGGCCTCGCTGCCGATCGGCCTCGGCGTCTCCTGTTCCGCCGACCGCCAGGCAAAGGGCAAGATCACCCGCGAAGGCATCTTCGTCGAGCAGCTGGAAACCGATCCGTCCAAGTACATGCCCGAGATCGACGAGGCTAAGCTGTCGGAATCGATGATCAAGATCGATCTCAACCAGCCGATGGCCGATATACTTGCCGAACTCAGCAAGCATCCGGTGAAGACCCGGCTGTCGCTGACCGGCACGATCATCGTCGCCCGCGACCTCGCGCATTCAAAGATCCGCGAGCGTCTGGAAAAGGGCGAAGGCATGCCTGACTACATGAAGAACCACCCGGTCTACTACGCCGGCCCGGCGAAGACGCCTGCCGGATATGCCTCCGGCTCCTTCGGCCCGACCACGGCCGGCCGCATGGACTCATATGTCGACCAGTTCCAGTCCTTCGGCGGCTCGATGATCATGCTCGCCAAGGGCAACCGATCACGCGCGGTGCGCGAAGCCTGCAAGACCCATGGCGGCTTCTATCTCGGCTCCATCGGCGGCCCCGCCGCCCGCCTGGCGCAGGATTGCATCCGCAAGGTCGAGGTGCTGGAATATCCGGAACTCGGCATGGAAGCAGTCTGGAAGATCGAGGTCGAGGACTTCCCCGCCTTCATCGTCACTGACGACAAGGGCAACGACTTCTTCCAGGAATTCAACCTCGGCTGATTGTTTAGTGCGCAGTTGCGGTCACGCGGCCGCCAGCCACGTCGCTTTTGCTTGTCGCGATGTAATCGCTCGCGACAAGCACATCCTCGGCATTGACGCTCGCTAGTATTTCCGAAGTAAATGCACCATGAAAGAAACCTTGTTGCTGGATCAGAAAAAGAGATCCGGCAATAACAGCGGCAGCGAGCACGGCTGGAGGCGAGTTATGGGACGTTTGCATGGCCTGTTGCTTTCTCCTGACACCGCTACGGTGCCTTGAAGCATAAGTTGCCACCTTATTGTCGTTCACAAAAGAACCGAGATCAGCAACCGATTGTCAATGAATTATTGACGACACCAAGCACTGCAAATATCTCGCTCAGTTAATTTAAAGAAACATACCATCAGAACGCGCAGCCCCCACCCGACGTCGCGTGAATTCCGATATAAAAATCATATGGATAAGAACAGATCCGGAAACCAGAATAAAATTCACATGTAATCTCTGGTATATCCAACCTTAATCATTTCAAAACAATTGTAGCTTAAGAAATAAGAGAAGACTTTTGAGATGTACCAAAGGAGTGGCCGAATGACGACGGCTGTGGCGCCAAAGACGCAGGTCCCCGATGTGGCGAGCCAGATCACTTTTGCGATGCGCTCCATGGGTGTCGCGCCCATTCCGCGGAATTACGAACTCTTTTACGAGGCCTATATCGGCTCGAACCCGGCGCTGACCCGCGATCTCGCGGCTCTTGGCAATCTGGCGACCCAGGAAGAACTGGATGCGCTTGGCAGCCAGCATTTCAGCCACGGCGCCGGCCGCGTCTTCGATGACGCACACACCCGCATCGCTGCCGAACTCGAATCGGTGCTGCGCGTTCTGCGCCAGGAGCAGACATCGCTCGAAAGCTACAACAGGCTGCTCGGCGAGACCTACAACCGCATCACCTCGAAGAACACATCCAGCGCCGACCTCATTCAGAATGCCCTGCATCTCCTGACCGAGGCGACCGGCAACACCATGGCGCACGGCGAGCGCACGGTCGAAAACGTCGTCCAGCGCTCCAATGAAATGGACCAGGTCCGGAAAGAGCTCGACGAATACAAGCGCATCGCCAATACGGATTCGCTGACCCGGCTCTCCAACCGCCGCGCCTTCGACGATCGCCTCGCCGCCGTCTTCAACAACCCGTCCATGCGCCCGATCACGGCGCTTGTCCTTGCCGACATCGATAACTTCAAGAAGATCAACGACACCTACGGCCATCCCGTCGGCGACAAGATCCTCGCGACGGTCGCCTCCGTCATCCGCGCCAACGTGCGCCGTGATGTCTTTGTCGCCCGCACCGGCGGTGAGGAGTTCGCGCTGATCATCGAGGGCAACACGGCCGACGAAGTGATGGCCGTCGCCGAGCGCATTCGCCGCACGCTTGAAGCAACGCCGTTCAAGAACTCCCGCACGCGGATCAACTACGGACCGGTTACGGTATCGGTCGGCATCTGCATGGCATCAAGTGCCGAGGATGCGGGTGAGCTCTATCACAAGACCGACGTTGCGCTCTACGGCGCCAAGAACGCCGGCCGCAACTGCAGCGTCCTCTTCGAGGACGGCATGCAGAAGGACTTCACCAAGAGCTGGCTGATCTACAAGGCCTGAGCCGCGACGAACCGCGGCCCTATATCAAACGCTACCACATCGTCTTGGCCGCGCGCGCGGCCCATTCGCGATCATAGGTCTCGTGATCGAACGCCTCCGTTGCCGCCTTCAGCATCAGGCCCGGCGTGGGAAGCCCTTTCGGATCGACAAACTTGTCTGGATTCCACAGCTCCGAGCGGATCAGCGCCCGAGCGCATTGGAAATAGACTTCTTCGATCGTCACCACGATAACGGTGCGCGGATGTTTGCCGTCCATCTCGAACGATGTCAGCAGCGCCTCGTCGTTGGAAACGACACCGCGCCCGTTGATCCGCATCGTCGTATTCGACCCCGGGATCAGAAACATGAGGGCGAGCCTGGGATCCCGCACGATGTTCGACAGCGAATCGACACGGTTATTGCCGCGCCAGTCAGGCATCTGAAGCGTCTTGTTGTCGACAACGCGCACGACGCCTCCGAGGTCACCACGCGGAGAACAGTCCAGCCCCTCTGGACCGACGGTTGCCAATGCAACGAAGGGCGAAGCCTCGATCATCTGTCGATAGAGCGGCGTCAGGTAATTGGTCACCTTCGCCACGGATGCCTCCGACAAGCCGCCACCGTAAATGGTGGCCAGTTCTTCAACGGTCTCGATGATTTTCATGGCCGTTCCATCGTGTTGTTTCTTTTCAGTAATTAGCCGCCTAAAATGACGCTGGCGTGACATGCGCCATCTCGTTTGAGGCTACGCGCGACGGCGCGCTCAGCGCGGCTTTTCCGAGGTATCTCGGTTCATGCCTTTTTCACTAAGCTCGTTCTCGTAGGCCGCGAAAAGCTCTTCACCGCGCTCCCCAAGTTCGCGCAGATACGACCATGTGAAAATCCCGGTGTCGTGCATGTCGTCAAAGCCGATCCTGACAGCATAATTGCCGGTAGGGGTCATGGAGATGATCGCGACATTGCGCTTGCCGGGAACGGTGACCTTCTGGCCCGGTCCATGACCCTGCACCTCCGCTGACGGTGAAAGAACGCGCAGCATCTCGGCACTGAGCGTGAAACTCTCTCCATTATTGAAGGTGATGACCAGCTGTTGCCGATCCTTCGTAACCTTCAGCTCCGTCGGCCAGATGTCGCTCATATGCTGCTCCTCTTCGTTTCGAGGAGTAGGCAATGCGTCCGTGCGAGGCAAGTTCAATTTATTGTAAGCGAGCGGCCTCTTGCTTGACGTTGCGGTGCACAGTACGCACATTATTGGAAGATTGGAGACTGTAGTGAACAGCAAGGTTGGAACGATCGCCAACGCCACGCCTCTCGTGGCCGATGCGAAACCCATGATCGACCCTTTTCAGCGGGCCGTCACCTATCTGCGTGTCTCGGTGACCGATCGCTGCGATTTCCGCTGCACCTATTGCATGGCCGAGAACATGAACTTCCTGCCGAAGAAGGATCTTCTGACGCTGGAAGAGCTGAACAGGCTCTGTTCCGCCTTTATCGTCAAGGGCGTTCGCAAGCTGCGACTGACCGGCGGCGAGCCGCTGGTGCGCAAGAACATCATGCATCTCGTGCGTCAACTCGGCCAACAGATCGGCTCCGGCCTCGACGAGCTGACGCTGACCACCAACGGTTCCCAACTCGCGCGTTATGCCGACGAGCTCTATGATTGCGGCGTTCGCCGTATCAACGTATCGCTGGATACGCTCAATCCCGACAAGTTCCGCGAGATCACCCGTTGGGGCGACTTCAACAAGGTCATGGAAGGCATCGACGCCGCCCAGAAGGCTGGCCTTCACATCAAGCTCAACGCCGTCGCCCTCAAGGATTTCAACGACGTCGAGATGCCCGAGATGATCCGCTTCGCCCATGGTCGCGGCATGGATCTGACCGTCATCGAAACCATGCCGATGGGCGAGATCGAGGAAGATCGCACCGATCGCTATCTGCCGCTCTCCAAGCTGCGCGCCGATCTCGAGAAGCAGTTCACGATGAGCGAAATCGGCTACCGCACGGGCGGCCCTGCCCGCTACGTCACCGTCGAGGAAACCGGCGGCCGCATGGGCTTCATCACCCCGATGACCCATAATTTCTGCGAGAGCTGCAACCGCGTGCGCCTCACCTGCACCGGCACGCTCTACATGTGTCTCGGCCAGAACGACGCCGCCGATCTGCGCTCCGCCGTGCGCGCCACCGAAGACGACGGCTTGCTCTACGCCGCGATCGACGAGGCGATCTCCCGCAAGCCCAAGGGCCACGACTTCATCATCGACCGCACCCACAATCGCCCCGCCGTCAGCCGCCATATGAGTGTCACCGGCGGGTGATCTGCTGCGCGCGATAGGTTGAGCAGCGCCATTGTGCACTGCGCAATCGAATTATGACGGCTGTGTCCAGCATTCGATTCCAATCGTCCCGCTCTCGCTCTACAAGAGCGCGGGATGGAATCGGAATCGCCTTATGCCGCGGTCAAGCAATACTCAGGGTGCGATCTATATGACGATCGCGATGGCCTTCTTTTCTGCGGGCGATGCGCTGTCGAAATCGGTCATAACGGAAATGAACGCAGGCCAGATCATGTGCATGCGCGGCGTGATAACAAGCGCGCTGGTCTACCTGATCGCCCGCCACATGGGCGCGCTGCGTTCCTGGCGCATCCTGCTGCAGCCTATGGTCGCCACCCGCGTCATCTGCGAAATCCTCGCCGCCGCGACCTATATCACCGCGCTCGGCATGATGCCGCTTGCCAATGCATCCGCCATTCTCCAGTCGCTACCTCTAGTGGTCACCTTCGGCGCGGTCCTGTTCTTCGGCGAACCGGTGGGCTGGCGGCGGATGCTGGCGATCTTCGCCGGCCTGATCGGCGTCATGATCATCGTCCGTCCTGATGCCGATGGTTTTACGGCTGCAGCGCTCCTTTGCATCGCAAGCGTGCTCGTCACCGCCGGCCGCGACCTTGCAACCCGCAAGATCGATCCCGAAATCCCCTCGCTGATGATCACGGTCATCACCGCAATGGCGGTAACAGTATTCGGCGCGCTGCTCACCCCGGTTCTCGGCGGCTGGAAGCCTGTCACCGCCACGTCCTTCTCGCATATCGCAGTGGCTGCGATCACGGTGCTGGTTGGCTATCAATGCATCATCGCCGCGATGCGCACCGGCGAAATCTCCTTCGTCGCACCGCTGCGTTACACCAGCCTCATCTTCTCGGCGCTGCTCGGCTGGCTCTTCTTCTTCGAAGTCCCCGACAGCTGGACCGTGATCGGCGCCGCGATCGTCATCGCCTCCGGGCTCTACACCTTCTATCGTGAGGCCAAGCGCCGCGGCGCGCCGGTCGCACAGGAATCCGAACCGAGAGTACCGGTCTGATGGCCACCGCACCAATTCCCACGAGCAGCTTTGCGCTCGACCGATCCAACATTCCAGGCGTCGTGCTTGCGGGCGGGCGTTCCTCACGCATGGGCCGCGACAAGGCAGGCGTCGCACTGTCGGGCCGCACGCTTTTGGATCGCGTCATCGAGCAGCTGTCGCCGCAGGTCATCTCCGTTGCCGTCAATGCCGACGCAGCACCAGATCGCTGCAACCGCCCCTTCATTCCCGATATCGTCCCCGGCAAGGCCGGCCCGATGGCCGGCATCCACGCCGCCATGGCGCATGGAGCGAGCCTGCCCGCGGTAACGCACGTGGCAACTGTCTCCGTCGACAGCCCATTCTTCCCGCACGATCTCATCGACTGGCTGGCGGCCGCCATCGACACCCCCATGAAGATCGCCATCGCCACCTCCGAGGGTCGCAGCCATCCCGTCTTCGGCCTCTGGCCGGTGGCGCTTGCCGACGACCTCGAAAGCTGGATCGCAACCGATGAGAAGCGCCGTGTTCGCGACTTCCTGTTACGGCATGACGTTACGGAAGTTGCCTTCCCGCTGCGCCCCACCCGCGCAAGCCTGCTCGACCCGTTCTTCAACGTCAACACGCCCGATGACCTCGCCGAGGCCGAGCGCTGGATGAAGGTGCTGACATGACCGAACGGCCAAAGATCTTCGGCATTTCCGGCTGGAAGAATTCAGGAAAAACCGGGCTTGCGGTTCGCCTCGTCGAAGAGTTCACCCGCCGGGGCTATCGCATCTCCACGATCAAGCATGCCCACCATGATTTCGACATCGACAAGGTCGGCGCCGACAGCTACCGCCACCGCCAGGCGGGCGCACATGAGGTGACGATCGTCTCCGGCACGCGCTACGCCATCATGCACGAATTGCGCGGCGCGGCCGAACCGAGTTTCGAGGAAATCCTCGCCCGCATCGCCCCCTGCGATCTCGTCCTCATCGAGGGTTACAAGCGCGAGCCGATCCCGAAGATCGAGGCGCGCCGGCTGGAAGCGGCAAACCGCGAGCCACTGTCACCCGGCGATCCCCACATCGTCGCCATCGCCGCCGATCATCCGGTGCCGGACAATGCCCTGCCCGTCTTCGATCTCGACGACACGCTTGCCATCGCCGATTTCGTCGCGGCAACCGTCGCTCTTCCGCCGATCAGATAAGCGCTGCAGCAACAAAAAAGGCCGCCGATCGCCCGGCGGCCTTTCCATTGTCGATACTGCTGTGCGCTCTTAGTTGCGCGAGGCCACCGGCCGCACCAGCGCCGTGACGCGGCGAATGGTGACGCGGCGGTTTTCTTGCTCCGGTCCCTGCGTGTTGACCTTCAGGTAACGCTCGCCATAGCCCTGGGTCGCCAGGTTTTCCGGCGGGATGCCGTAGACGTCGGTCATCACGTTGGCGACCGATTCCGCGCGCTGGTCAGAAAGGATCAGGTTGCTCTGGTCGGAGCCGACAGCGTCGGTATGACCTTCGATCAGGAAGGTCTCGGTCGGGTCCTTCTTCAGCACCTCGTTGATCGCGTCGGCCACCTTGCGCAGGCTGCGCGCCTGGCTCATCGGGATCTCGGCGCTACCGGTCGCGAACGTCACGGTATCCAAGTCGATACGGCGAACCTTGTCGCGGATACGAGCCGAATACTTCACTTCGTTCAGCGAATAGACACGCTCGACAGGCTCGACCGGCGGCTCGCGCAGGAAGTCGTAATAGTCGCGATTGTCGTCGCTGCTGGTGTCCATGATGTAGTCCTGCAGCGGAATGCGCAGTCGCATCGGCGGCAGATCGGCACCCGGATCCTCGAAGTAATCGCGGTCAGGATTGTCGTAGAGGTCAGGCGTGTAATAGAGCACGTGCTCGCGACCGCGATTGTCGATGCGCGAACGCTGGATGATATCGCCGTAGCGGTTGCGTACCGTCACGATCTGGTAGCCGTCGCGATCGATCGTCTCGCGATAGCGGTCGCGCGGCAGCTGCTCGTAGATCGGACGTTCGCCGTCGCGCAGGAACCGGCGGTCGTCATCGCCACGGACATAGGTCTGGTTGTTGAACTGGATGATGACGCGGTTGTCGTCACCACGCTGGCCGAAATTCGCGCCATCAGGACGGGCGAATTGCGGGCGCTGGTCCAGACGCTGGCCCTGCTCGGCGGTGATCGCTTCGATCTTGATAGGCGCAGGCTTTGCGGCACCCGGGGCCGCCAGCTGAGCGTCGGCGTCCGACTTCGGCACGCGCACCTGCTGCTCCTGACCGCGCTGCTTGTCGCGGTCACGACGCGACTGCACACCGCCGGAGCGATCCGCATCCTTGTCGCTGTCGAGAACGGCCGCACCGTTCTGCACCGGCAGAACGACGGTCTCCGTGCTCTTGCTCGGATCGGCGGCGATTTCCTTGCGGCGCTCCAGCTCCTGCGGCGTCACCTTCTCAGGAGCCGGGATCGGTTGCTCGGTCTGGGCAACGGGAGGCTGACCTGCCGGCGGCTGGCCGGCCTGATCAGCAGGCTGACCGGCTGGCGCGCCCGGCTGGCCCGGAGCCACCTGTTCGCCCTGCTGCTGAGCCGGCGCTTCGCCGGGCTTGGCCTGACCGGGCGCCACCTGGGGCTGCGCTTCAGCCGGCTGCTGAGCCGGAACGGGCGTCTTGCCCGCGGGTGCTTCCTGCGGCTTGGCGGCGTTATCGGGAGCTGGCTGCTCGGTTGCGGGCGCGGTCTCGGCGGCCGGCTTTTGAGCGGGCTCGGCCTGGGGGGCTTCGGCCGCAGGCTTCTTGTGTGGCTTTGTGGGCTGTTCGCTGCCATCGGCGGCGGCTGGCTTGCCGTTCTTGCGTGGCGGCTTTGCCTGTTCGGGCTGAGCCTGCTCAGCCTGCGGCTGTTCTGCCTGCGGCGCGGCCTGCTGCGGCGCGGCTTCTTCCTGCTGCGGCTGCTGGTCACGCTTCTTGCGGCGCGGCTGTTCAGCCGGCTGCTCGGCGCTCGGTGCTGCCTGCTCCTGCTGTTCGGCGGCGGGCTGCTTCTGGCGGCGCGGCTTTTCAGCGGGCGCTTCCTGCTGAGCGGGCTCGGCTGCCTGCGGTTCCGCGGCAGGCTGTTCTGCAGCAGGCTGGCGCTTTCTCGGCTTCTCGGCGGGCGCTTCGGCCTGCGGCGCCGGTTCGGCGGCAGCCGGGGGAGCCTCGGCCGGTGCTTCCTGCTTGGGTGCAGGCGGCGCCTCGGCGGGAGGTTCGGCGGCCTTTGGCGCTTCGGCCGGAGCCTGCTGCTGTTCCTGTTCCTGCTGCTGGCGCTTCTTCAGAAGCTCCTCTTCGGAGGTCGCATCCTGCGCTACCTCGAAGCTGCCCGCGACGGCCCGATGGCCTGCTCCAACCTCTTCGACGCTCGGCGCTGCCGCAAACACGTGCGCCGGGGGCAGCACAAGCGACAGGGACAGAAGCGGAAAGGCCGCGCTGGCAAACAATCTGGATTTCATTCCCATAAGGTTTCCTCGTTTCTTGTTTATTCTTCGCGTTCGCAACGACGTCTCTTTTCGGCACGCAAACAAGCCTTGCTAAACTGAGCACGCCAGGATTCGTTCCACGGTCTTAAGAATTGCCGCATTAACCCGGTATGAATATGGCGGTCTGCAAACGTTCAGCTTCGCCATAGTTGGCCAGCACGACAAGGCAGTGAAAGCAGTTGCAATCCGCGTAAAAAAGGTTTGATTATCGCGGCAAGGCGTTGCAAAGCAGCGTCCTGCTTCATGCCACCAAAAAAACAAAGGGATGGCATGCGGTAACCAACAGAGAGGACTCACATGCATATCTCCACCCGTTTTCTCGCAGCCGCCTCGATCGCCGCGATGTCTCTTTTCGCGGGCTCGGCAATGGCCGATGGCGAGAAGTATGTCATTGGTACGGACTCGACCTACCCGCCCTTCGAATATGTTGACGCAAGCGGCCAGTTCCTCGGCTTCGACATGGACATCGCCCGTGCGCTCTGCACGCAGATGAAGGCCGACTGCACCATCGTCAGCAGCGATTGGGACGGCATCATCCCCGGCCTCAACGCCAAGAAGTTCGACATGATCATCTCGTCGATGTCGATCACGCCCGAGCGTTCGAAGCTCGTCGACTTCACCAACAAGTATTACAACACCCCGCCGGCAGTCGCCGTGCCGAAGGACTCCACCGTCACCGACGTTGCTGGCCTCAAGGGCAAGACGATCGGCGCGCAGACCTCGACCACGCACGCCAACTACGCTGAAAAGCACCTGGCCGACACCGAGCTGAAGCTCTACCCGACGGCTGACGAGTACAAGCTCGACATCTCCAACGGCCGTATCGATGCCGTCATCGACGACGTCGTCGTTCTGTCGCAGTGGGTCAAGTCGGATGCCGGCGCATGCTGCAAGATCCTCACGACCCTGCCGGTCGATAAGGAAATCAACGGCGTTGGCGCCGGTATCGCAGTTCGCCAGGGCGATCCGCTCCGTGAAAAGCTGAACACGGCGATCGCAGCGATCCGTGCCGACGGCACCTACAAGAAGATCCAGGACAAGTATTTCGATTTCGACGTCTACGGCGCCGAATAAGCTGTAGGCCTAATAAATGCGATGGCGGGAGGCTTGCCCTTCCGCCATTTTTGTTTGACAAAGAGTGCAATATCAAGGCGGCAAAAGCCGCGAGGGGAAACTTGGCATGGGCGGATTGTCCTCCGCACTGGGTTCGCTCTGGACCTGGATTGGATATGTGTTTGACCCGCTATGCGGACCCGTCGGCATTTTCACATGGCTCGGCCAATCGACGATTCTGGCCTGTGGCGACACCGGCTGGGGCGATGAGATCGCAGCCGGCCTGAAGGTCACGGTCGCCGTCGCCCTCGTGACGCTCCCGATCGGCCTGTTGATCGGCTTCATGGTGGCGCTCGGCCAGCAATCGGAAGAAAAGGCGGTACGCCTTGCCGCCGGCATCTACACCACCATCTTCCGCGGCCTGCCCGAACTGCTGACGCTGTTCATCATCTATTACGGCATGCAGATCCTGCTCCAGTCGCTGCTCGCCTGGTTCGGCTATGACGGCCGCATCGAGATCAACGCCTTCGTCTCCGGCGTCATCGCTCTGTCCGTCGTGTTCTCGTCCTATTGCTCGGAAGTGCTCCTGTCGGCCTTCCGCGCCATCCCCAAGGGCCAGTACGAAGCGGGCGACGCACTCGGCCTGCATCGCGGCCGCACGATGGTGCTGATCATCCTGCCGCAGCTGGTGCGCATCGCCCTTCCCGGCCTCGTCAATCTCTGGATGATCTTGCTCAAGGACACATCCTACGTCTCGATCATCGGCCTTGCCGACGTGCTGCGCCAGACGGGCGTGGCGGTGAAAGTCACCAAGGAGGCGTTTCTGTTCTACACACTGGCCTGCGGCATCTATCTCGGGCTTGCCATCATTTCCTCGTTCGGCCTGCGCTATATCGAACGTTGGGCGAAGCGCTCGGAGATCAGCCGATGAGCCACGCAGAGGTCCTGATCCCCCCGCAGCCGGCCCCGAAAAACCTCGATAAGCCACTCACCCTCGCCCGCGTCATGGGCTGCCTCGTGGTCGGCCTGTGGATCATTCTCGCCATCGCGCTGATCGGCATGATCATCGAGGGCTGGGATGTCGAGAAATTCACCCGCTACGGCCCGCGCTATCTGCACGGATTGATGACCACGATCGTGCTGGTTGCCGTCTCCGTCGTCTGCGGCGCTGTCCTGTCCGTGCCCTTGGCCTTCGCCCGCATGTCGAAGAACAAGGTCATCAACGGGCTTGCCTTCTGCTACGTCTACGTCTTCCGCGGCACGCCGCTGCTCGCCCAGCTCTTCCTGATCTACTACGGTCTCGGCCAGTTCCGGCCGCAGTTGGAAGCCGTGGGCCTCTGGTGGTTCTTCCGCGACGCCTGGTATTGCGGCCTGTTCTCCATGACCATCAACACCGCAGCCTATCAGGCCGAGATCCTGCGCGGCGCCATCGAGAGCGTACCGCGCGGCCAGCATGAGGCAGCCTCCTCGCTCGGCATCCACAAAATCATCGCCTTCCGCAAGATCGTACTGCCTCAGGCGCTGATCGTGGCGCTACGCCCCTATGGCAACGAGATCATTCTCCTGATCAAGGGATCGGCCGTCGTCGCCATCATCACCGTGCTCGATCTCATGGGTGAAACGCGCTACGCCTTCTCGCGCACTTTCGACTACCAGACCTATCTCTGGGCGGCGATCTTCTATCTAGCCATGGTCGAAAGCCTGAGGCATCTGTGGAACTGGATCGAGCGCCGCCTCACCCGCCACCTGAAGCGATAAGCAGGTTGGCAGCACTCTCGACGGAGAGCTGCCAAGCTATTGAAAATAAATAATGATATCCATTTTCTTGTAGCCTTTTCGCAAGCTTCGCGTAAGCATGTCATGCTCTCATTTCAATGGACGCTAATAAGCGCCGAATGGGAACAGCGAGGCATCAAATGCACAAGGACATGGAAAGACAGCTTCAGGGTTACGGCCTGACGACGGCCCAGATCCTCTACCGCATGCCGGATCATCACGCGATCCTGCAGACCTACATCTGGCAGGATTACGATCTTGCGCCCGACTTTCCCGAAATGCGCGGCTTCCTGAAGTTCTGGCAGGAGACGCTGGACGGACCGCTGCACTCGGTGCGCTACATTCACCGCAAGCTGATCTCGGCCACGGAATGGCGCGCGCTGAAAGGTGAGTTCATCATCAACTGAGCAGCCGCCACCAACGTCACCATTGCAAAACGGGGCCGCTCGCCTTAGAGGCAGGGCAACAAACGAACGATGGTGGATTGTGATGGCCAAGAAGATCGACGAAGACGCGCTCGCGGAAGCCTATAACCGCGCATTGGCGCTGGAAAAGGCCGGCGACGTCGATGCCGCCGTCAAGGCCTACGAGGAAGTCTTGGCAATCGATCCCGACGATCACGGCGGCGCTGCCGTCCGTATCGCCGCCATGGGCCGCGGCGAGACGCCGGCGAAGGCACCGGACGCCTATGTCGAGACCCTCTTCGACCAGCACGCCGAAGTCTTCGAGGACGTTCTCGTCGAGCAACTCGGCTATCACGTGCCGATGCTGGTGCGCCAGCGCCTGCAGGCGCTGAACCTTGGTCCCTTCAAGCGCCTGCTTGATCTCGGCTGCGGCACCGGTCTCACCGGCGGCACGCTGCGCGATCTCTGCGAGGAGATGACCGGCATCGATCTCTCGGAAAACATGGTCGAGATCGCCCATGAGAAGGACCTCTACGAGACCCTGTTCGTCGCCGAGGTCGAGGATTTCCTCGACGACAATGACGAAGACCCCTTCGACATCATCACCGCCACCGACGTCCTGCCCTATCTGGGCGGTCTCGAGCCGCTGTTCTTCGGCGCCGCCGAGAACCTGACACCGGGCGGTCTCTTCATCTTCTCCTCGGAAACCCTGCCCGCCGAAAAGCTCGCCGGCCGCGCCTACATGGTCGGCCCGCACCAGCGCTTCGCCCATTCCGAGGCTTACGTCCGTGAACGCCTCGACGCCACCGGCTTCGAGCTGATCGAGATCACCAACATCAACGTCCGTATGGAAGAAGGCCAGCCGACGCCGGGGCATCTGGTGATCGCGAATCTGCGCTAAAGCCCCCGCAGGCGGATAATCGCTTGCCGCTTACATGACGACATGCTGATATCGCGCCATTCGACATCCCGGAATGGCGCGAAGGATCCGTTCTCATGACACTCGTCCTGCATCAGCATCCGCTTGCCTCCTTCTGCCACAAGGTGCTGATCGCGCTTTACGAAAGCGGCACGCCATTCGAGCGCGTGCTCGTCAATCTCGGCGACGAAGCCTCGCGCACGGGCTTTCTGGCACTCTCGCCGCTCGGCAAGATGCCGGCGCTCGAGGACAAGGGCCTTGGCCGGACCGTGTTCGAGACCTCCATCATCATCGAATATCTCGACCGCTATCATCCCGGCGGCGCGCGGCTGATCCCAGGGGATTTCGACGCGGCGCTGGATGTGCGCCTGTGGGACCGCTTTTTCGATCTTTATGTCCAGGAGCCGATGCAGCAGATCGTCAGCGAGCGGATGCGCGCGGACGGCAGCGAGGCCCGGGCCGAAGATGCGCGTCAGGCGCTGAAGCGCGCCTATGCCGTAATCGAGAACAAGCTTGCGGCTGAAGGCTGGATCAACGGAAGTAGCTTCACCATGGCCGATTGCGCCGCCGCACCCGGCCTGTTCTACGCCGAAACACTGGTGCCTTACGGCAGCGAAGTACCGAAGCTTGCAGCCTATCATCAGCGCCTGATGGAGCGCCCGTCGGCAGCCAGGGTTCTCGAAGAGGCCCTACCCTATTTCAAGTATTATCCCTACAAGGAAAACCTGCCCGCCCGCTTCAAGCCGAGCGACGCCGAGCCCTGAAGCGCACCCATCACCAATCAGTGACCGCCATCCGTTCCGAGGATCGCCGATAGCAGCCGCCCCTCGAGTTCCGCCAGATCGGCATTACCGTGGCGGCGTGGATGCGGATGGGGAATGGCGAGGTCGAGCGACACCCTGCCCTCGTCGAGCACGATCACCCGGTCCGCCAGATGCACGGCCTCGCTGACATCATGCGTGACCAGCACCGCCGTGAAGCCGAGCTCGCGCCAGACCCGCGCCAAGAGTTCCTGCATGCTGATACGCGTCAGCGCATCGAGCGCGCCAAGCGGCTCGTCGAGTGCCAGGACACCCGGACGGCTCACCAGCGCGCGGGCAAGCGCCACGCGCTGCCGCTGTCCGCCCGAGAGCCGCGCCGGCCACTCGCCGGCCTTCTCCGCCAGCTGCACTTCCGAGAGCACGGCCTCGACCTCCCGCGCCGCCAGGCGCCGGTCAATTTTGTCGCCAAGCCCGACCGCGACGTTATCGGCAACATCAAGCCATGGCAGCAGCCTCGGCTCCTGGAAGACGATACGCGCATTGGCCTCGCCGCCATCAGGCGTGTCGAAAGTGAGTTCGCCCGACGTCGGCTCGTCCAGACCCATGAGAGTGCGCAGAAGCGTGCTCTTGCCGCAACCGCTCTTGCCGATCACGGCAACAAACTGCCCGGCCGGAATGTGCAGGTTGATCCCCCGCAGCACCCTGTTGGCGCCAAAGCTCTTTTCCAGCCCTTTCAGGGTGATCGCGGCGGCACCGCTGCGCGCGGGCCTATGTGTGTCATGCGTATATTCCGGCGCATCGGCAACGCCCTGAAAGCGCTCATGTGCGATGAGGGTCATGGCCTCTCTCCTACTTCTGATAGACCGGGTTCCACCTGAGCGCCCGGCGCTCGAGCGAACGGGCCACGACATCGGCGAATTTGCCGAGAAGCGCGTAGATGACGAGCGCCAGCACCACGACATCGGTCATCATGAACTCGCGGGCATTGTTGGCCATGTGGCCGATCCCTGACGACGCGGCGATCGATTCCGAGACGATCAGCGTCAGCCACATGATGCCAAGCGCATAGCGCAGCCCGACGAAGATCGAGGGGAGCGCGCCGGGAAAGACAACCTTCCGAAACAGCGTCCAGTTGCTCATCCCGTAGACGCGGCCCATTTCGATCAGATCGCGATCGACATTGCGCACGCCGTGATAGGTATTGAGATAGACGGGAAACAGCACGCCGAGCGAGGTCAGGAACAGCTTCGATTCCTCGCCGATCCCGAACCACAGGATGACAAGCGGGATCATCGCCAGATGCGGAATGGTGCGCAGCATCTGCAGCGTCGTATCGGTCAGTTGCTCGGAAAGCTTGGAGACGCCATTGGCGATCCCCAGCAGAAAGCCGATCGCCCCACCGACAACGAGCCCGGCAAAAGCCCGGCCGGCGCTGACGAGAATATCGTGCGGCAGCTGCCCTGAAAGCGTCGTCGACCAGAAGGCCACGGCGACGTCGGATGGCGACGGCATGATGCGCGACGAGATCCAGCCCAGCGAACAGCCAAGCTGCCACGCCGCGATGATGGCAAGCGGCACCAGATAGGGCAGCAACCGATCGCGCCCCGGCACCGGCAGCCGGAAACCTCGCTTCGGAGCCGTCCTGCCCGCTGTCCGCTCCGTCAGCGCGCGGCCGATCGGCGTATCGAATGTCGACATCAAGTTCTTCCTCGCCTCTGTGTCGCCACGGCCTCAAGCCCGCTGGCAGACATGCATGCGTCATTGAAGCGCTGCGCGCAAACAGCCGGCAGCGCATATGTTCGATCAGGATCCGGAGACCACCTTGAGATTGCCGCCATGGCTGCCGCCACCGAAGACCTGGCGCTTGCCGAAGTCGCTGTCGAAGCCGTGGCGCTGCTCCTTGCGGGTGATGCCGAGTTCCGGAAACAGCAGTTCGGCCACACGATAGGCCTCTTCCAGATGCGGGTAGCCGGAACCGATCACCGTATCGATGCCGACATCCTGGTATTCGCGCAGCCGCGCGGCCACCGTCTTCGGCGAGCCGACCAGAGCCGTGCCGGCGCCGGCGCGCACCAGCCCGACGCCCGCCCAGAGGTTGGGCGACACCTCGAGCTTGTCGCGGCGGCCGCCATGCAGCGCCGCCATGCGTTTTTGGCCGACGGAATCGGACTCGTTGACGAAGCGCTGCTGCGCCTCCTCGATGGTCTCGTCGTCGAGCTTGGAGATAAGCCGGTCGGCCGCGGCCCAGGCCTCCTCGTCGGTTTCGCGAACGATGAAATGCAGGCGTATGCCGAAGCTGACCTCCCGGCCCTTCTCCGCTGCCGCCGCACGCACCTTCTGAACCTTTTCCGCCACCTGCGCCGGCGGCTCGCCCCACGTCAGGTACTTGTCGACCCGGCCGACCGAGAAATCGATACCGGCATCCGAGGAGCCACCGAAATAGAGCGGCGGGCGCGGGTTCTGCACGGAGGGGAAGCCGAGGCGCGCATTGGTCGCCTTGATGTACTTGCCGTCATAGCTGGCGACACCCTTCTCCAGCAGTTCCTCGAACACCGTGAAGAACTCGTCGGCATGGGCGTAGCGCTCGTCATGCGCCAGCGTGATACCGTCGCCCGCAAGCTCGCCCGGGCTGCCACCCACGACGATGTTGAGCAGCAGCCGCCCGTTCGAAATCCGGTCAAGCGTCGTCGTCAGCCGCGCGTAATAAGCGGGCGACGCCGTGCCGGGGCGAATGGCGACGAGGAATTGCAGCTTCTCAGTCTTGGTGGCAAGTGCTGCCGCCGTCACGAAGGATTCCTCGCAGGAGACCCCGGTGGGAAGAAGCACGCCGGAATAGCCGAGACGATCGGCGGCTTGCGCGATCTGCGTGAGATAGTCGAACTCCGGCGCGCGGTTCAGATCGTTGGAGCCGAGATAGGCGCCGTCACCCGATGTCGGGATGAACCAGAGAAAATTGATGGGATCGTGCTTGTTGCTCATGGGAATGATCCTCTTGATCTCGAAAATTCGGGTCAGCTAGCGGGATGCCAGACGATATCGCTGACGGTCAGTTGCTTCGGCACGACGCCAAGCTTGAAGAAATCGTCGGCAAGCGCCTGCTGGTAGGTGAGTGCTTCATCCGGAACGAGCGAAACCTTGCCGAGATCGGCCTGGCTGCGCGTCAGCGTCACGCGGGTGATATCGGCGGGAACGCCGGTGATTTCGGCCAGTGTCTTCACGGTCCCGTCGAGGTCCGCCTGCGCCGCCGCGCCGACCTTGGCGAGTTCATCGATCACATCGGCAATGACGTCGGGATGCGCTTCGGTGAAGGTACCGTTGCCGAGGAAGTAGCCCCAATTGTCGAGCAGGCCCTCGGATGTGGTGACCACGCGCGTCTGCGGATCGGCCTCGGCCACGGCGAAGAACGGATCCCAGATCGCCCAGGCGTCGATCGCCCCGTTCTTGAAGGCAGCACCCGCATCTGGCGGCGGCAGGTCGATTTCGGTGATGTCCGAAAGCTGGAGCCCTGCCTTCGCCAAGACCTTCAGCGCGAAGTTATGGGCGCTGGAGCCGCGCTTGTAGGCGACCTTCTTGCCCTTGAGGTCCTCGATCGTCTGGATCGGCGAATCCTTGTGGACCAGCAATCCATGAAACGCCGCCGGCCCGCGATAGGCGCCGACATAAAGCAGATTGCCGCCGGCGGCCTGTGCGAAGAGCGGTGGCACATCACCGGTCACGCCGAAATCCAGCGCGTCGGCGCCAACGGCCTCGAGCAAAGGCGGCCCCGAGGTGAATTCGTTCCACTCGACGGTCACGCCCTTGGTGGCCAGCCGCTTTTCCAATGCTCCGGTGCGCCGCGCCAAGGCCAACACGCCGAATTTCTGCCAGCCGATCCTGAGCGTCGTGTCAGCGGCTTTTGCCGTCCGCACCTGCGGCAAGATCGTGGTCGCGGCAGCAGCTCCCAAAAGGCCGAATGTCTGTCTGCGGGTGAACATGCTGGGCTCTCTCCTCATGGCCGCGCTTTGCGCTGTCAGGCCGTTTTCATGAGGCAATGATTTCATAGACTACCAATTAGATCGACATTATAAATTTTCTAGTCGAAACCAATGTGGGGAATAATTTTCCATATTCGCGGCACGAACCAACAGCCCGTGCCGCGACGTTACGACGCCCGATTTCGCCTCGGTGATCAGCTTGCCTTCGGGCGCCAGACGATATCGCCGGTCTTCAGCTGCTTTGGTACGATGCCGAGATTGTAGAACTCGTCGGCCAGCGCCTGCTGGTATGCGGCCGCATCGTCGCTGATCGTCGACACGCCGCCGAGATCGGCGCCCGCACGCGTCAGCGTCACGCGGGTGATATCGACGGGAACGCCGGTAATCTCGGAAAGCTCCTTGATCGTATCGTCGAGCTTGCCCTGCGCGGACCGGCCGACCTTGGCGAGTTCATCGATGACGTCGCTTACGACCTGACCATTCGCATCGGTGAAACCGGCATTGGCGAGGAAGTAGCTGTAGGACGGCACGATCCCCTCGGCGGTGGACAGGATACGTGTCTGCGGGTCGGCCTCGACAATGGCGAGATAGGGATCCCAGATCGACCAGGCGTCGATACTGCCGTTCTTGAAGGCGGCCGCCGCATCCGGCGGCGATAGATCAATCGGCTCGACATCGTCGATCTTGAGGCCGGCCTTGCGGAGAATCTTGACGGTCACGTTATGTGCGCTCGATCCGCGCTTGAAGGCGACCTTCTTGCCCTTCAGGTCTTCGACCGTCTTGATGTCGGAATCCTTGCGAACGACGATCGCAGAGCCCGCTGCGCTGCCGCGGTAGGTGCCGACATAATAGAGCTGACCGCCGGCGGCTTGCGCGAATAGCGGCGGCACATCGCCCGTTGCCCCGAAATCAAGCGCGCCGGCTCCCAGCGCTTCAAGCAACGGCGGCCCCGAGGTGAATTCGGACCAGCTCACCGTAATGCCCTTGTCGGCAAGCCGCTTCTCCAGCGCGCCCCTGCGCTTGGCGAGCGCCAGCACGCCATTCTTCTGCCAGCCGATGCGAAACTCGGTGGCGGCGGCGCGCGCCGGCCGGATGGCGGGCAGTATGGCGGTTGCTGCAGCGGCCCCGAGAAGCCCCAGTGTCTGTCGACGAGAAATCATAGCCGTCCCCTTTCGATCAGCGTGTTTCGGGTCCGATCTCCGAAGCCGCCGTGTTTGCGATGAGGGAAATTCTGCTGAAATCTATAAATTATATCGACAATTATGTTTGTGATTTTCGGCCCGCTCGAAATTATCCTGACCCGATTTCGGGCCTTGAGCGGAATTTTGTTCCAAGCCGGACGCCGCGCATCACTTCGGCGGCTTTTCGCCTCGCCCTATTTGGGCTACTCCTCAAGCACGCATTCATGAAAGGATAGGTACATGGCAAAAGTCGCATTCATCGGTCTCGGCGTCATGGGTTTTCCCATGGCAGGTCATCTGAAGGTGAAAGGCGGCCATGATGTCACTGTCTATAACCGCACCGCTGCCAAGGCGGCCGCCTGGGCCGAGAAATTCGGCGGCAAGTCGGCCCCGACGCCGGCCGAAGCCGCCCGCGATGCCGATTTCGTCTTCACCTGCGTCGGCAATGACGACGATCTCCGCTCGGTGACATCAGGCAAGGACGGTGTTCTGCAGACCATGAAAGCGGGCGCGATCCTGATCGACAACACCACCGCCAGTGCCGATGTCGCCCGCGAACTCTACGCCGCCGCAAAGGAAAAGGGCGTGGGCTTCATCGACGCTCCCGTATCGGGCGGCCAGGCAGGCGCCGAAAACGGCGTGTTGACGGTCATGTGCGGCGCCGAGGACGCCGTCTATGAGAAGGCCAAGCCCGTGATCGATGCATTCGCCCGCATGGTCGGGCTGATGGGCGCGCCGGGTGCCGGCCAGCTCACCAAGATGATCAATCAGATCTGCATCGCCGGCATCGTCCAGGGTCTCGCCGAGGGCATTCATTTCGGCAAGCGCGCCGGCCTCGACATCGAGAAGGTCGTCGACGTCATCTCCAAGGGTGCCGCCGGCTCCTGGCAGATGGAAAACCGCCACAAGACCATGAACGAGGGCAAGTACGACTTCGGCTTCGCCATCGACTGGATGCGCAAGGATCTCGGCATCGTTCTCGACGAAGCACGCCACAACGGCGCCAAGCTGCCCCTCACCGCCCTCGTCGATCAGTTCTACGGCGACGTCCAGGCGATGGGCGGCAATCGCTGGGACACGTCCTCGCTGCTCGCCCGCCTCGAAAAATGATCGGCCCCTCCTCCAGCGCAGTGGAGCTGATCGCGTATCTGCGCACGTTGCGCTCGGAGGAAGCGATATCAGGAATGCGCCGTTTCGGCATCGTGACCGACACGGCGCTCGGTATCTCCAACCCGGCCATGCAGATGATCGCCCGCACGGTGAAAAAAGACCACGCGCGGGCGCTGGCACTGTGGCAAAGCGATATCAGGGAGGCGCGCCTGCTCGCGCTTTACACGGCCGACCCGAAGCAGCTGACGGAGACACAGGCCCGAAAATGGGCTGACGACTTCCGCTCCTGGGAGATTGTCGATACCGCCGCCGACCTCTTCGTCAAGGCAAGGCTGCTGCCGCTGATCCCCGCCATGGCGGCGGATGATCGCGAATTCGTCCGCCGCACCGCCTTTACGATGATCGCCAGCGCCGCCGTTCACATGAAGACGGAGCCGGACGAAACGCTCATCGGCTTCCTGCCGCTCATCGAACGCCACGCCACCGATCCGCGCAATTTCGTGCGCAAGGCCGTCAACTGGGCGCTCCGCAACATCGGCAAGCGCAACCAGCATTGCCACGCCCTTGCGTTGAAGCAGGCGGAACGGCTGGCCGCCGACGCGGACAAGACCGCCCGATGGATCGGCAAGGATGCGGCAGGGGAATTGACGAGCGAGAAAATTCTCGCCCGCGTTCAAAAGAAGGGCTCAGTCCTCAAGGGCTGAACTCAGTCTTCGTTGGACTTCGAGTTGTCGAGGATCATGTAGTCGAGCGGCAGCTGCGTCGAATACTTGATCTGCTCCATCGCAAAAGCCGAGGAGACGTCGCGGATTTCGATCTTGGCGATCATCCGCTTGTAGAAGGCGTCATAGGCCGCGATATCGGGCACGACGACGCGCAGCAGGTAATCCACGTCGCCGCTCATGCGGTAGAACTCGACGACCTCAGGGAATTCCGCCACCACTTCCGAAAACCGCCGCAGCCATTCGATCGAATGCGTGGCGGTGCGGATGGAGACGAAAACCGTGACCTTGGTGTTGACCTTCTCGGGATCGAGAATGGCCACACGGCGCTTGATGACGCCGTCTTCTTCCATTTTCTGGATACGACGCCAGCAAGGGGTCGTGGAAAGGCCGACCTTCTTTGCGAGATCGGCAACCGCCAACGTGGAATCTTCCTGCAAAAGGCGCAGAATCTTGCGGTCTAGACGGTCCATTTACCCCACCCCTACGAATTATTTTCTATGTATAGCGTGATTCCGGCCAGTTGAAAGAAATTTGTTTCAGTTCACAAGCATTGTGATGCGCGCCCGTAAGGCTGGCAGCAATTCCTCTTCGAACCACGGATTGCGCCTGATCCAGCCCGTGTTGCGCCAGCTCGGATGCGGCAGCGGCAGGATCGCCGGCGATCGATTGGCAAACAGGATCTCCCGCCACATCCCCACTGTCTCGGTCACGCTACCACGCCGCTCGCTCCCCAGATGCCAGGCCTGCGCATATTGCCCGATCACCAGCACCAGTTCGATCTGTGGCATGGCCGCGATCACGGGCGAGCGCCAGCGCGGCGCGCATTCGCGCCGGGGCGGCAGATCGCTGCCCTTGGCGTCATAACCCGGAAAGCAGAAACCCATCGGCACGATGGCGAAACGGTCGCGATCGTAGAATGTATCGCGATCGACCTGCAGCCATTCGCGCAGCCGGTCGCCCGACGCATCGTTGAAGGGAATGCCGCTCTCATGCACCTTCAGCCCCGGCGCTTGCCCCGCGATCAGTATCCTCGCCTTGGTCGAAATGACAGCTACCGGCCGTGGCTCATGCGACAGCCGATGCTCTGGCCCGCGCAGCGGCGCGTCGCGACAGATCCGGCAGCCGGCGATCGCCTCGCGCATCTCCTCCAGCCCATCAGCCGCGCCTACCATCCGAAAAATCCTCTGACGCCGCCTGAGCGCTCGACATCCTGCCTGTGATCGCGGAAGTCACGTGGCCTCTCGAAAGAGCCGGCCCAAAGACCAGCCTTCTCCGCCCGCGCCTCGGCCTCCTCGTCACCATAAGCGCCGTAGGAAACCGCCATGCCCCGCCGCACCATCACCGCATTGATATCCGTACCGCCCGCATGACACACGACGAGCAACCGCTGAAAGCGATCCCTCTCGGTTCCCACGCAGCGCGCATCATCACCGGCAACAAGGCTCTGCAGCAGGCGCTTGGCTTCCTGCCCGCACGCCCATCGCGCCCCACCACGATCGCAGGTCTGGGCAAGCTCGGGCGCATCGATCCCCTTCAGCCGCATCCTCTCGTCACCGATCGCAAGGCTATCGCCATCGGCTGCGTGGAAGCGGCCGGAGTGGGAAATCTCGGGGACGTCGTTCAGCTTGGCCGCGATCAGCCAGATGAATGCGAGCAGCGCAAAGGCCGCCACACCGTCACGAACGGTTCCGAAACCCCGCGTCACGGTTTCGCCTCCTTCAAAAACAAACCCTTGGGAAAATTGGCAAACAACTTCTTAATATTTGAGCCCTAATGTTCACGTACCCGCAGATCAAGCGTCACGTGTATAATGAGTAACGGCGTAAGCACATCGACAGATAAGAATATCGTCGACAAATCACGGAGTCACCGCAACAAGCCCGTCGCAAAGGCTGTGCGGGTGACGCGTGAGCGCCTGCAATCGAGCCATGCGCCAAGCGGCGCCTTCGATCGCGATGTGCTGAACCTCTATATCAATGCCGTGCTTCAGGGCGCTTCGATCATCCCGCTTTTCGTGATCATCATCGCGATCCTCGGCATCTATTTCACCGGCGACACCCAGATCGTGCTCTGGGCCATATTGACGCTGACGGCCCATGCCGCCAACGTGTTTCTCGCGCGCCGCGCCCGCAAGCGCGAGATGACGGCGATCCGCACCCGCAAATGGCGCCGCTTGCTCCTGCTCGGCCAGTTCCTGATCGGTTGCTGCTGGGCCTATTTCGCGATCCAGGACTGCGCCGCCTGCGAGCCGGCCAACCTCGTGCTCTACAAGGGCGCGACGCTTCTGATCGCGCTGTCGCTGACGGCAATGTGGAACTACATGCTGACGCTGTGCGTGCTGGTGACCTTCTCCCCCGTCGTCTTCGCGCTCGTCGCCAAATCCGGCATTTCGCGCGAGATCCTCGAGATCAGCCTGACCGCGACACTGACCACCACCGTCATCTTCTTCCATTACATCAGCGACCGCCTCTTCCGGCAGAACCTGCGCATCCTCTCCTATCAGGCGGAGAAGGACGACCTGATCGCCGAGCTTGAAGTTGCCAAGTCCATGTCGGACGAAGCACGGCGACGGGCCGAAGAGGCAAACCTCGCCAAGTCCCGCTTCCTCGCATCCATGTCTCACGAGCTGCGAACGCCGCTCAACGCCATCCTCGGCTTCTCCGAGGTGATGTCAGCCGAAGTCATGGGACCGCTGAACAACGCGACTTACAAGGAATATACCAGCGACATCCACCGCTCGGGCCAGCATCTTTTGAACCTGATCAACGAAATCCTCGACCTCTCCCGCATCGAGGCCGGCAAATACGAGCTCAGCGAAGAAGCGATCTCGCTGCTGGATATCTCCGAAGACTGCATCGGCATGGTGCAGTTGCGCGCACGCGGCAAGAACATCACCATCTCCCAGCAGTTCGAGTTAGAGCTGCCGGCCGTTTGGGCCGACGAGAAATCGATGCGCCAGGTGATCCTCAATCTCCTGTCCAACGCCGTGAAATTCACGCCACAGGGCGGCGAGATCATGGTCAAGGTCGGCTGGACTGCCGGCGGCGGCCAGTACATCTCGATCAAGGACAATGGACCAGGAATTCCCGAAGACGAAATACCGGTCGTCCTTTCCGCCTTCGGCCAAGGCTCGATCGCCATCAAGAGCGCCGAACAGGGCACCGGCCTCGGCCTGCCGATCGTTCAGGCGATCCTCGCCAAGCACGACGGCCAGTTCATCCTGAAATCCAAGCTGCGCGAAGGCACCGAAGTCATCGCCATCCTGCCGGCTCGACGCGTGCTGCAATCGGTTCCGGCCGTCGAGGACGCACAGGCCGTTTCTCGCAAGCGCCGCAGTTTTGCTTGAGACGAATTATCGAACGATCGCCTTGAAGTCCTTGTCGTCGGCAAAGTCCTGCAGGTCGTTGTCGTAAGCATTCGGATTAGTCAGATCAAGCAATTGCCATTTATAGTTCGAATTTAGGCGGACAGCTTTCCTGGTGGCGTTGATCACAGCCCGGCGCGTTGACAGCCTGTCTTTCTCAGACGCGCCAGTCTCCTTGAGCTTGTGGTGTTTTTGACCATTTGCTGCCGCCATCAGATACCAATATCGCGCGGTCTTGACGGCGGGCGTGTCGACCAGCTTGGAGCCGAGTTCGATCGCGCGTGCATAGCCTTCTGGCTTATATAAAAGCTCTTGTATCACGCTGAGACTGTCGTCAATCGACATGTCAGGCGCCCTGGACGCATAGCTGATCCACAAATCTTCCGGCTCTTCGGCAAGAGTGGCGGCGTCTGCGAGACTGGCAGCCGCTGCATTGAAATCACTGACGCCGACCTCCAAGGTTTCACCTTCGGGGTCCGAGAGCAACACCTCGACGCGCTGAAACAGTGGCGACAAATATATGCGCGTATAGATGTAAAAGAAGATAAAGCCGCTGACCAACCCGCATACGAGCAAGAAGGGACCAACCGCAGGGAGCACGCCAGCCGTCGCGTACCCATCATCGGAGAAAACCATCGCCCTTCGGCGTAGAAAATCGCTGAACTGCGAAAACGCCTTATCCACCGAACCGATCTGCGTAAGTCCGACACCGACAAGCATAGTTGTCAGCCATTCCGATATCCGCTCCAGATTGGTGTTTGAACTCAGCAGGCGCTCGCGCCGAACAGCCGTATTTAGGGCCCCGATGCTAGGGCGAGTGGCGACAGCATCGCTGAGCGGAAGGGCCGGCGGAGGTGTGTCCTTCGCGAGCACACGCGGGACGGAAAACAGAAACCCCAGTAGTCCGCCGATCGATATCCCGACAAGCACGATCAAACCGCCAACACCGACCGCCCCTAAGCGTCCGCCGAGTTGCGCGAATGCCATGAAGACGAACGTGAATATGATGGCCGCTGCTCCGACCATCAACAGCAGCATGGCATATCTGTTTCGCTCATCAGAGCGAACGTCGGAAAAGACACGCTCGAAAAAGCCATCAGTCATGGAAATTGCCCCTCACACCAATTTGATGCGAAGAACAATGACTCCTACTAAAAACACTCAAAAGATGCACTTACGGCGTAAACACAACCGATTACATCATAGACTGGTAACCGGCCCTCAGCCGAACATCAAATGCTTGCCGATCGTAAACAGCATGAAGATGCCGCAGGCGGTCAGCATGCAGAGCACGGCGAACGAGCCGAGATCCTTGGCGTGCTTGCCGACGCTTGAGATTTCGGGAGAAATGCGATCGATGACTTCCTCGATCGCGGTGTTGAGCGCCTCGATGGCGAAGACGATCAGGAACAGGACGACTGCGATCATCAGTTCGACAAGCGTCGCGCCCACCGCCAGAAGCAGGATTAGCGCGACGGCGGCGAAGAGTAGCTCCTGCCGGAACGCGGCCTCCTTGATCAGTCGCTTGAAGCCGCCGAGCGAGTAACTGGCGGCGGCAAAAAAGTGGCTGATGCCGGTGAGTTTGGTCACGGCAGGTTTCATCAGGCGTCCTCGTCGTCAGGTAGATGGCGGCAATGCCTGCCGCTTCATATCAGAAAAATGCGAATAGCGTGTACACGCTCGCGTCGCAAGCCATCTGTCATAAACCTGTCACGAACCTGAACGCCGCCCCTGGACCCAGGCGATGAGCTCAGTGTTCGTGCTTGTTTGTCACACCTGCCTGCGCGAAGGTCGCCATGCCGGAGTGGCATGCCGCGGCCGCCTTGACGATGCCGGCGGCAAGCGCTGCCCCCGTGCCTTCACCGAGCCGCATGCCGAGCGCCAGAAGCGGCGTCTTGCCAAGCATCTCGATCGCCTTCAGGTGGCCCGGTTCGCCGGAGACGTGACCGATCAGGCAGTGATCGAGCGCTGAAGGGTTGGCCGCCTGCAGGATGGCGGCGGCGGCCGTCGCCACGTAACCGTCGATCAGCACCGGAATGCGCTCGACACGTGCGGCAAGGATCGCGCCCGCCATCGCGGCGATCTCGCGGCCGCCGAGGCGGCGCATGATCTCCAGCGGATCGTCGAGATGATCGCTGTGCAGCGCCACCGCCTTTTCGACGGCTGCAACCTTGCGCTCGAACATCTCCCCTTCCGAACCCGTGCCGGGGCCGACCCAGTCACGGGCATTGCCACCGTAAAGCGCGTAGTTGATCGATGCGGCGATCGTCGTGTTGCCGATGCCCATCTCACCGATGCAAAGCAGATCGGTGCCGCCGGCAATCGCCTCCATGCCGAAGGCCATGGTGGCGGCGCAATCACGCTCCGAGAGCGCGGGCTCCTCGGTGATATCGCCGGTCGGGTAATCGAGCGCCAGGTCGAACACCTTGAGCCCGAGATCATAGGCGACGCAGATCTGGTTGATCGCAGCGCCACCGGCAGCAAAGTTTTCGACCATCTGTTGCGTCACCGTCGGCGGAAAGGGCGTGATGCCCTGCTTCACGACACCATGGTTGCCGGCGAAGATCGCCACCAGCGGCCGGTTGACGGCGGGCGTGCGGCCCGTCCAGGCGGCCAGCCAGAAAGCGATCTCCTCAAGACGGCCGAGCGAGCCCGGCGGCTTGGTCAACTGTGCATCGCGCTCGCGGGCAGCGACAAGCGCCCGTGGATCCGGCCCCGGCAGATCGCGCAGAAGTGTCCGGAAATCGTCGAACGGCAGGCCTGAAACGCTCATGGATGCGGCTTCCTTGTCTCGTCTGTAAACTTGTCTTATGGCTGCAAATCAGCTTCTTTCGCGGCCACTCTTAAATCCAGCCGCGAAGCGGAACAACTCTAAAAAGCGCCAGACATCATCCCCGGGAGCGGACGCGCCATGAACATCGCAACCTATGTGGCGGATATCGCGCGCGCCGTCGCATTCCTGAGCCGCATTCCCATGCCGAAAGCGGCCTTTGCGGGATATGACGGAAAACTCGGCCGCGTCGCGCGCGCCTTTCCCGTTGCCGGCCTCATCATCGGCCTGCTGCCCGCGATCGTTCTGTTCGTCATGCTCGGGCTGCGCGCCGACCGGCTGATGTCGGCGCTGGTGGCGCTGGCGGTACAGGCGATCGTCTCGGGCGCGCTGCACGAGGACGGCCTTGCCGATTGCGCAGACGGCATCGGTGGCGGCCGCGACCGCGCCCAGCGGCTGTCGATCATGAAGGACAGCCGCATCGGCAGCTATGGCGCCATCGCGTTAATCCTCTCCTTTGCCATTCGCGCCGCTGCCATCGCCGCGATTGCGCGCGGCGTCGTGCCATTCGCGGCAGCCCTCGCCCTGCCCGCCATCGGCTGCATCAGCCGCGGCGCTCTGGTCTGGCACTGGCACCGCCTGCCGCCGGCCAAGGCCGATGGCGTTGCGGCCGCTGTTGGGCAGCCCAGTGAAGGCGTCATGCAGATGGCGGTCGTCTCGGCCTGCGCGCTGGCGGCACTGCTGATCTGGCCGAGCCTCGGCCTTCTTCCGCTCATCTGCGCCCTGCTCGCCTGCGGCCTCAGCGCTATGATCTTCACCCGAGTGGCCCGTGTGACCCTGTCCGGCCATACCGGCGATACGCTGGGCGCCACCGCTCAAATTTCCGAGATGGCGGCGCTGTGCGCTCTTGCCATGGCTTTGTGAAACAACGATATCATTTGTCATGATAAGCCCGTGCATCAACATCTGCTCCATTGATTCATCCAGCGGCTTTTGCGCGGGTTGCGGTCGAACGATCGAGGAGATTGTCGGCTGGGCGGCGTTTTCGGATGAAGAGAGGCACGCGCTCATGCGCCTGCTGCCCGCCAGGATGAAAGCGATCCCATCAGCGGCGTCGCGCGAGACGATGGCAAGCACGGAGCTCACCGCATGAACAGGCTGACGATTGGACTTGGCGGTCTCGGCATCGGCCTTCTCATATTGCTCTTCAATCACGACAGCCCCAAGATCCTCGGCGTCAGGACCGACGATTTCGGCCGCATGCTCTATCTTCTCCCCATCGCGCTCATGCTGGCCGCGGGCATATGGGGAAGGCGCATCAGCGTCGGCGAGACGATGCGCCATATGATGATCTGGCTGGTGCTGATCCTCGGCCTCGCCACTGCCTATCTCTATCGCTACGACGCGCTCAGCGTCGGCAACCGGCTACTGGCCGGCCTCATTCCCGGCCGCGCCGTGGTCGTCACCACCAGCGAGGGCGGCAAGGAAGTCATCCTGCACAAGCTGCTGAACGGCCATTTCGAAGCCGATGTCGAGATCAACGGCCAGACAATCACGATGCTTGTCGACACCGGCGCCAGCATGATTGCTCTCTCGCGCGAGGACGCCGAGCGTGTCGGCATCATCCCGGATAACCTCACCTATTCGATGAGCGTGATGACCGCCAACGGGCGCGCCCAGGCGGCCCCCGTCACGCTGTCCGAGGTGGCGATCGGCCCCATCGTGCGCAACAACGTCGCCGGCAGCGTCGCCGAGGATGGCCGGCTCGACCAAAGCCTGCTCGGCATGAGCTTCCTGGAGACCTTGGGTTCGCTGCAGATGCAGACCGACGAACTGAGGATGCGCGACTAGCTGCAACTGCCTAGCGCAGGACAGGAAAACGAACCAGGACGCGCGTTCCAGGCTGGTTGTCTTCCAGCATCACCTCGGCCGAATGCAGATCGGCAACTGCCTTGACCAGGCTCAAGCCCAAACCGCTGCCCGCCGACGTCCGGCTCTTGTCGAGCCTATAGAGCCGGCGAAACACCTTCGTGTGCTCCGCGGTCGGAATCCCGACGCCGTTGTCCGCCACTCGGGCCAGAAGCAGATTGTCGCGGCGTGCCAGCGAAAGTTCGATGAGCGTTCCTGTCCCACTGTGGTTGATGGCGTTCTCAATCAGGTTCACGAACATCTGGATCAGCAGTTCGCGATCCCCCATCAGCTGCATGCCGGCACCATCGACCGCGACAAAACGCAACGTCTGGCCGGCATCGACAGCCACGTCGCGGTATATCTCCGTGACCGACGACATGACATCGGCCAGATCGACGGATTGGAAACGTGCCCGCCGGGCACCGGCCTCGATCTGGGAAATCCTCAGCAGCGCCTCGAAAGTGGCGTTGATCTGATCGCTCTCCATGCAGGCGTCGGCGATCTGTTGCCCGACCGGCTCGCCGCGTTCCGTTCGCTCCGCCGCATCTTCAAGCGTCATCTTCAACCTGTTGAGCGGCGTCTTGAGCTCGTGCGCGATGTCGGCGCTCACCTGCCGCATGCCCTCCACCAGCCCCGACAGCCGATCGAGCGCATGATTGATCTTCTCTGACACCAGATCGATATCATCGCCATTCCCACGCAAGGGAATACGCGTTGCAAGCTCTCCATTCGAGACATCGATCATGGTGCGCGCCACCGCGTCGAGGCGCCGCTGGGCTCTGGTCGCCAGGAAAGCGCCGCCACCAACCGCGATCAGCACGATGACGCCGGCGGCCCAGCCGAGGCTTACCAGCAGGATTTCGCCAAGCCTCTCCTTCTCCGCGAAGCTGCGGCCCACCACCAGCCGGTTGCCGCCGACAAGACCGCTGCGCACGCGATAGGAATGTCCGTCAGGCAACCCCAACGACGACGCACCGACGCTCGACAGACCTTCGCTCGTAACGGGGAGCGCCAGATTGCCGGCCAGCCGCTTGCCGTTCGGGTCGCTCAGCAAGAACACGCCCTGATCCGGAGAGCGCAGGCTCGAATAGGTGTTGACCGCCGCGATCAGGTCCTCGACATCATTCTGCGCATAGGTCGAGGCGATCGCGCTGTAGATCTCGTTGACGGTATCGTCGAGCTGACGTTCGAGACCGCTGTTCAGCATGTGATAGGTGATCGCGCCGGCGACCAGGAAGGCGGCGACGAAAAGCACGCCGAAGGTCATCGCCAGGCGAAAGGGCGTGCTGCGCAAGAGATTAACGCGGCGCATGCAGACTGTAGCCCGTGTTGCGCACCGTATGCAGCAGCTGCACCGGAAACGGCCGGTCGATCTTTGCCCTCAGGCGGCTGATATGCGTTTCGACCACGCTCGTTTTCGGATCGAAGTGGAAGTCCCACACGCGTTCCAGCAGCATGGTCCGCGTCACGACACGCCCCTCACCACGCATCAACACTTCCAGCAGCGTAAACTCACGCGGCTGCAGGTCGATGATCTGCCCTGCCCGCGTCACCTGCCGACGCAGGAGATCGAGCTCCAGATCCGCCACACGCAGCATCGTCTTCTGTTCCTGCAGACGCGGCCGCCGCGCCAGCGCGTTCGCGCGTGCCAGGAGTTCTGAGAAGGCAAAGGGCTTGACCAGATAGTCGTCCCCGCCCGCCTCCAGTCCATCCACGCGATCGTCGACCCCACCAACAGCGGTCAGAAATAGCGTCGGTGTGCTGATACGCGCGGCCCGCAAAGCCTTTACGAGAGACAGGCCGTCAAGCCCGGGCAGCATGCGGTCGACGATGACGACATCATAGGCTTCGCGCGTAGCCTGAAACAGCCCGTCGTGCCCGTCATGAACGACATCGCAAGAATGGCCAGCCTGGATAAACCCTCTTGCCACGTAATCGGCTGCCCGCCGGTCGTCTTCGACCACCAATACCCACATGCCTGAAGTCCGTTGCTTCCGCCTACAATTCGGCATCGCCAAGCTACCCGTTTCCGGCGGGAATGCCATCGCGCTTTGCAAACCTTACGAAAACGTATGGTGCCGGCGAGGCCAGCGTATGTCCGTGCCCCTAGTGTCCGTTTTGCGGATCGGCGAGCAAAGCCTCGCACCGCTCAACACGACCACTCACCAGAAGGAAACACATCATGAAGACCATCGCCGCAGCAGGCATCCTGAACGCCCTCGTCGCCCTGGGCTTCGTTCTCGTCTCGATCCCGGCGCATGCCGCACCGGCACCTTGCGAGGACATGCTGAAGGACATGCGCGCCACGAAGGCGGCTGCGAAGCTCGCGGATGCCGACGCAAAGAAGGTGAACGACCTGGAGACAAAGGCCGTCGAACGTTGCAACGCCGACGACGACGCGCGCTCCGACAAGTTTCTGGCCGAAGCCATGAAGATCATGGGCAAGTAAGAAGCGAGGCATCTGATGACAAACGCCATTCGAGCGGGCCACGAGCCCGCCAACCGCGTCCCGAACGTGACGGTCGATTTCTGGCTGATCAAGCTGATGGCCGTCACCATGGGCGAGACGGCCGCCGATTATCTCGCCGTCAACTTGGGGCTCGGCCTGACAGCAACCTCCGTGATCATGGCGGCCATCCTCGCGGTCGCCATCGCCATCCAGTTTTCGATGAAGCGATACGTCCCATCGGCTTACTGGGCCGCCGTCGTGCTGATCAGCATTGTCGGAACCTTGGTCACCGACAATCTGGTCGACAACTTTGGCGTCCCGCTTGATGTCACCACCATCGGCTTTTCGATCGCGCTGTTTCTGACCTTCCTCGGCTGGTACGCGCTCGAACGCACGCTCTCCATCCACACCATCTTCACGACACGGCGCGAAGCCCTCTACTGGCTGGCGATCCTGTTCACCTTCGCGCTCGGCACAGCCGCCGGCGACCTCGTCGCCGAACGGATGGAGCTCGGCTACCTCAGCACAGCCTTGCTGTTCGCAGGCGTGATCGCGGTGATCGCACTCGCCTATTATCGCGGTGGCATGAACGCCATTCTCGCCTTCTGGCTCGCCTATATCGTTACGCGTCCGCTTGGCGCATCCCTGGGCGACCTGCTGTCACAGCCGGTAGAGTATGGCGGTCTCGGCTTTGGGACGATCTATACCAGCCTCCTCTTCCTCGGCGCGATCGTGGTCATCGTGACCTACATGACGCTGAGTGCCCGACCGGAACGCGACGAAGATTCCCCGTCGCGCGAGGCCATCGATCGGCGATGAAGCCGCATCAGTTGCGCAGCTTGTAGCCGGTCCTGAACATCCAGCCGAGCGTGCCCAGGCAGATTGCCAGGAACAGCGAGATCATACCGAGGCTGATCAGCGGATTGACGTCGGCGATGCCGTAGAAGCTCCAGCGGAAACCGCTGACCAGATAAAGCACCGGATTGAAATGGCTGACCGCCTGCCAGAAGGGCGGCAGCATGTTGATCGAATAGAAGCTGCCGCCGAGGAAGGTCAGCGGCGGCACGACCAGCATCGGGATCAGGTTCAACTGCTCGAAATTGTTTGCCCACAGACCGATCATGAAGCCGAACAGGCTGAAGGTCACGGCGGTCAAGACGAAGAACAGCGCCATCATGAACGGGTGCTCGATCCTGACCTCGACGAAGAAATTCGCCGTCAGCAGAATGATCACCCCGATCATCAGCCCCTTGGTCGAGGCCGCCCCGACATAGCCGAGCAGGATCTCGGCCATCGCCACCGGCGCCGACAGCACTTCGTAGATGGTACCGGTGAATTTCGGGAAGTAGATGCCGAAGGAGCCGTTGCCGATGCACTGCCCGAGCAACGTCAGCATGATCAGGCCCGGCGTGATGAAGGCGCCATAGGAGATTCCCTCGACTTCCTGGATGCGCGATCCGACGGCCGCACCGAAGACGATGAAGTAGAGCGACGTCGAGATGACGGGCGAAACCACGCTCTGCAGCAATGTGCGGCGGGTACGGGCCATTTCGAAGAAATAGATGGATTTGACGGCTTCGAAGTTCATTTTGCGCCTCCCACGAGCGCCACGAAGATGTCTTCGAGCGAACTCTGCTGCGTCGACAGGTCTTTGAAATGGATGTTGTGTTCGGCAAGTCGCGTCAGCAGCGCGGCGATGCTTTCCTGGTCGTTTTCGGCATCGAACTCATAGGTCAGGCGATTGCCGCCCGCCGTGAGCGCAAGGCCGTTGCCGGCGAAGCTCGCGGGCAGCTCTTCGAGCGGCTCGGTGAGCTCCAGGATCAACTGCTTGCGGCCCAGCTTGGCCATCAGCGCCGTCTTGTCCTCGACCAAAAGCAATTCTCCGCCATTGATCACGCCGACGCGGTCGGCGATCTCCTCGGCCTCCTCGATATAGTGCGTCGTCAGGATGATGGTGACGCCCGCCTCGCGCAGCTTCTCGACGACGTGCCACATGTCCTTGCGCAGCGCCACATCGACGCCGGCCGTCGGCTCGTCGAGGAAGAGGATTTCAGGCTCGTGGCTCAGGGCCTTGGCGATCAGGACGCGCCGCTTCATGCCGCCGGAGAGCTGGCGCAGCGTATTGTCCTTCTTGTCCCACAGCGACAGGTCGCGCAGCACCTTTTCGATATGCGCGGGATTGGCCTTTTTTCCATGTAGGCCGCGCGAGAAGCTGACCGTGTTCCACACCGTCTCGAACTGGTCGGTGGTCAGCTCTTGCGGCACCAGCCCGATCATCGACCGGGTCGCCCGGAAGTCCTTGACCACGTCGTGGCCGCCGACAAGCACGGTTCCCCCGCTCGGATTGGCAATGCCGCAGACGATCGAGATCATCGTCGTCTTGCCCGCACCATTCGGGCCGAGAAGCGCGAGGATTTCGCCCTTCTCCACATCGAGATCGATGCCCTTCAGTGCTTGAAAGCCGTTACTGTAGATTTTCGTGAGATTGCGGATGGAAATGATGGGGGCCATGAAGGGCTCTTGCAGACGAAAGGAAGGATTTCGCCGCTATATAGCCGCTCCGCGACAGTTTTACATCCCATTGACTGCGAACAGAGTATTCATTTGCTCGAAAATGATGCAATTGAAAACGCCGTTCCCCGATCGTCGGGACGTCAAGGCCCCCACAATCTTCCTACCAGGCGCCGTTCACGCTGCAGCCAGCCGGCGGCAAAGTCTTGCCTTCGAAGCGTGCCTTCAGCATCTCGCAGCCTTTGACGCGAATGAAATCGGGCATCTTCATATTGAGGCTGATGCCCACTTCATCGAACGGATCGCTCGCATAGGCCACATAGGCATACCAGCGACCACCGAACACAGCGACGGCCGCGATCACCACGATCGCGATGAAAAACAGAATATTCGGGCGCTTTTTCTCGGCCACAACGATCTCCTCTTACTGATAGGGAGCCCGTTTAAAGCGATTCCCGCGGCCGCGTCGATGCCGGGCCGGGAATGCTGTCAGTCGCAATAGACCTTGCCGCTCTTGCGCTCGCGCAGATCGAAATGGAAGTGGTTCCAGTGCTCCGGATTACTGCCGGGGCCGAGTACCGTGTTGAAATACTTGCAGCTATCGGTCCGCACGGCCTTCAGCAGCTTGCCCTCGCGGAAGGAGAACAGACCCTTCTTGCGCACATCGATCTCGTGGCCGCTCTTCAACACGAACTTGCCGACGTCGATCGCGTTGCCGTGAGCATGCTCGGACATCGGATTGTAGCGCTGGCGGCTGTTGTTCATCCGGCGGCAGCTATAGCCGCCAAGCGGCTGGATCGTCTTGATGCCGGACCAGTAGCGAAACCGTGCCGACGGAGCGAGCTCGTTCTTCACCCACTTGGCGAAGGCAAGCGTCACCTGGCAGTTCAGCGTCACCGCCGGCCGGACGCCGATATTGCCGGACAGACCCTGCAGCGAGATCGGGTAAGGCACCTGGCATGCCGGCCCGTTGGAGATCGGTGGCTTGTCGGTGAAGACCACGCCCATGCGCTTCAACTCGCGCCGGCAGGAGAGCTCAGAACTCGGCATCACGCCGGGCACAGCCGGTGCCGGCTGGCTCATCTGCGGCTCGCTGTCCATCGGGTTGTTCGGCCGCAGCATCGCCACTTCCTGCGGCTCGCTCTCTTCGGGCACGCGCGCCGGCGCCACGACGGCGCTGCCGTCGCCCCACACCTGCTGTTGCTGGCGCATTGCCGGTTGCCCCATCGCAGCCTGGCTCGCCGGCCGTGGCGCGCGCATCCGGTTCATCTGCGTCGGATTGTCTGTGCCGATGCCGTCGACGACAGGCTGATCCGACTGTCCCTCGGCGATCTGCTGCTGCTCTTCCTGCGCGAGCCCCGTGACCGGCTCCGCCCCAAGCTCGGCATCCATGTTGACGCCCTCGGGCGGCACGGCAAGCGTCTGCGTCCCGCCCCAAGTGGCCGGCTGGCCGCTGAACTGGCCGGCAGCACCGCGCGCACCGGCGGACGCCTGATCGTTGGTCATAGTAGGCGCTGCGCTCGCCTGCCCGCGACCGGCAAGATTGGGCGTATTCATATAATCGACGGAACCCTGGACGGGCTGGCTGCCGGCGGGATAGGCCTGATCGATGGCGCTGGAGGGCATGTTGACCGGCGCCTGGCGCCGTGGCGGCGAAATGGAGCCGACCTTCGTGCCGCTATCCACGCTGCCGGGCGGAACGAGCGCATCCGTCGAGCACGTCGTCAGCGCTGTCGACAACAGCACGGGCAGCACATAACGCCGCATGATGGAAACAAACGCCATACTCTCATCGCTTCCGAAGATCGGCAGTGACCAAAAAACTTCGGTCCAAATTTAATAAAAAGCGGTGAACGAAACCTTACCCCCAGCCCGGACAAGCCCCGCCCGGCCGATCACGATTGCGGAAGCGTTTGAAACAAAAGCCCTATTCCGGGTCGAAAAATCCGGGATCAGCGCGCGATAACCACCGATCGGCGACATGCGCAGACGTGTTCATCAAACTGGAAAGAGCGGGGCGAACAGCGCACCCTTGGGAAACGCAACGGACGACCAAAGTGTCAGCCGACGTAACGAAGTTCCTTGTCGTCGGACGGGTTGATCGCGGCGCGACGAACCGGACGGCCACCACCATAGATCTCGTTCATGATCTTGGCGACCTCGACGGCATGGCCTTCGGTCAGTCCGTTAAGAACCTGACCGCCAAAGCATGCGGGCTCCTCCGCCTGATGGTCCCAGACCATCCACATATCGAGCGGATCGCAAATGACATCGTAACGGGGTCTGGAGCTATTCATCGGGTAACGCCTTTATTACCCCACTCTCTTAGGTTGCGGTAAATTAATCGTTTACTTGCGCCACCCACAAAAACAAATGGGTAATTTATTGCAGTCGGGCCCGATCAGGCAAAGTTAGCCTTGATGGTGTTGGCAAAGCCGCTCTAAGCGGCTTCGCCGGATCGCAGAGAATTACCGCGCCGGCACACTTCCGGTGACGATGCGATCGGTCTTCGTCAGTTCCATCTGCGGCCAGTTGGACGCGGTTTCGGATGCAGGACGGCTGCCGATCGCAAGGATCGTGATCAGGCCGGCAACGACGGCGGAAAGAAGCAACCCGCTATAGGTCATCAGTTTGAACCTCAAAGATGTGGTTTCCCAGCCACGCCCGGGCAAACTGCTACGGGAGCCTAAACGAACCCATAATGAACGTGGTTAATCACGATCATATTCCCGCTTATGAACAGCCGAAACCGGACAAACTGCCATCGCGGGAGCGCAATCTCAATCGTTCCCGCCCCGAGCTGCCGCTCGCGCGAAACGCATCTTGAGCGCCGCCACCTCGCCCGGGTCGACGGTCAATGCGGCAACGGCGATCCAGGCGTCGATATAATGCTCGGGCGCATAGACATGGCCGTAGCCCATCGGCGACGTCGTCGCGATCATCAGGTCGAACAGCAGCTGGAACATCGTCAGCACGGGAAACCATCGAAGGCTCGGCGACACATCCGGCCCGCGCGGCGCCTGCATCCACGCCGGCTCGCGATAGAAGGAGTGCGGATCGAAGAACGTCACCGCGTCGCTTGCATATTGCAGATAGACGATCCGCATCGGCCCCCATTGCGCAGCACCCGGAAGGTCCAGATGGTTCTCCTGGTTGGTGAAACGGATCATCGATCCGTCGCGGAAGGTCGGCAGCCAGGCCGGCGATTGCGGATTGCGCCCCGCCGTCACCGCATTCCACATACGGCTCTCGAAAGGCGGACCGCTCCACAGAGCACCCTGGAACGGATCGGCGATCACGTCGAAGATATCGGCCGAAAGCTGCGAGTTCAGCGCGCCTAAGCTCAATCCATGCAGATAGAGCTTCGGCCGCTTGTCGTGCGGCAATGTCGTCCAGTAACCGTAGACCTCGCGAAACAGCGCCTTGGCCGACTGCGCGCCATATTCCGATTCAACCAGCAGCGACAGCCAGCTCGAGAGATAGGAATATTGCAGCGCCACGCTCGCGACATCGCCTTGTTTCAGATATTCCAGCGTATCCATCGCCGCCGGATCGACCCAGCCGGTGCCCGTCGGAGCGATGATGACGAGCATCGACCGCTCGAACGCCCCGTCCCGCTTCAGCTCCTCGAGAGCAAGCTTGGCGCGCGCCTCGATCGTATCGGCATTGTTGAGGCCGACATAGACGCGAATGGGCTCGCGCGCCTCGCCCTTCCAGAAGCCGCCGATATCGGAAGCGCTCGGCCCCGACGCCACGAAGTGCCGCCCCTGCCGTCCGAGACCATCCCAGGCTACCAGCGACGCCTTGCTTCCCGTCTTGGCCGGATCGGCGGGCATCGGCACGTTATCCTCGATTAGCGCATCCAGCCGCTGCATCGAGGAATCGATCGCATGCAGCGCCCCGCGCATCAGCACCCCTTCGGCCACCGACCAGAAGACTGCAACCGCAATCGCAAAGCCGATGACATTGGAAACGCGTCGTGGCACGAAGCGATCGAGCCGCCGCGATGTCCACCGGAAGGTCAGCAGGAACAGGCGACCGAGCAGCACGGCGACGAGAAAGACGACGAAGGCGAGCGCCCCAAGCTTGAACGGCTCGGCGCTTTCGAGCGGCTCCATATGCCAGAGCTCGCGGATCGAGTTCTGCCAGCCGGCCGCCTGCCAGAGGAAAACGACGGCCACGATCAACCCGCAGATCAGCACGGCTATCCTCTGCGACAGCAGCGGCCCGCGATAAGGCAGTTCGAGATACTTCCACAGGCTGACGGCGGCGACCCCGATGAGATAGCCGACCGCCGCGCAAATACCCGACAGCGCCCCCTGCACGATATAGGATCGCGGCATCAGCGTCGGCGTCAGCGACGCGGCGAAGAAGGCGAAGGCGAGCGTCAGCCCGATCACCGACAGAGAGCGAAAAAGACCACCGAGCAGACGCCTCATGCAACTCCCCAACCTTTAGCCGCATTGACTGACGGCGATCTCAGACGAAGATAAGCCCTGCGCCGCGTGCCTTCTACTCACCCAGGCCAAGAAAGACGAAGGGCTTGGCATCCTTGAATTCCGACGTCGCATTGCCGGAATAGGTATGGTCCTGGCTCTCGCCGAGGTCGAGCCGTTTCACCTTGCCGGTCTCCTTGGCAAAGTCGATCGCCTTCAGGTCGACCCAGAAAGTATTCGGCGTCAGCGCCGACTCGAAGAAGTAGAGCTTGCGCTTGTGATCGAACACGGTGCGCCAACGCGTCGACGAAATGTTCGGCTCCTCCGGCGTGTTGAGACCATAGGGCACCGAGACATTGCGGATGACGCTGAAGACGCTTGCGAGCGCCCGGTTGGGGCTCTCATCCTTGGGGATCGCGTTGACATAGAAGGAGGCGCGCGCGAAGCGGTCGGCCGCCCGGTTGGTGCCGGGCAGCATGACGGTGCCGCCGATCTGCTTCCAATAGGAGTTCAAGGCGAGCTGCTGGTCGAAGATCGGCGAATTGGTCATCACTTGGTACTTGCGATCGTGATGGATGACCTGCTTGCCACCGATATATTCGACGATGGCGCTATCCCCGGTCGCGTCGGACATCGACAGATGCAGCGTCGTCAGCCGGTTCTCGCCGGGCACATTGTCGGTGACAACGGTGAAAGGCTCCTTGCGGAGCGCCTCCACGGCCTCATCGACCGTGGCGAAATTATCGAGCACATACTGCGCCCATGCTGCGATGGTGAGGCCGGGCTTGCTGGACTTGTCGAAGGGCGGATATTCGGATTCGACCAGCCACAAGAGGTTCGCGTTCAACCCCGCCTCGTTCACCCCATCGGTGGTGGATACGTCATAGCCGGTCGCGACGACGCTCCCGTATTTCGAGGTCCAATGAATGGAGTTCGGCCCGGCCTTGCCGCTGCGCTCAGTGCCGCGCGGCAGGATATAGAGATTGGTTGTGATATCGCTCTTCCAGTCCATCGACCGCGCGGTGATGACATTCGCATCGGGGCCGAGATAGACCAGGCGGGTGCAGGCATCGGCGACATCGGCGAAAAGCAGCGCGGACGCGATGACGGCGGTCGCGACCGTGCGAGCGTATGAACGGGATGGACGGCGGTTCGAAGACACGGGGCTTCTCCAATATCGGTGATCGCGGAAGCTAGAAGCGCATGGAAAACCCGATCGCAGGGCCGTGCTGGCTGACGTCCCATTTGAACTTGTTCGCGCCGGTGAAATCGTCGTTTTCGTAATCCTGGTAGAGAAGCCTGTACCCTGCCCTGAGCACGGTCGGATGACCGAGCATCATGGTGCGATAGCCGAGATAGGCCTGCGCATTGACGCTCACCTTCGACCCCACGCCGAAACCGCCGACATCGGCCTCGGCAAACAGGTTCCAGCGTTCGGTGAGATCGGCATTCATCCGCAGGCCGACGAAGGGATCGGTCCAGTCGGAACTCTTCGACGCACGAAGGCCGAAAGCCTCGACATCGGCCTCGAGCTTCGTCCAGCGCACACCGGCCGTCGGCTCGATCGACAGCGTTCGCGGCTTGCCGAACACCGTGTCGCCGCCGAGCACCGCCTCATAGGCCTTGAAGAAGGCGCCAGCCGACAGGGTGGTCGTGGTGATGTCGAGCCCGATCTCGTGTGAGAACACCTGCTCGTCCTGGCTGGTCTTCACATGCTGGCCGTCGAAATAGACGCCCCACTGGCCATTGGTGATCTCGATATTGCCCATGAGAGCGAAATCGAGATGGTCGAAGATATCGGAGAAAGGAACGTCGACATCCGTATCGAAGCCGGCCAGCGACCCGCTGCCATTCAGCGATGCGGCCCACACGTAGGGACTGACGATGACCGCCCACTCGCGCTCCGGCGCGATCCTGCTGTTGTCGAAATCGGCGGCGACGGCCTGCCTTGAAATGAATGGAAGAGCGGAAAACAGCGCAAGGCCCACGGTCGCCACACCCATCGCCAAAAGCCGCATCGAAAGCCCCCATTTTCAATGTCCTACCGCGACATTACTACCGGAGGGCGAAAACTCAAGCGAGATCAGCAGGATTGCTCGCTGACGGCGATCAAATGGCGATTGCTGAGCAGGAAGAGATGTATGGTCGCAAGGGCGCGACACTTTTGCCGGAACGCTCCGATTTCGGTTTTTCAGCCGATACGCTAGGGTCCGCAGGAATCGACCCTGAAACCAGCGTTGAGCAAGAAACTCGCCTTCAAAAGGAGCGCCAATGACCGAAGACCCCAAGCCGAAAGGCACGCTGACCCTGAGGACCATGGCGATGCCCGCCGATGCCAACCCGGCCGGTGACATCTTCGGCGGATGGGTCATGGCGCAGATGGACCTTGCATCGGGCATCTCGGCCGCCGAGCGTGCCAAGGCACGCGTCGTCACCGCCGCCGTCAAGGAAATGGCCTTCGCCCTGCCCGTCAAGATCGGCGACACGCTGTCCATCTACACCGAGATCGAGCGCGTCGGCCGCACCTCGATCACCCTCTGTATCGAGGCCTGGGCGACCCGGGCCCGCTACAACAAGATGGAAAAAGTCACCGCCGGCACCTTCATCATGGTGGCGCTCGACGAGAATGGCCAGCCCAAGCCCGTTCCGGCCGAATAGACCAAACAAGAGAAAGGCAACTTTTCAGTTGCCTTTCTCAGCGAACCGAGCGATAAAAAGGCAACCAGGAGGTTGCCAATATGTCCGATCGCATCGAAAAGACCATTGAACTCAATGCTCCCCTCGCCCGCGTCTGGCAGGCCATCAGCGATTACCGTGAATTCGGCGAATGGTTCCGCGTCAAGATCGACGCGCCCTTCGTCGCCGGAGAGGAAGCCACGGGCAAGATCCTCTATCCCGGCTACGAGCATCTCCGCTGGACCGTCACCGAGGAACCAACGCTGTTTTCCTTCACCTGGCTTCCCTATGCGGTCGATCCGGATAGAGACTATTCCGCCGAGATCCCGACGCTGGTCGAATTCCGGCTGGAGCCGATATCGAAGGGCACCCGGCTGACCATCACCGAATCCGGCTTCGACAAGGTGCCTGAGTACCGCCGCGCCGAGGCCTTCCGCATGAACGACGGCGGATGGGCCGAGCAGATCAAGAACATCAAGGCCCATGTCGAACGCTGAGCAAATGCCGAACCTTGGCGCCACCACGGCCAGCCGAGACGCCGCCGCACTTTTCGCGGCTCTCGGCGACCCCACACGCCTGTCCCTGCTGACAGCGCTGAGCGACGGCCGCCCGTCCTCTATCGCCGGCCTCTCCGGCGGCACTGAGCTGACGCGCCAGGCGGTCACCAAACATCTGACTGTATTGGAAAAAGCCGGCCTCGTCGAAAGCATCAAGGTCGGCCGCGAAAGCCACTACAGCTTCCGCCGTGACCGCATCGACATCATGCGCGCCTATCTCGACGGCGTCTCCCGACAATGGGACGACGCGCTGGAGCGCCTGCGCGCCTTCGTCGAGCGCTGAGCCCGGCGAAACCAGCCAGCCGGCTCAAGCCCGCAGGAACTGCGATCCCTTGTCGAAGGTGACGCCGGGAAATATCTTGGCCGTCAGATCATCGACCGTCACGTCGAACTGCCGATAAAGCATGGCGGCGGCAATCTCGCGCACATCGGCCGTCGGCGCCAGATCGCGCTCATCGAGAAGCTGCTGATCGCCAAGCCCCGGCCAGCGGCCGAGGATGCGACCGCCATTGATCGCGCCACCCGCCAGGACAGCGCAGCCGCCCGTGCCATGGTCGGTGCCTCCGGACCCATTCTCCCGAACCGTCCGGCCGAACTCGGTCATCGCAAGCACCACGGTCTTCGACCAGATATCCGGCCCCAGCGTCGATTTCAGCGTACTGATGGCCTCCGTCAGATCCTGCACCGGACGCTTGAACTGTCCGATCTGGCCGACATGCGTATCCCAGCCGGTAATGGAGAAGCTGGCGATCCGGTAGTCGCCCTTCAGCATGTTGCCGGCAAGGGCCGCCACATCCGCCACCTTCTGTCCGCGCGGCCCGCCGGGTTCGGCTACCATGGATGCGCTGTTGGCGCGCGTCGCCTCCTCCATGGCCTTCGCGAAAGCAGGGTCGCCGGCATAGAGCCGCTGAAGGAACTGCGTCTCGTCGCGGGCCGGCCCGAGATTGGAATCCGACGCCCAGACATCGACGTTGTTGGGCCCAGTCAGGATAAGCTCCGTGGAGGTGTTGACGTCGATCGCCTTGCGCGCATCCGATCGCGGGATGACGGCAAGCGCCCGGTTCAGCCACCCGGTCTTTTCCTCCGAGACATGCTCGCCGCCCGATTCCAGCATGTCCTGGCCGTCGAAATGGCTGCGCTGGTCGCGATAGGGCGTCGACACCGCATGCACGAAGGCGAGCTCGCGGCTTCGCCACAGGGGCATCAGATCGGCTGCCGAAGGATGCAGGCCGAAATGCCCGTCGAGATCGATGAGCCCGGTCTCCGTCGTCAGCGCCAGCGTCGGCCGGAACGCGGCAAAGCCGGCATCGCCATAAGGCTGCACAAGCGCGAGCCCGTCCATCGCCCCGCGCAGCACGATGGTAACGAAGCGCTTGTCGCCCGGCATCGACGCGAAGGTGACGGGAGTAAGTATCGGGGCCGCCGCGAGGCAGCAGGCGGAAGCAAGGAAGCCGCGGCGCGATAGCGTGAAATCGGTCATTTCAAAGCTCCTATCGACGGTTGAACTCGGGAGACGCAAGCGCAAGCATCAGGCCGGTTGTCTTGTTGGGTGCCTGACTGACGACGCGGATCGTGTCGTCGCGCGCGGCATCGCCAAGCGTTGCCTTCAGGAATTCACGGGGATCGAGCCCCTGCCCGAACTGCGCGGTCGCCCGCCGCGCCCAGCCGAGCCGCTCCGCCAGCTGACTGGCCGTGATCCAGGCCGAAAAGCTCTCCTCGAAACCGGCGGGGCTCGGCGGCAACCAGATCGGTTGCCCCATACGCCTGAGCGCGCCCTGCCCGAGCGCCCTCGCCGTCTGCATCGCCTTGCGGCGCTTCACCCTGTCCTCGTCGCCGGGATCGATCATCGACGGCCCGCCGCCAGCGGCGGTGTCTGCGCCCTTCATATCGCCCTTGTCGCCACCAATCATCGCGCCGCCCATATCAGGAGCGCCCGGAGCCATGGCCCCCTGCGCTCCCATGGTCTGCGCATCATCGTCCTGCTGGTTATCCTCGAAAAAGGCGACGACGGTGCCATCGCCAGAGCCCGCATTCAGCGCCCTGAGACCGGCAACGACGAAATCGAACGGCTGACGCGCCTTCGCGCCCTCGTTCGCCCAGGCGGCGGGATGGTCGAGCATGGCGCCGTAGACGGCCCTGAGATCGCCGTCGGTCTTCTTCCACGCACCGGTCATCGCGGCGATCATCCCGTCATCCGGCTGATCGGCAACGAAATGCACCGCCAGCTTGCGACAGATATGCGCGGCCGTCTTCGGATTGGCGGCGAGATCGTCGAGCATGGCGAGATAATCACCCGGCCGCCGCCTGTCGCCACCATAGCTGACGCCGAGAACTTCGTGACGACCGGGCTCGGCGATGTTGGGACGAAACGCCATGTCCATCTCCTGCCGGTCGATCGTCAGCCCCGTCAAAACCATGGCCGCGGCCCGCACATCGGCCTGCGTATAGCCGCTGCCGGCCCCAAGCGTGTGCAGTTCCAGCAATTCGCGTCCGAGGTTTTCGTTGAGCCCCTTCTTCTGCCGCATGCCGCCCTTGGAATCCGGCCCCAGCGATTCCGCCTGGTCGAGATAGATCAGCATCGCCGGATGCTCGGTGGCGCTGCGCAACAGATCGGCGAAGCGCCCGCCGATACGCGGACGGATCGCTTCGGCCTCGTAAAGCGGCACGAGCAGCCGCATCGGCAGGCTCTTGTTGGCGCTGGTGGAGAAATGATTGGTCCAGAAGGTTGAAAGCCGCTCGTGAAAACCGTTCGGCGACATCACCGCCTGCAGCAACCGCGCATTCGCATCCTGCTGGAAAGCCCGCTGCGCCTGCTTTTGCAACACCTTGCGCCGCTCGCGACGCGCCTGGTCATCGTCGCCGCTTTGCCTGAGATCGCGGAGATTGGCCTGCAGATCGGCGATCACCTGATGCCGTTGCTCGATACCGCCGACAGGAAACGAGACTGGTGCCCGCGCATCCGCGTTCACCTGTTTCAACAGGTCGTCCTTGTTCTGCGCCGCCGCCTCGCCCGGCCGAAAACCGTAACCGAAGCGGATCGCCGCCATCGTCGGAAAGGAAAGACTCATGACCTGTCACCTCCATATCCCTGGATGGTGACAGGCTGCGGTCAAAACCGTCGGAAATTGAGGCAGAGCCGTGACATGGACAATTTGTAATTCAAGGACTTACCCGGTCCCATCAGGCGGGATCGCAATCAGCCGCGAAAGATGAAGGACGCCCCGACGGCGATCAGCGCAAATCCGATCGCGTGGTTCCAGGTGAGGCTCTCGCCCAGCCAGAACACCGAGAAGCCGGAGAACACCAGAAGCGTGATCACCTCCTGCATCGTCTTCAGCTGCGCCGTCGAATAGACCGCCGAGCCGATACGATTGGCCGGCACCGCCAGGCAGTATTCGAAGAAGGCGATCGCCCAGCTGACGATGATGGCGACGAAAATCGCCGTTCCCTTGTGCTTGAGATGCCCGTACCAGGCGAATGTCATGAAGACGTTGGAGGCAAGCAGCATGACGATCGGCCAGATGGCCGCGGGGCTGAGGGCAAAGGGCATGTGTGATTCCCGAGAGTTGAAGCTGGCGCCAGCATGTACCGCTGAACGGAAAGGCTTCAAGAGGTCCGACCGCCTCCGCGAAATATATCGTCTGCGAGGCATCAGAACGTCACGCGAACCGGAACATTTCACCGGACAGGCCGTTTGAGGCAGCACCGGAAGCCAGGCAGCCCGAATGATGTCTCTGGCGATCTCGGGTCAACGGGCCCCTTGGCGGAGACATGGCGTGAACTCAGTTTCGAACAGTGGTCTGTCCGGTCGCTCGCTGGTGGCGCTCGCGGTTCTGAATTTCTTCCTCGCCGACGCCCGCGATGGCCTCGGCCCCTTTCTCGATGGCTTCCTGGCGACCCACGGCTGGAGCCCGATGACATTGGGCATCGTGGCAACCCTTGGCGGCGTTCTCGGCCTGATCGCCACGCCGCTGTTCGGCGCTCTCGTCGATGCCTCGCCGCACAAGCGTCTGCTGATCGTCATCCCGGTTACGCTGGTCACGGCAGCAGCACTCTGGACGCTTGCCAGCCCCGGAAATGCCTCGGTTTTCGGCGGCCAGTCGATGACCGCGATCGTCGGCGCGGTGATCGGACCGGCGCTGATGGGACTGACGCTCGGCCTCGTCGGCGAAAGCGCATTCTCGCAACAAGTCGCCCGCAACGAATTCTGGAACCATGCCGGCAACGTCTTCTCGCTCGCCTGCGTCTATGCTGCGACCATAGTCTGGGGGCTGAACGGCGTGATCGGCCTGATGCTCGTCACCGCGCTCGCCGCGATCATCGCGACGCTGGCGATCCGCCCCGATGATATCGACAACGATGTCGCCCGCGGCCTAACCACGGATAAGAACTCGGACGAGAGATTGACCGCAACAGCCAGCCCCTCCGGCTATTCGGTGTTGGCGAACTCGCGTGGTCTCGTGCTGCTCGCGCTGACCTTGCTGGTCTTCCACTTCGGCAATGCGCCGATGAGTCGCCTGATCGCCCAGAACTTCTCCATCCAGCTCGGCACACCCTTTCGCACCACGGCGATTGTCACCGGCGTGTCGCAACTGTCGATGATCGCAATGGCGCTGCTCGCGCCCGTCCTCATCAGACGCTTCGGCCTGGCATCCGTCTTCATCATCGCGCTCTGCGCGCTACCCTTGCGTGGCGCGATCGCCGGCAGCGTGCCGAGCTTCGGCTCGATCTATCCGGTGCAGTTTCTCGATGGGGTCGGCGCCGGCCTGATCGGGATCGCAACGCCGATCGCGGCCGAACGGATTCTCGCCGGCACCGGCCGCTTCAACGTCGGCCTTGGCGCGGTGATGACCGTGCAAGGCATCGGCGCATCGCTGAGCAACGTGGTCGCCGGATGGCTGACCGACCGGGGCGGATATGGCCTCGCCTATTGGGTGCACGGCGGCGTCGCGCTCTTCGCACTGGCGCTGTTCATGCTCGGCCGCGAGGCAATCGCGCCGCGTGCCTCGGCGAAGCTAAGCGACACCGAACCAAAGCTAACGCGAACCTAAGACGCGACATGAATGGCGGGAGCTTCCCGCGCCGGCGTGCCTTCCAGCATCACCCGGTTGCGTCCGGCATCTTTCGCCGCGTAGAGGGCTGCGTCCGCTCGGCCGATCGTTTCGGTCAGCGACGCGTCGCTTGATGCCACGCAGGCGACGCCGAAGCTTGCCGTGATCTTGCCGACACCGGCGACATCGGGCTGTCCGGCCGCCGAGAAGGCAAGCCGGATCGCATTCGCGACCTTGCCGCCATCGGCGAGCTCCGCGCCCGGCAGGAACGCCACGAACTCCTCGCCGCCGAAACGCGCGGCAAAGGCGCCCTCAGGCAGCCGCGCCTTCAATAGCTCAGCGAGACCCGCGATCACGCTGTCGCCGGCGGCGTGGCCGAACGTGTCGTTGATCCGCTTGAAGTGGTCGATGTCGCACAGGAGTATTGCGCCCTTCAGCGCGCCCCGCGCTTTCAGCCGCCTCGCCGTTTCCTCGAAGCCGCGCCGGTTGAGCAGGCCCGTAAGCGAGTCGCTCTCGGCGGCATCGCGGTAGCGCTCGATCGTGTCGAGCGTCGTTGCAGCCAGCGCCGACAGCGCAAAGAGCAGCGCTATGACCGACGCGCCCGCCTGCATGACGAACGCGTAAGTGGAGGCGCCGAAGCTCTCCAAATCGCCCCCAGGCGAGAATATCACCAGCAGGATGGCATTGCGGACGATCGCTTCGAGCACGATCAGCGAGGCCACGCCGAGCAGAATGCGGTCGATCGCCCGGCGCGTGCTGCGCAAGGAGGAGCCGATCGCTAAGATCAGCAAGGCCGAGCAGGCGATATCGCTGATGAGGAGCTCGGCAGGCAGGCTTTCGAGCACGATTACCGAATAGGCGAGTGCCGCATAGGCCACGACGCAAACGCTCAGGCGCAACGTGACACGCGACGGCTGGCTAAAGCGCTTCAGGAGCGCGCCGCTGTAGAAATAGAAAGCGCAGAGAAAAAGCGCGTCGGCGCTGAGCGCCTGAACGGGGATCGGCAGCCAGGAGAAAAACATCGGCACGGAGAAGGCGACGGCAGCGGAGAGAAAACCCGCTGCCCACAGCCCGGCTTCGCGCGATCCGAACCTTGAAACGACGAGGAAGGTGCAGCCGAAGGTCAGCATCATGACCGGAAGCATAAAGGCAAAATTCACTGCGGCACCCATCGAACGATGATGACGAGGCCCGGTGCGCAAACACCGCCTCGATGAAAAGCGCTAGCCACTCAACGTTAACAAAAGCCTACCTGCGGTAGACTACATATCGATCGATACGGGTGCAAGGGGCAGCCCCAGATTGTCAGAGACCGCCCCTTGCCGCTCACGCGCGCAGGGCGCGGTGCGGCTCTCCGGCATCCTCCGAGCCGAAGCGCACATCTTTTTCTCGTAGCCGAACGCCGCCAGCACGGCCACGACAACAGCCACGATGCCGGCGACGATCAAGAGCGCATAGGCGTAATCGCCATTCCAGTGGGCCGCGAGGCCGGATTGGATCGTGGCATTGCCCGATGCCAGCAGATTACCGAGCTGGTAGGCAAATCCCGGAAACGTGCTGCGGACTTCATCCGGCGAAAGCTCGTTGAGATGAACAGGCACGATGCCCCAGGCACCCTGCACGAAGAACTGCATCAGGAAGGCGCCGATCGCGAGCAGCACCGGACCCGGCGCATAAACCCACAGCGGCGCTACCGGGACCGCGATCAGCGCCGCGATAACGATCGCCTTCTTGCGGCCGATCCGCTGCGACAGCGCCCCGAAGAACAGCCCGCCGCAGATCGCGCCGATATTGTAGACGATGGCGATCGCACCCGTGGTGTAGCTGTCGTAGTTGCGCTGTGTCTCGAGGAAGGTCGGATAGAGATCCTGCGTACCGTGGCTGAGGAAATTGAACGCCGTCATCAACAGCACCGACCAGATGAACAGCGGGATGTTTTCTCTCAGCACCGTCAGGAACGGCCGGCGTCCCCGCTCCTGCTGCTTCAGGAAGGCCGGGCTCTCCTCGACGCTGCGGCGGATGTAAAGCACCAGCAGCGCTGGTGCCGCGCCGACGAAGAACATACCGCGCCAACCGATGATGGGAAAGAGCAGGAAAAACACGATCGAGGCCAGGAGATAGCCCGAGGGATAGCCGGCCTGAAGGATGCCGGAGACGATGCCGCGACTCTCCTCCGGCACGGTCTCCATCACCAGCGACGCGCCAACACCCCACTCGCCGCCCATGGCGATGCCATAGAGCGCGCGCAGCACAATGAACATGGTGAGCCCGGTGGAGAAGCCGGTGAGGAATTCGAATATCGAATAGAGCAGCACGTTGACCATCAGCGTGATCCGCCGACCGTATTTGTCCGACGCCAGCCCGAACAGCAGCGCGCCGACGGGGCGCATGGCCAGCGTCAGCAGGATCGCCACCGAGACGGCCGGAACGTCGGTTTTGAATTCCGCGGCGATATATTTGAGAACGAAGACGAGTATGAAGAAATCGAAGGCATCGAGCGTCCAGCCGAGATAGCTGGCGATAACGGTATTGCGCTGCTGCGGCGTCAGCCGGCGCAGGCTTTCCAATGCGGACATAACGGATCCTCCGTCCGAAAGCGGCGGCGAAGCGGGGCAAATCCGGATGCCGTCGAAGAGAGGGATCGCCCTGATATGGGCGGGGTGGAGCTGTGACAGGCAGCGTTCTCGAAACGTCAGCAACGCTGCCCTTGTTCCATCACGTTTGTCGTGATCGCGCCTTGCCCATGGATGGTCTTGTCGGCGCCACACGCAACCGTTTGAGAAGCGACCACCAAAGGGCGAGCGTTTCATTCTGGCGCAAAAATTCCGGCCAAGTACCTGCTTCTAAATAGCTATTGCGATTATTAGCAAAATGTGAGATATAAATGTCAGGTTGCATATGCAACCATAAAAAGCAAGCACAGATAGATTTCATCCATACCGGCAATGCGCCCGCCAGTCTCTGGCGGCGATGATACCGCTTGCGAAAAATCGATGATTTTAGACCTGAGCAAGACAACAGCAGATCAACCGTCGGTCTGAGCAGTTCCAGCCATGCGCATGAAGACATCCTAGGCCGACCAGCCCCGAGGAGGAGGAGCCATGCCTTTCGATCTGACCCAACCGCTTTCATGGGAGAGCGCTGCGGGAGACGCCGCCGTAATGCTCGACGAGCTTCAACCGAACATCGTCAAGGCCCACACCCGCGAATTCCTGACCATCCTGTTCCTGAAGTTTACCGACCCCGCTGGCGGCCGCGCGCTATTGAAGGCGCTGTCGCAGCCACCGACAGGCACGCCGCTCCTGAAATCGGCGAAAACCCACCTGCAGGAGGTCAAGACCTTCAAGGCGACGGGCACCAAGGGCACGCCCTATGTCAGCGTCGGCCTCACCGGCGATGGCTACGCGGCGCTGCAGATCCCCGCCCCGAAGATCCCGCCGGACACCTCGTTCCGCTCCGGCATGAAGAACGCCGGCCTGAATGACCCGGCACCCGCGAGTTGGGAGCCACATTTCCGCGACGTGATCCACGCCGTCATCCTCGTCGGAGACCAGATGTCCGGCCCACGCAACAAGGCGCTGACGGCGGTGCGTCACCTGATCCAGGCATGCCACGGCGTCCATATTCTCGGCGAGGAAAAGGGCCACGGCCTGCACAACAGCAATGGCGACGGCATCGAGCACTTCGGCTATGTCGACGGCCGCAGCCAGCCGCTGTTCCTGACCGAGGATATCGACGACGAACGCCTGACGGCCGACGGCGCCACCAACTGGGACCCGGCCTTTGCGCTGAACCGCGTGATCGTGCCCGATACCGCCGCCCCCGATCCGGCTAGGCATTTCGGCAGCTACTTCGTCTTCCGCAAGCTCGAGCAGAACGTCAAGCAGTTCAAGAAGCAGGAAAAAGCCTTGGCCAAACGGCTGCATCTTAAGGGCGACGATGCCGAGCGAGCAGGCGCCATGCTGGTCGGCCGCTTCGAGGACGGCACGCCGCTCACCACCCAGTTCGCAGACGGCAACCACCACCCGGTGCCCAACGACTTCGATTATGACAGCGATCCCAACGGCGCCAAATGTCCGTTCTTCGCCCATATCCGCAAGGTCAACCCGCGCGGTTCCGGCGGCTTCGAGCCCGTCGACGGCGAACGCCTGCACATCATGGCGCGGCGCGGCCAGACCTATGGCGTGCGCACCGACCAGCCAAACGACGGCCGCATCGAAAACAAGCCGAGCAAGGATGTCGGCCTGCTGTTCATGGCCTTCAACGCCGATATCGCCGAGCAGTTCGAGTTCGCGCAATCGACCTGGGCCAACAACCCCGGCTTCCCCCGCGTCCCCCCAGGCGCCGGCGCCCCGGGCCTCGACCTCGTGATCGGCCAAAGCCCCAACCCGCGCCCCGACATCCACTGTCCGGTCGAATGGGGCGGCACGACCACCGCGACCACGACCGCGACACCGCAGGCGGTGACGATGAAGGGTGGGGAGTATTTTTTCATGCCGTCGTTGGCGTTTTGTCGGAGTTTGTAGGGCGGCGTTGGCATTTCATGAGAGGGGTTTGTGCCGCGTGGCGCCCCCCTCTGCCCTGCCGGGCATCTCCCCCACAGGTGGGGAGATTGGCTAGGGGCAGCCGCTCGCTCAACTCTCATTGCTTGGGGATGCCGTCACCACGACTCGATCTCCCCCCTTGTGGGGGAGATGTCCGGCAGGACAGAGGGGGGTATCCCACGGCACCACGCTCAAAAACGCAGGCAGTCAAACCTCAAGCGCTAACCGCATCCTCCACCGCACCGGAAAAATCCACCGCCGCGAAAGCCGCCGCAATCACCTCCGGCCCGGCCCCGGCCTTCACCGCATCGGTCGACAATATCTGCCGGTACCGCCGCGCCCCGGGCAAGCCCGTAAACAGCCCAACCATATGCCGCGCCACCTGCTGCAACCGCCCACCATCGGCGATATGCCGCGCCGCGTAATCCATCATCCGGTTGCGCAGAAGCTCCCAGTCGAAGGCCTGAGCGTCCGCCCCGAAGAAGCGATGGTCGACATCGGCAAGCACGCCGGCATTCTGATAGGCCGCCCGCCCGAGCATGACGCCGTCGACATGCCGCAGATGCTCTTCCGCCTGATCCAGCGTCTGGATGCCGCCATTGATGCCGATGAACACATCCGGCCGCGCCTGCTTGGTGCGGTAGACGATGTCGTAATCGAGCGGCGGGATTTCGCGGTTTTCCTTCGGCGACAAGCCTTTCAGCCAGGCCTTGCGGGCATGGATCCAGATCGCGTCGGCACCGGCATCCAGCACCCGGTCGAGAAGATCGGGCAAGGCCTTTTCAGGCTCCTGCTCATCCACCCCGATCCGGCACTTCACGGTAACCGGCACAGACGACACTTTCTTCATCGCCCTGATGCAATCCGCGACCACATCCGGCGTCAGCATCAGGCAGGCCCCGAAGGTGCCCGATTGCACCCGGTCCGAGGGGCAGCCGACATTGAGATTGATCTCGTCGTAGCCGTAAGGCGCCGCGATCTCCACCGCCTTCACCAGCTTCTCCGGATCAGACCCGCCAAGCTGCAGCGCCACCGGATGCTCGGCGGCGTCGAAGGACAGCAACCGCTCCCGCGGCCCATGGATGATCGCATCGGCGACGACCATCTCCGTGTAGAGCAGCGCGTTGCGGCTGATCTGCCGGTGGAAGTAACGGCAATGCCTATCGGTCCAGTCGATCATCGGCGCGACCGCGAAGACCGGCCGCTTCGTTTCGAGCGCCTGTTTGTAGAAATGCGATGTTGTCATGCCGCGCTCATAGCGCAAAGCGCGCGAAAACGCCAGTTTCCCCATGCAGGGCAGCAATGCCGGAACAGGCGTACCGCAAGACTGCCTTCCACGCTTCCCCCAGCTTCGCTTTTGCGGCTAAGATGGTCGGACTCACGAAAACAGCAAGAGCATCCCCGTCCCATGTCCCTCTCCTCTTCCGCCCCGGCCGCCGGCACCGTCATTCCGCTTCCCGCGCCCGTCCTCCTCCCCGTCGACGGCACCACCGATCGCTTTCCGGTGCGCCGCGTCTATTGCGTCGGCCGCAATTACGCCGACCATGCCATCGAGATGGGACACGACCCGAGCCGCGAGCCGCCCTTCTTCTTCCAGAAGAACGCCGATAATCTGCTCGCCGACGGCAAGGACTTCCCCTACCCGCCGCTGTCGAACGACGTCCATTTCGAGGTCGAATGCGTGCTGGCGCTGAAATCGGGCGGTAAGGATATCGCGCTCGAGAACGCGCTCGATTGCGTCTACGGCTATGCCGTCGGCATCGATTTCACCCGCCGCGACCTGCAGGCCGAAGCCAAGAAGCTCGGCCGCCCGTGGGAGCTGGCGAAAGCCTTCGAACATTCCGCCCCGGTCTCGGCGATCGTGCCGGCCGCAAAGCTCGGCCACCCCGATGCCGGTCGCGTCTGGCTCGATCTCAACGGCAAGCGCGTGCAGGATGGCGATCTCAACCAGATGATCTGGAAGGTGCCTGAAATCATCGCCGAACTCTCGAAGCTGTTCGAACTCGCCCCCGGCGACGTGATCATGACCGGCACGCCGGCGGGCGTCGGCGCGGTGAAGCGCGGTGATCATATCGATTGCGGCATCGACGGCATCGCCAAGCTGTCGATCAACGTCGCCTAGAGCAATTCCAGCAAAAGTGCAGCGCGGTTTTGCGTCCGGAATTGCGTAACAAAGAGATAGAGCATTTTTGCCTTTCGAAGAAAGGCGGAAACGCTCTTAGGGAGGAATGACCATGCCGATCTATGCGCTCTCAGGCCACGAACCGGATCTGCCGCCATCAGGCACATACTGGATCGCGCCCGATGCGCATGTGATCGGCAAGGTCACGCTCGGCATCGATGTCGGCGTCTGGTTCGGCGCGGTGCTGCGCGGCGACAACGAGCCGATTACGGTCGGCGCGGCGACCAATATCCAGGAAGGCGCCATGCTGCACACCGATCCCGGCCATCCCGTCACGATCGGCGAAGGCTGCACCATCGGCCATCATGCGATTGTCCACGGCTGCGTGATCGGAAACAATTCGCTTGTTGGTATGGGCGCCACGGTGCTGAACGGCGCGAAGATCGGCAACAACTGCCTCGTCGGCGCCAATGCGCTGGTGACGGAAGGCAAGGAATTCCCCGACAATTCCCTGATCGTCGGCTCCCCCGCCCGCGCCATCCGCACCCTCGACGACAAGGCGATCGAAGGCCTCAAGCGCTCGGCGGAAAAATACGTCGGGAACTGGCAGCGGTTTGCGCGAGATTTGAAGAGGCTCGACTAGTTACGCCGCACACGCCTCGCAAAGCCCGCGGATCTCGATCGTCGTCTTCTCGGCCTTGAACTTCTTGCCCCGCGTCCAGTCCATCAATCGATGGTCGACCTCGTGGTCGTGGAATTCCATCACCTGGCCGCAACTTTCGCAGATGGCGAAGGCGACGATGCCGTGGCTGTGGCAGTTCTCGCCGGGGTGTGCGCAGGCGACGAAGGAGTTGATGCTCTCGAGCCGGTGCACGACGCCGTATTCGAGCAACTTCTCCAGCGCCCGGTAGACCTGCAGCGGCGCGCGAAAGCCGTGGTCGCGCAGCTTGTCGAGAATGGTGTAGGCGCTGAGCGGGCCATCGGCCTTTTCGAGAACGTCGAAGACAAGCGCCTGGTTCTTGGTCAGTGCGGGTGCGCTCATGAGCCTTGTCCTTCCGTGGCGGCCTGGCCCCGCCCGAATTTGGGCAGCAGGCTGAGAATGAAGAGAATGAGGGCCGCAACCACGATCGAGGGGCCCGACGGCGTGTCGTAGGTGAGCGAACCGAACAGCCCGCCGACCACGGCAACCGCCCCGATCAGCGAGGCGAGGACCGCCATGATCTCGGGCGTCGACGAAAAGCGCCGGGCAGCGGCAGCCGGGATGATCAGCAGTGAGGTGATCAGCATGATGCCGACGATCTTCATGGCAATCGCGATGACGACGGCCATCAGCAGCATGAAGAACAGCCGTGCCCGCTCCGGCTTCAAGCCCTCGGCCTCGGCCAATTCGGGATTGACGGTCGAGGCAAGCAGCGGCCGCCACAGCCATGCGATCGCCGCTAGCACCAGAATGCCGCCGCCCCAGATGAAGGCGATATCGGCCTTTGACACGGCGAGAATATCGCCGAACAGGAAGGCGATCAGGTCGATGCGCACCCACGTCATGAAGGCGACCATGACCAGCCCGATCGCCAGCGTCGCATGCGAGAGAATGCCGAGTAGCGCATCGGCCGACAGCGCCTGCCGCTTCTGCAGCAACAGCAGCAGGATCGAGACGGCGGCCGCCACGACGAAGACCGAGAGCGTCAGGTTGAACTGCATGAGCAGCGACAGCGCGACGCCAAGCAGCGCCGAATGCGAGATCGTATCGCCGAAATAGGCCATGCGCCGCCAGATGATGAAGCAGCCGAGCGGCCCCGTGGTCAGCGCCAGGCCGACGCCGGCGATGATGGCGCGAACGAAGAAATCGTCAAACATGGCGCTCTCCCGCCGGATGCTTGTGCCCGTGCCCTTCATCGGCCGTATGATGGTGGGCGTGGTCATGGCCAGCATGCCCGTGGTCATGATGCGCATGATCATGAGAGTGCCCGGAATGACCATGAGAGCCATGATCATGGCCGTGGTGGTGGCCATCGTCAGGGTGGCAATGGTCCGTCACCGAGCCATCCGCATGCAGCACGCGGCCATCGGGGAGATGCGTATGATCGTGATCGTGACTGTAGACGGCAAGCGACTGCGCCGCGCGGCTGCCGAACAGGCGCACATATTCGGCACTCTGCGTCACCGCCTGTGGCGTGCCCCGGCAGCAGACATGGCCGTTGAGGCAGATCACGGTATCGGTCGCCGCCATGACGACATGCAGGTCGTGCGAAATCAGCAGGATGCCGCATCCCGTCGTGTTGCGGATCGTCTTGATCAGCTCGTAGATGGCAATCTCGCCGGAGAAATCGACGCCCTGCACCGGCTCGTCGAGCACAAGCAGATCCGGCTTGCGGGCAATGGCGCGGGCCATCAGCGCCCGCTGGAATTCGCCGCCGGAGAGATGCTGCACCTCGGCATTGATCATGTGCGAGAGACCGACGGCATCCAGCGCCTCGTTCATGTCACTGGCCGAAAGCGGCCCCGTCAGCGTCATCAGCCGGCGCACCGTCAGCGGCAGCGTCCAGTCGATGGCGAGCTTCTGCGGGACATAGCCAACCTTCAGGCCGGACGCGCGCGTCACCTTGCCCTCGTCCGCCTTCATCACCCCGATCGCGGTCTTCACCGTCGTCGATTTGCCGGAGCCATTCGGGCCGATCAGCGTCACGATCTCGCCACGCGAGACGGAAAAATCGACGCCGCGAACCAGCCAGCGGCCGTTTCTGCGGACACCGACATTGGAAAGCGAAACGAGCGGCCTCGCCTCGGAATTTGCGGGTAATGGCATCATTTTTCCGAAAGTGCTGTTGCGCCCTGCTATCGCACACGTTATAGCATAACGCAATTGATGTAATAACATTACCTATGCAATTCAAGCGGAGCATGCACATGAAACTCGCGACCGGCCTTTCCCTGGCGCTACAAGGCCTCGCACTCCCGGCCCTCCTCCTCGCCGGCACGGCCCACGGCGCGGACGCCCCCGTCGTCGTCACCTCGATCAAGCCGGTGCACTCGCTGGTCTCCGCCATCATGCAGGGCGTCGGCACGCCAGAACTGATCGTCGATGGCGCCGCCTCTCCGCACACCTATTCGATGAAGCCCTCCAACGCCAAGGCGCTGCAGGATGCCAAGGTGGTCTTCTGGGTCGGCCCCGGCATGGAAGCCTTCCTGGAAAAGCCGTTGGAAGCGCTCGGAGAGGATGCCAGCGTCGCCGAGCTAGACAAGGCGCCAGGCCTGACCAAGCGCAAGTTCCGCGAAGGCGGCGCCTTCGAAGCCCATGACGATGGCGACCATGATGGCGATGCGCACGAGGCAGGCCACGACCATGCCGAAGAGGCCGGTGGCCACGATCACGCCAAGGAAGCGGCCGGTCATGATCACGATCACGCCGCCGAGGCACATGACGATCACGACCACGGCCACGGCGCCTTCGACACCCATCTCTGGCTCGACCCCGTAAATGCCAAGGCCATGGCCGCCGAGATCACCACCACGCTGGTGGCCGCCGACCCCGCCAACGCCCTTGCCTACCAGGCCAATGCCGAGGCGCTGAACGCCAAGCTCGACGCGCTCGACAAGGAAATCTCCGGCATCGTGTCACCGGTCAAGGACAAACCCTTCATCGTCTTCCACGACGCCTACCAGTATTTCGAAAACCGTTACAAGGTGCGCGTCGCCGGCTCGATCACCGTCAGCCCGGAAACCATCCCCGGCGCCGAGCGGATCGCCGAGATCCACAAGAAGGTGGCGGACCTCGGTGCAACCTGCGTCTTCGCCGAACCGCAGTTCCAGCCGCGCCTCGTCGATGTCGTGCTCGAGGGCACCAAGGCCAAGGCCGGCGTGCTCGATCCCGAAGCCGCAACGCTTGATGCCGGCCCGGATCTCTATTTCAAGCTGATGCGCGGGATCGCCAATAATCTCAAGGACTGCCTGTCACGCGAAAGCTGATACCAGCCCCACCGCATATCGAAAAAGGCGGGCACATGGTCCGCCTTTTTCATGCCTATCAATGTAATATTATAACATTAACTGGAGATCGCAATGAACAGGAAACTGCCGGTCACGGTCCTCTCCGGCTTCCTCGGCGCCGGCAAGACGACGCTTTTGAACCACATACTGGCGAACCGCGATGGCCTGCGCGTCGCCGTCATCGTCAACGACATGAGCGAGGTCAACATCGACGCCGCGCTGGTGCGCGATGGCGGCGCTAACCTGTCGCGCACGGATGAGGAATTGGTCGAGATGACCAATGGCTGCATCTGCTGCACGCTGCGCGACGACCTCCTGAAGGAAGTCCGCCAACTGGCGGAACAGGACCGTTTCGACTACTTGCTGATCGAATCCACGGGTATAGCCGAGCCCTTGCCTGTCGCCACCACCTTCGAGTTCCGCGACGAGGACGGCCTGAGCCTATCCGATGTCGCCGAACTCGATACCATGGTCACAGTGGTCGACGCCGCCGGCCTGCTCGCCGATTACGCCTCCACCGATTTCCTCGGCGACCGTGGCGAGACGGCCGGCGACGGCGACAACCGCACTGTGATTGACTTGCTGGTCGAACAGATCGAATTCGCAGACGTCGTGATCCTCAACAAGGTCGGCACAGCCACCGCCGAACAGCTGCATGCCGCCCGCCAGATCGTCGTCGGCCTGAACCCGGATGCCCGGCTGATCGAGGCCGATTTCGGCAAGGTCCGGCCGCAGGAGGTGCTCGGCACCGGCCTGTTCGACATCGACAAGGCCGAGACCCACCCGCTCTGGTACAAGGAAATGCACGGCTTCAACGACCATGTGCCGGAAACCGAGGAATATGGCATCCGCTCCTTCGTCTATCGCGAAAAGCGTCCCTTCGATCCGACGAAACTGCAGCGCTTCTTCGACACCGCCTGGCCGGGCGTGGTCCGCGCCAAGGGCTTCTTCTGGCTCGCCACCCGGCCGCATCATGTCGGCGAGGTCAGCCAGGCCGGCGCCATCCTGCGCACAAGCCGCATGGGTACATGGTGGTCGGCGGTGCCTCGCGAGCGTTGGCCGACCGATCCGCGCTTCATGACCGCAATCGGACCCTATCTGCACCCCGTCTGGGGCGACCGCCGCCAGGAAATCGTCTTCATCGGCGCCGACCCGATGGACGAAGCCTGGATCCGCACGCGTCTCGACGCATGTCTTGTCCGCGCCGAGGACTTCACACCGGACAAATGGCGCGACATGCCCGATCCCTTCGCCCGCTGGGGAGATCAGGCCGCATGAAGGCGCAAGCGATCAGGAGATATCAATGCGTCTGCGAGGAATGCGACCCGCTGCCGCCGATCGAGGGGCTGGCAGTGCCACCCGAGACAGAAGAGCGCAAGCCGGTCACCGGCGTTCTCAGCAAATTGGCGGCGCGGCTGGGGCGCAATGCGCCCGAAAGACAGACATGAAAAAGGGCGGCCGAAGCCGCCCTTTCCACACAAGTCACGTCGAACGATCAGCGACCGACGACGATGTTCGAGATCACATTGCTCGCAATGCTGATCATCAGGTAATCGTTGTTGACCTGCACCCAGCGATAGCCGCGCGGCGGAGGCGCCAGACGGTAGCGGCGGTAGTCGCGCACTTCGCGCATGTTGCGGCGCTCGGCGGGGCTCATGCGATGGCCGCGGCTCCACTTGTACTTGGTGACATGCACGTCGCGCTCGACGACGACGGGACGGCGATGGTGTTCCTGCGCGCTTGCACCCGTCGCGGCAACCAGCGGCGCGGCCAGGAAAGAAGCGGAGAGAAGAACGGCAAACATCTTTTTCATTGGGGTTTCCTCGTGTTGAACACGCCCCGAACCTAGACCTGAAATGATGAACCGAAACTGAAAGTTAAATTAAACTTCAGTAATAAAAACACATGCTTGAAAGCATATATTAAATTAGAAAATGTGACATCACCCAGCGCGAGGTGATGTCACTCTCTTTCACAGCTCGTCGTAATTGAACCAGTCGAAATCGGCCGTCTTCGCGCGCCCCGACGTATCGAAGGCAAAGACGCCGGCGAATGCGCCGGTAAACGAGCCATGCTCACCGCGCCCGCCTTCGTCGGAAACCACGCCGGCGTCGAGCAAAGGACCGATCGCCCGCCACGCGCCCATGCCCTCTGTCTGCCAGAAGAACTGCAGCTCGTTGTCGCGGATTTCCATGGCAAGCTGAACACGGCCGCTGGCGGGAAGCGCCTCGCCGCTGCCGGCGGGAAAGCTCAGCCGCCCGTTCGGATAGTCGCCGTCGCAGGAGAGGATCGTCACGCAGCGTCCAAGCTTCTCGTGCAGCGTGACGGCAACCGCGTGGAACTTGTGCCTGTTGTAATAGTGCGTCAGCCCCTCCACTTGCTGGTAGGTGTCGGGATCGAATTCGACGACCGTCTCGGCCCGGAAGCTGTGATGCTCCTGCCGCCGCGCCACCAGCGCCTGCTCGAACCACGAGCCGATGCTCTCACGAGCGATCAGCCTGAGATGACCGGGCCGATCCGTGAGGTTGAAGATCCGCTCCGGCTTCGGCGTGCGCAGCCACTGGAAATCATCGGGCAGCGTACCGCCATCGAAGCCGTATTCGCTGCGCATCGGCTTCTCGGCCTGCACAGCACCACCAAGTCCCGACACGGTGACATCAGGGACCGTGGTGCCGTTCTCGAGATAGAGCCAGCCATCATCCTTCCAGACGCATTTCTGCAGGCTGGTTTCGCGCCCGAGCGTGCAACGCCGCTTCGGAGGCATCGGCCGGCCGCAGAGGTGCGTATGATAGACCTGGCCGTCGGGCGTTTGGACATACTGCCCATGCCCTGCCCGCTGCAGAATGGCTTCCGGGTGGTCCTTCGAGGTGATGAGGTGCTTGTTCGGGTGCATCTCGTAGGGACCGGCGACGTCGCGCGACCGCGCCATCGTCACCGCGTGGTCGTAACCGGTGCCGCCCTCGGCGGTGGTCAGATAGTAATAGCCGTTCCGCTTGAAGAGATGCGGCCCCTCGACCAGCCCGAGCGAGCTGCCGGCGAAGATGTTCCGGATTGGGCCCTTCAGCGATTTCGTCTCCGCATCCCACTCCTGCAGCAGGATACCGTCGAAGGCGGGAGACTTCGGCGCGCCGCCAAAGCTCTCGGTGCGGTGGTTCCACTGCATGTTCAGGAACCACTTGCGGCCATCATCGTCATGAAACAGCGACGGGTCGAAGCCCGACGAGTTCACATAGATCGGCTCCGACCACTCGCCCGCGATCGTTGGCGAGGTCACGATGTAATTATGCGCATCCTTGAAGTTGCCGTCGAAGCGCTTGACGTCGGTATAGACGAGCCAGAACAGCCCGTCGGCATAAGAGAGACACGGCGCCCAGATACCGCAGCTGTCAGGGTTGCCGCGCATGTCGAGCTGCGACGCCCGCTCCAGCGGCCGCCGTACCAGCGTCCAGTTCACCAGATCGCGCGAGTGATGGATCTGCACACCAGGATACCACTCGAAGGTCGAGGTCGCGATATAGTAATCCTCGCCGACACGACAGATCGACGGGTCCGGATTGAAACCCGGCAGGATTGGATTGCGGATCATCAGGGCCACCTCCTCCGAATGGCGATTTTGGGCGATAGCGCACCGCCCTCATCCCTGTGCTCGTCACAGGGATCCAGCCAGCCCAAGTCCTTGGGCTGAAAAGACATTTCTTACCGCGCAGACGCGCGGTTGCTGGATTCCTGTGACATCGCCCGGGCGAAGCCTGGGCACAGGAATGAGGGAAAAATAGAGGGCGGCGCCAGCAAGAAGCGAGCGCCACCCAAAACCCTACTCCCGTTCGGCCGACTTCGCCCAGAGATTGATGTCCGCCTCGCGGGCGTAACCATCGATCTCCTTGAGCTCCTCGGCGGTGAATTCCAGATTGTCGAGCGCCTTGACGCAGTCGACGATCTGCGACGAGCGGCTGGCGCCGATCAGCGCGGAGGTCACGCGGTCGCCGCGCAGCACCCAGGCGATCGCCATCTGCGCCAGCGTCTGGCCGCGACGTTCAGCGATCTCGTTGAGCTTGCGGATGTTGTCGATGATCTGAGGGCGGATGAAGTCCTTCTTCAGGAAGTGGTTCTGCGCCGCGCGGCTGTCCTGAGGGATGCCGCCGAGATATTTCGTGGTCAGCATGCCCTGCGCAAGCGGCGAGAACACGATCGAGCCCATGCCGACCTCGTCGAGCGTGTCGAGCAGCTTGTCGTCCTCGACCCAGCGGTTGAGCATGGAATAGCTCGGCTGGTGGATCAGGCACGGCGTGCCGAGATCCTTGAGGATGGCGGCGGCTTCGCGGGTGCGCTGCGCGTTGTAGGACGAAATGCCGACATAGAGCGCGCGGCCGGAGCGGACGATGTGGTCGAGCGCGCCACAGGTCTCTTCCAGCGGTGTATCGGGGTCGAAGCGGTGCGAATAGAAGATGTCGACATAGTCGAGACCCATGCGCTTCAGGCTCTGGTCGCAGGAGGCGATCAGGTACTTGCGGCTGCCCCACTCGCCGTAGGGACCCGGCCACATGTCGTAACCGGCCTTGGACGAAATGATCAGTTCGTCGCGCAGGCCGGCAAATTCGGTGCGCATGATCTCGCCGAAGGCGGTCTCGGCGCTGCCGGGAGGCGGGCCGTAATTGTTGGCGAGGTCGAAATGGGTGATGCCGAGATCGAAGGCCGTGCGGCACATGTCGATCTTGCGGTCATGCGGCGTATCGCCGCCGAAATTGTGCCAGAGGCCGAGCGAAACGGCCGGCAGCTTCAGGCCGGAACGGCCCGTGCGGTTGTACTTCATTTTCGAATAGCGGTCGGAAGCCGGTTGCCAGCTCATATGTCCTCATCCCTCGTATATAGAAACGGCGCGGGTTCGTCGCCCGCGCCGGACCATAGACCTTTAGGCACGCACATCAAGAGCGCCCATTGTTTCTGAAGTGCCAATCACTTCAGAAGAGCCTGCGCCTCTTCGATGCCGAGTGCGGCCGGCTGCGTGCAGGTCGTCGTAAGCTCGATAAAGCGGCCTTCCTCGCCGGACTTCAGGATCGAGGTCATGACGTCGACGCCATGCAGCGTGCGATCGAGCGAGCAACGCGCATCGCGTCCCTCGATGATCGCCATCGCCATGTCGGCGAGACCAGCCGTACGATAGTTGGCGCGCGGTCCCTGCGGGCTCTCCTGGTTGGAGATGCCGAAGGGGTGCTCCCAGCCATCGAGCGGCTTGATGTCCTTGTCGCGACCACTTGCCTCGACCACGCCGCCGAAGAAGTTCGGATCGGGCACGTAGAGCGAACCCTCGGTGCCGTAGAGCTCCATGTTGGCATGGCGGTGAGACCAGACATCCCAGCTCGCGGTCAGCGTGACCGTCGCGCCGTTGACGAATTCCAGGATCGCCTGGATCGTCGTCGGCGTCTTCACCGGGATCGTCTCGCCATTGCGCGGCTCGCTGGTGATCGTGCGGGTCGGAGACGCCATCGAGGTCATCGCGCCCACACGCTTCACCGGACCGATCAGGTTGATCAGGTTGGCGATGTAGTAGGGGCCGAGATCGAGGATCGGGCCGCCGCCGGGCAGGAAGAAGAAGTCCGGGTTCGGATGCCACATCTCCATGCCGGGGCTCATGACATAGCACGCGCCAGAGGTCACACGGCCGATGCCGCCCTCGTCGATATACTTGCGGGCAAGCTGATGCGCGCCGCCGAGGAAGGTGTCGGGCGCGCAACCGACGGAGAGGTTCTTCTCCTTGGCGATGCGGCGCAGCTCCTCACCCTGCTCGAGGGTGAGAACCAGCGGCTTTTCCGAATAAACGTGCTTGCCGGAAAGCAGGATCGCCTTCGACACCGGGAAGTGCGCGTCCGGGATGGTGAGGTTGACGACGACGTCAACCTCCTCATTGGTGAGCAGGTCCTCGATCGTCTGCGCCTTGACGCCATATTCGGCGGCACGGGCTTCGGCGGCCTGCATGTTGAGGTCGGCGCAGGCGACGACCTTGAGGCCCTTGAACAGCGGGGCCAGCGAAAAATAGGTGGTGGAGATGTTGCCGCATCCGATGATGCCGACGCCAAGTTCCTTGGTCATGATGGTCCTCAGTAGGTCTTGAAGGATGCGATCGAGCGGGTGATCAGGCGATCGATATCGGCAGGATTGTCATGCTCGACGACGTAGTGCTTGGTCTTGGTGCCCTTCAGCGCCGCGACGAGCTTCGACCAATCAAGCGTGCCGTGGCCGACATCGGCCCAGCCGTCTTCGTTCTTGTTCTCGCCAGCTGGCGCGATGTCCTTGACGTGCGCCGAGGTGATGCGCGAGCCCAGCTTCTCGATCCATGCGAAGGGATCCGCACCGCCGCGAACGACCCAGGCGATATCCGCTTCCCAGGAAATATCAGGCGCGCCTTCGAAGATGCGCTCGATCGGCAGCGAGCCGTCGGAAAGCTTCACGAATTCGAAGTCGTGATTGTGCCAGCCGAACTCGTAGCCTGCATCCTTGTAGGGCTTGCTCATTTCCTGCAGGCGCTTGCCGAATGCCAGCCAACCCGCGCCATCAGTCGGACGCTCGTCGGCAGCCAGATGCGGCGCATAGATAGAATCCATGCCGAGGATCTTGGCAATGTTCAGAGACTTCTGCACTTCGCCGTCGAGAAAATCGGGGCTGAAGTGACCGCTCGCCATCGTGAGGCCGTTCTTGTCGAGTTCGGCGCGCAGGCCCTTGAGGCCGGCATCGTCGAGATCGGCATAGATGCCGCCGAAGCCTTCGACTTCCTGATAGCCGGCCTTGCCGAGCTTTTCGAAGATCGCCGAATAGGGCTGGAAATTGCGGGCGCTATAAAGCTGGAAACTCAGTTTCGTCATAATATCCTCCTCGGGCCTCGTGCCCATTCATTTAATCAGGATCAATCCACGGACTGACAGGATTGCAGGTCGTAGAAACGGAAGTCCGGCAGGGCGCCGCCCTTAAGCGGTGTGGCCGGGGTGAAGGTGATGCGGCGCGTCTCGCCCGCCGCCAGATCGAAGGCATTGTCGGAATATTTGCCGTCGGTCTCGGTTTCGATCATCACGAAGAGCGCAAGTCCCTTGGCGGTGACGTTGAGGCAAACGGAGCCGTCCTCCTCGACATATTCGTGCGTTACCATCAGGCCCGCCGGTTCGAGCTCCAGCGCCTTGTAGGTGCCGTGCACATAGTGCCCCTCGCCGCCCATGCCGTTCGACGCCGTGAAGCGCCAGGCAAGCAGCGTGCCCGAGGGGATCTCCGAAACGTCGATGCTGGCAGCCGTCACCGCCGCGTCAGGCGTGCAGACCGCCTGCACATCCCTGAGGTGCTTGCGCTCGCCCTTCATGTCGATGATCGAGATCGACAGGTCGACGCTGACGTCATCGAGCGTGTCGTTGACCAGCGAGAAGCGGATCTGCTTGCCGTCGTCGGATGGAATGGCGGCGACAGCGACCGGCTGGAAGAAGCGCTTGACCAGATAGTGCATCGCCTTCCAGCGACCGCCGTAATCGAGGCTCGACCACGAGGCCACCGGCCAGGTGTCGTTGAGCTGCCAATAGATCGTGCCCATGCAATGCGGCTTCAGCGACCGCCAGTATTCCACCGCCGTTTTGATCGCGAGACCCTGCTGGATCTGGCTGAGATAGACGAAGTTCGGAAAATCCTTCGGGAAGCGGAAGTAGCGGAACATCGTGCCGGCGATGCGCTCGTTGCCGCCGGCGTTCTTCTGGTGCAGCTCCATGACCGGAGACGCGACGTTCATGTCCTTGGCCTCGGCATAGGTCTTGATAACCGGCAGCGAGGTATATGACTGGAAGCCGAATTCCGAGCAGAAGCGCGGGCGAACGGAACGGTAATTGTCGAACGACTTGTTCTCGTGCCAGACAGACCAGTAGTGCATGTCGCCGGAGCCATCGGCATGCCAGGCATCGCCGAAATCGAGATAGCCGGACGCCGGGCTCGACGGCCACCAGATCGCATCCGGCGCAGCCTTCTTCATCGCCTGCTCGATCACCCGGTTGAGGCGGTCGTAGGAGACGAGATAGCGGTCGCGGTCCTTGCGCGATTCCTCGAACCAGGTGAGCGCGCCCACCAGCTCGTTATCGCCGCACCAGAGCGCGATCGACGGATGCGAGTTCAGGCGGCGAACCTGGTAGTCGACCTCGAGCGCGACATTGTCGAGAAAATCCTCGGTCGAGGGATAGAGGTTGCAGGCGAACATGAAATCCTGCCAGACCATGAGGCCAAGCCGGTCGCAGAGATCGTAGAAATGATCATGCTCGTAGAACCCGCCGCCCCAGACGCGGATCATGTTCATGTTGGCGGACTTGGCCGATTGCAGCAGGTCCTCGGTCTTCTCGGGCGACGACAGCGAAAACAGCGCGTCGGCCGGGATCCAGTTGGCGCCGCGGCAGAATATCTCGCGGCCATTCACCTTCAGCGCGAAACGGGCGCCGGCAGCGTCCGGCGTGGTGATGAGCTCGACGGTGCGAAGGCCGATCCGCTTGGTGACCGCATCGGAAGGCAGATCGACGGTCAGCGCATAGAGCGCCTGCTCGCCGCTTCCCGCCGGCCACCAGAGGCGCGGCTTGTCGATCTCGAAGACGTGGTTGACGACAGTCTCGCCCGCGCCGACGCCGACATCGAGGCGCACCCGCTCGCCATCGAGCGAGAAATGCACGGGAACGATGCCTGGGTTCTTGGAGAACAGCGTCGCGGTCACCTTGAGATCGACGGAGCCGTCGAGATTGTGCACCTGCTGCGTCGTCACATGCTCGATGCGGGCCGTGTCGAGACGGCGCAGCGCGATCGTGCCGTAAAGCCCGAGCGGCGCGATCGCGATGTTCCAGTCCCAGCCGAAATGGCACTGCGGCTTGCGCAGCATGTTGCCGTTGGGGATCGGCGAATTGCCGGTCGAATAGGGAATGTAGAAGGGTTGCTTGCCCTGCCGGTCCGCCCCCGCCGCGATACTCGAATGCAGCACGATGCGGATGACGTTCTCGCCCGATTTCAGATGGCTGCTGACATCCGGCCGGTAGCGGCGGAAGCTGTTGTCGGCGACGAGCGCCGGCGAGCCATTGATGAAGACGGCGGCCACCGTGTCGAGATAATCGATATCGAGATACCAGTCGCCATCGGGCTCCGCCACCGTGAAGCTTCGCTCGATCGACCAGTCGCGATGCGCCACCCACTGCACGACCTCTTCGTTGCGGCCGAAATATGGATCGGGGATGAGCTTGGCGGCATGAAGGGCCGAATGCACGTCGCCGGGAAGCGTGATCGGCGCGGTGATTTCACCATCCGTGGAGGTGAGCTTCCACGAACCTGAGAGGTCGAGGTTGAACCCGTTGGTGGGCAAGGATGTCATAGCACTGTCCGATCAGGCCGCTCTTGGGAAAACCCGTCACCGGGCTGCGACCGAATGTGGTATTGGAAGAACGGGCGGAACCGCTTGGGACGGCCCCGCCCGCAGCGTAGTCGTCTAGAGGCGCAGTTCCGTCTCGGCGTCGAAGATCGACGCCAGCGACATGTCGAAGCCGAGCTTGACCTGAGAACCCGGGCTGAAGCGGCGGGCGCCGTTGATGCGCACCGACATGGTGTGCCCGGCATGCTTCAGCCAGAGCAGGTTGTCGGCGCCCATCGGCTCCTCGATATCGACGGTCGCGTCGTGGACCTCGGCGCCGAGGTTCTCGTTGACCTTGATATGCTCCGGCCGCACGCCGAGTGTCACCTTCCGGCCCGCCTGCAGCGGCCCGCTCGCCTCATAGGCATCGACGTTGAAATCGACACCATTGGCAGTGAACACGGTGGCATCGCCCCGCTTGGCGATCTCGCCGCGCAGGAAGTTCATCGACGGAGAGCCGATAAAGCCGGCAACGAACAGGCTGCGCGGCTTGTTGTAGATCGTCGTCGGATCGGCAAGCTGCTGGATCTCGCCGTTCTTCATGATCGCGATGCGGTCGGCGAGCGTCAGCGCCTCGATCTGGTCGTGCGTGACGTAGATCATCGTGTTCTTCAGCGACTGGTGCAGCCGCTTGATCTCGACGCGCAGTTCCGAACGCAGCTTGGCGTCGAGGTTGGAGAGCGGCTCGTCGAACAGGAACACGTCGACATCGCGCACCAACGCACGACCGATCGCCACGCGCTGCCGCTGGCCACCGGAAAGCTCCGCCGGCTTGCGCTTCAGCAGCGGCTGGATCTGCAGTATCTCAGAAGCGCGGGCGACGCGCTTGTCGATATCGGATTGTGGGATCTTGGCGACCTGCAGGCCGAAGGAGAGGTTCTTCTCCACCGTCATCTGCGGATAGAGCGCGTAGGACTGGAACACCATGCCGATGCCGCGGTCCTTGGGCTCTTCCCAGGTGACGTTGCGGCCCTTGATGTGGATCTGGCCCTCGCTGATGTCGAGCAGGCCGGCGATGCAGTTGAGCAGGGTCGACTTGCCGCAGCCGGACGAGCCGAGCAGCACCAGGAACTCGCCGTCATTGATCTCGAGGTTCAGATCCTTGAGCACGCTGACGGCGCCGAAGTTTAGCGAAAGGTCTTTGATGGAAACGCTTGAATTCATGGATCAGCCTTTCACTGCGCCGGCGGCGATACCGCGGACGAACAGACGTCCAGACACGAAATACACGATGAGCGGCACCAGACCCGTGAGGATGGTTGCGGCCATGTTGACGTTGTATTCCTTCACGCCCTGGACGGAATTGACGATGTTGTTGAGCTGCACGGTCATCGGATAGTATTCCGGCCGGGTGAAGACGACGCCGAACAGGAAGTCGTTCCAGATGCCGGTGACCTGCAGGATCATGGCGACGACGAAGATCGGCAGCGACATCGGCACCATGATCTTCAGGAAGATCTGCCAGAAACCGGCGCCATCGACGCGGGCGGCCTTGAAAAGCTCCTGCGGCAGCGATGCGAAATAGTTGCGGAAGAGCAGCGTCAGGATCGGCATGCCGAAGATCGAATGCACGATGATCAGGCCCGTGAGCGTGCCGTAGATCCCCATTTCACGCAGCACGATGACGATCGGGTAGATCATCACCTGGTAGGGAATGAACGCGCCGATGACGAGGATCGAGAAGAACAGTTCCGATCCCTTGAAGCGCCAGTTGGCGAGCGCATAGCCGTTGACCGAGGCAATCGCGATCGAGACGATCACGGATGGAACGGTGATCCGCACCGAATTCCAGAAGCCGCGCGAGAGACCGTCGCAGTTGAGGCCTGTGCAGGCCGTGGCCCAGGCTTTGACCCACGGCTCGAAGGTGATTTCCATTGGCGGCGAGAAGATGTTGCCCATGCGGATTTCGGGCATCCCCTTCAGCGACGTCACGATCATCACGTAAAGCGGCAGCAGATAATAGGCGGCGGCGACGAACAGCGTGCCGTAGAGCATGATGTTGCGCGGCGAGAGTACTCGCTTCGGCTTCTTGCCGTTCGGTCCGTCGAAGGACTTGACCGGTGCCAGTGCGACCTCGGCCGTCTTGAGAGCGATGGTATCAGGCACGTTTACGCCCTCCCCCGAATTCCAGATAAGCCCATGGAATGATGATGATCGCGACCGTGATCAGCATCATGGTCGAGGCGGCGAAGCCCTGCCCCAGGTTCTGCGCCTGGAACATGTAGTCATAGACATACTTGGCCGGCACTTCCGATGAGATTCCGGGTCCACCGGATGTCTGCGCCACCACGAGGTCGTAGACCTTGACGATACCCGACGCGATGATGACCAGCGTGGTGATGAAGACGGGACGCATCATCGGGATGACGATGAAGAGATAGGTCTTCCACATCGGAATGCCGTCGACGCGCGAAGCCTTCCAGATGTCCTCGTCGATCCCGCGCAGGCCGGCGAGCATCAGGCACATGACGAGGCCCGTTCCCTGCCAGAGTGCTGCGATCAGCACGCCGTAGATCACGATGCTCGGCGTATAGAGCGGGTCGAAGGTAAAGCTCGTCCAGCCGAGCGAACGCACCACCGACTGCACGCCGAACTCGGGATTGAGGACCCACTGCCACACGAGGCCGGTGACGATGAAGGACAGAGCGAAGGGATAGAGAAAGATCGTCCGGAACGCATTCTCGAACCGGATCTTCTGATCCATCAGGGCAGCCAGCGTGAAGCCGATCACCAGGCTGAAGATCAGGGAAAAAATGCCGTAAAGGGCGAGGTTCTCGATGGACACGATCCATCGCGGCGCGGCCCAGAGCCGCTTGTATTGGTCGAAACCAACGAAGCTCATCCTTGGCAGGAGCTTCGAGTTGGTGAAGGAATAGAACACCGTCCAGACCGTACCGCCGAGAAAGATGACCAGGGCGGTAAGGATCATCGGGATGGATGCAATTTTGGAATTCAGATTGCGCAGCAACTGATTTGGCCGGCCGGCTTTCGCTGGACCCGTCATTGTGTTTCCTCCTGACACGCACTTGCTTTTTTGACCGAGAGCAGCGGCCGATGCCGGACACCGCTCCCGTCTCTTGCCCCCGGATGGTCCCGGCCGCATCGTCTGCGGCCGGAACTCATCGGGAAAGCACTGCCGCGAACCCGCCGCCACTGGCGATTAGGGCAAATCCGGCTCCCCGTTCCTGGGCGGAAAACCGGATCGCGGCAGCACGAGCAGACGATCAGTCGGCGGAGCCGATGATTTCGGCGAAGCGCTTCTGTGCGTCTTCAGGCGTCATCGAGGCATTGGCGAAGAACTCCGAGAAGAGGTCTTCCTTCTGCTTCTGGCTGTCGGCCGAAAGCAGCTGGTCGGTGCCTTCGACGATGTTGCCCTTCTTCAGGATCTCAAGACCCTTCTTCATGCAGTCGTTGGCAGCCTCGAGATCGACGTCACCGCGAACCGGCAGCGAGCCCTTCTTGAGGTTGAAGGCGACCTGGGTCTTCGGATCGAGCAGCGTCTTGGCGAGAACGTCCTGCGCCTTCGACTTTGCTTCATCCTTGAGCAGCGGGAAGTAGAAGGCATCACCACCGGTGGAGATGATTTCGTTCACGCCGAGGCCCGGAAGGCAGGTGTAGTCGGTACCGGCCTTCTGGCCAGCGAGAGCGAATTCGCCCTGCGCCCAGTCACCCATGATCTGGCCGCCGGCCTTGCCGGTGATGACCAGATTGGTTGCCTGGTTCCAATCCTGGACGTTGCTGCCCTTGGACATCTTGCGGGCGTCGTCGGCAGCCTTGAACACCTTGGCGATCTCGGGACCGGCAGCCACGTCGGCGTCCTTGTCCTTGAATACCTTGTTGAACGTGTCCTTGCCGGCGATCGCCACCATCAGCGTATCGAAGGCGCCGGCTGCCTGCCACGGCTGACCGCCGACGGCGAGCGGCACGATGCCGGCCTTTTCGAGCGCCGGAGCGGCTGCGACGAATTCATCCCAGTTCTTCGGCACGTCAACGCCGGCCTTCTTGAAGGCGGCATTCGAGAGCCACAGCCACTGCCAGGAATGGATGTTGACGGGTGCGCAATAGATCTTGCCGTCGATCGTGCAGCTGTCGAGCAGGCTTGCAGGACGAATGATGTCCTTCCAGTGCTCGGCGGTCGCGACATCGGTCAGGTCGCGCATCAGGCCGGCTTGAACGAGTTCTTCCGCCTGACGGCCGTGGTTGAACTGGGTGGCGCCCATCGGATCGCCGCCGGTGATTCGGCTGACCATGATAGGACGCGCCGTGCCGCCGGAACCGGCGATGGCACCGTCAACCCACTTGTTGCCGGTCGCGTCGAATGCCTTGGCGAGTTCGGCCACGGCAGCGGCTTCGCCGCCCGAGGTCCACCAATGCGTGACTTCGAGATCGGTGGCGTGTGCCGCACCAAGCGGCAAGGCGACGGATGCGCACAGCGCTGCCGCCATCAAACGAATATTCATGAGTTCTCCTCCCTCACTGAAACGTTGCCGGAAAAACTTAAGCCAATCGATATTGCCGCGCAACAGCCACCCCTTAAAATTTTCTTTTCGGGTGTTCTTTGCTACCATTGCCTGCTGAAACGGCACCGTCGCCGCAAGGCTGCACAAGCGATCAGCAAACCGATGTGCACCTGCACACTTCGATTACAACATTGTTTTATATCTCTTTATTTCACTGGTATCATGACATAATTTCCAGATGGCGTTCGCAGACGCAAAAAATTCGTGCAAAAATCACCGATTCAACCAATGAGGGTGATTGGGTTAGAGCCATCGCAAAAAGCGCTCGACATTTTTACTGTAACGTTACAGATTTTAAGGCCCGTGGGAGGGAACGGCATTTGTGTATTCAGGCTTACAGCGCTGCGAAAAGCATCTATAAGCGAACCAAATCGCGTAGGACGGCCTAGAGGGATGAAAAACAAAGCGAATTTCGGGGCGACGGTGACCGAGGCATCTCGGGAGAGACCGACACTGAAGACGATTGCCTTCATGACCGGCCTCGGCATCACCACGGTTTCTCGCGCATTGAAGGATGCACCCGATATCGGCGCGGAGACCAAGGAACGTGTGCGGATGGTGGCAAGCCAGCTCGGCTATCAGCCGAACCGCGCCGGCGTGCGCCTCAGGACTGGCAAGACCAACGTCATCGCGCTCGTTCTGAGCATCGATGAGGAGATCATGGGCTTCTCGAGCCAGCTGGTCTTCGGCATCTCCGAGGTCCTGACCGGCACGCCCTATCACATCGTCGTCACGCCGCACTCGCACAGCAAGGACCCAATGCTGCCGGTGCGCTACATACTGGAAACAGGCTCGGCCGACGGCGTCATCATCTCCCGCATCGAGCCTGACGATCCCCGTGTGCGCCTGCTCAGCGAACGCAACATGCCGTTCGCCACGCATGGACGCACCGATGCCGGGCTGATGCACCCGTTCCACGACTTCGACAACGAAGCCTTCGCTCACCAGGCGGTCGAGAAGCTGGTTGCGCGCGGTCGCAAGCGCATCGCCCTCCTCCAGCCTCCGAGCAAGCTCACCTATTACACGCACACGCGCATCGGCTTCCAGACCGGCCTGCACGACTACGGCGCCGAGGAAGTGCCGCTGCGCGTCACCATCGACACGCCGCTGGACGAGATCCGCAACGCTGTGGAAACGATGATGCGCTCCAGCAACGCACCCGATGGCATCGTCTGTCTCGCCGGCAGCGCCGCCATTGCCGTCAACGCCGGCATCGAAGCCGCCGGCAAGCGCCTCGGTCACGATGTCGACATGGCCTCGAAGGAATCCGCGCCGATCCTCAACTGGATCCGCCCGGAGATCATCACCGCCTATGAAGACGTCCGCCACGCCGGTCGCGAGATGGCCAAGGCCGTCATCGCCCGCATCGATGGCGTCGAACCTGAGATGCTGCAGAGCGTTAGCCAGCCGGTGTGGGCCAAACCCGGTTCCTGAACGCACCAATTTCGACGGTCCGCGGATCATTACCTTAGACGCAAAACAGCCGGGCCAATGGCCCGGCTGTTGTCATTTTCAGAAAGCTAACCTTAGAAGGTCGCCGCACCGCTGCCCCATGGGCCGTGGTGGAAGTCCTTGCCGTCGAGGCGATCGAAGCCGTGGGCGCCGAAGAAGTCGCGCTGTGCCTGGATCAGGTTGGCGGTGCCGCGGCCCTGGCGGTAGGCGTCGAAGTAGGTGAGCGCCGAAGTCAGCGCCGGAACCGGCAGGCCAGCCTGCAGGGCAGCACCGACAACGCGGCGAAGCGCCGGCAGCGATTCCTTGACCATATCCGCGAAGGCCGGCGTCACGATCAGGTTGGCGACGTCAGGCGCCTTGGTGAAGGCCGAGGTGATCTCGTCGAGGAACTGCGAGCGGATGATGCAGCCGTCACGCCAGATCTTGGCAATGGTTGGCATCGGCAGCGACCACTTGAACTCGCGCGAGGCTTCCGCCATCACCGCGAAGCCCTGCGCATAGGCGCCGATCTTGGCGGCGAAGAGAGCCAGTTCCAGATCCTTGACGAGCTCGGGACCGTAAGCGACCGGGAAGTTGTATTCCGGCTTGCCGAAGATCTTCTCGGCGGCTTCGCGCTCGGTCTTCATCGACGACAGGCTGCGGGCGGCAACGGCCGCTTCGATCGCCGTTGCCGGAATGCCCATGTTCTGCGCTTCGATCGCCGACCATTTGCCGGTGCCCTTCTGGCCGGCCTTGTCGAGGATCATGTCGACCATGGCGCCGCCGGAGATCGGGTCGGTCGCGGCCAGAACCTTTTCGGAAATCTCGATCAGGTAGGAGTTCAGGCGGCCCTTGTTCCAGTCGCCAAAGATGCCGGAGATGTCCTTGGCGCTCTTGCCGAGACCGTCGCGCAGGACGCCGTAGATTTCGGCGATCATCTGCATGTCGGCATATTCGATGCCGTTGTGGATCGTCTTGACGAAGTGACCGGCACCGTCATTGCCGAGCCAGGCAACGCAAGGGTCGCCCTTGTACTTGGCGGCGATCGAGGTCAGCACCGGCTCGACGCGCTTCCAGCTATCTTCCGTGCCGCCGACCATGATCGACGGGCCGTGACGGGCACCTTCCTCGCCACCGGAAACACCCATGCCGATGAAGGTCAGGTCGGTGTCCTTGAGGCGGTCGAAGCGGGCGATCGTGTCACGGAAGTTGGCGTTGCCGGCATCGATCATGATGTCGCCCTTCGATAGATGCGGACGCAGCAGCTCCATCTGCTGGTCAACCGGCTCGCCGGCCTTGATCATGATGATGATCGGACGCGGCGGGCGGATCGCCTCGACGAATTCCTCGATCGTCTTGCACGGAATGATCTGCTTCTTCAGATCGCCGGCGCTTTCGTAGAACTCGTCCGTCTTGTCAGGCGTGCGGTTGAAGACCGCAATCTTGTTGCCCTTTTCCGCGATGTTCAGAGCGAGGTTGGAACCCATGACCGCAAGGCCGATCAGCCCGATTTCTGCCTTTTCCACAATATCTCTCCGGTTAGAGCATGTCGCGCAAAAGTGTGAAGCGGTTTTGCGATAACGACATGCGGTAAAACAAAGATCTAAAGCGCAACGAGTGAATCTGAAAGATCGCGAGGCGCTTTAGTCAAATTGGACCGGTGTTGTGGCACTCTCTGGCTCATACGGCAAGTTCGATTCGCCCCGGATCGGTCGCGTATTGCGTGCGGCGCGAAGTGAACCATATTGCCAACGAGGCCCTGATGTCGGCGATTTTGGCGTCGGCGGCATTCGAGCGGCAACGATGCGCGGTCGATATGCGACGTTAAGCCGCCCATGAAAATGAAGGAGGAGCAAGCGATGGCGACAATGCCGGCGAGAATCATTCACAGGTCCATCCAGAGAAACTGGCGAGACGTATGGGCTTTTGCCGGTGCGCCCGAGAACATGCCGCTCTGGGCATCGGGCCTCGCATCCGGGCTGGAGAAAAGCGGCGACGACTGGGTCGCCACGGGTGTCCTCGGCACGGTGCGCGTCAGCTTCGCTCCCCACAACGAATTCGGCGTTCTCGACCATACCGTCACGATAGCAAACGGCTTGCGCGTCTATAACGCGCTCAGGATCGTTCCGAACGGCGATGGTTGCGAGGTGATGTTCACATTGCTGCGCCTGCCGGATATGACCGATGAGCAGTTCGAGGCCGACGCGGCGCATGTCGCACGCGATCTTGAATCGCTGAAAAAGCTGATGGAAATCTAGGAAGCACCGATGACACAAGTGAAGACCGAGCTTCGCATCGACTATGTCGAATTCAACGTCGCCGATATCGAGCGCTCCAAGGCGTTCTACGGCAAGGCTTTCGGCTGGCGGTTTACCGACTACGGCCCCAACTACTGCGAATTCGACGATGGACGCCTGAAGGGCGGCTTCACCAATCTCGAGGCACCCCGCCCCGGCGGCCCGCTCGTTATCCTCTATGCCGATGACCTGCCGGCCGCGCTGGAAGCGGTCGAAGGTGCAGGTGGCAAGATCGTGCGCCCGATCTTCGGCTTCCCGGGCGGCAGCCGTTTTCACTTCGCCGATCCCGATGGATACGAACTGGCAGTGTGGACGAAGGCCTGATCAGGCGGCGAGATTGGCCGCCGACGATGACGATCCGGCATCCTGCGAGACAATAAGCGCCCCGATGATATAGCCGGACGAATCGCGCAGCGGTGACATGCGGTACCGTGTTTTCTGAACGACGTTTTCCTCGCGCCGTTCATAGATCTGATCGCATGTTCCGCCCGCGAAACACGCGTCGAGCATCTCTTTGACGCAATCCACGAACCGCGCTTCGCCCAGCACGTCCTTGATATGCCGCCCGACCATCTCGAACGGCTTGCGCTTGGCGTAGGCGGCACTCGCGGCGTTGGCGTAGAGGTAGCGATAGTCCTTGGTCACGACCGCGACCCGATCCGGCAGGGATTCGAGGATGGCCGAGTTCAGGAAATTGCCGTTGTCGGTATTGGGCACGTAGGCGGCAGGCGCCGACACCCGCTCCCGGTCCATGCGCTCCAGCGGCGGCATCTGCCAGCGTGGAACGGTCGACCCGAGATACTGCTCCATCAGGTAGGAAAGCAGCTTCACATGCTCACGCACGGATTCGCTGTCTTCGGCATACTGATCGATCAGGCAGCCGACGAACTGCATCTGCATGTGCGCGTAGAACAGATTGGTGGCGCGATAGCCGAGGATGGTGTCGATAAGCGCATCGATCGAGCTGTCGAGACTGCTCACCCGCGCATCATCACCGACCCGTATAGCCTCGTCAATTTGCGAACATCGCAACGAGAACGCCTGAAAAAGCCCGAGCACGACACCTCCCATGCCGATTTCCGTGAGGGAATTGCTTCGATGTAAATGATCATGACGGCACCTTTACCGTTCATAATCCTTCCTGTCAGAAATCGGTAACATGACGCCACTTCATGTTCAATGACGAAGAAGGCTTGTTTTTCAATGACAAGATTTGAGGGATTCCCCTCTACATGATCTGTCGCTTGATTTCCCATCGATCATGATACCAGAGCCACTGCTCCGGGTATTCACGCACCCAGCTTTCAACCTTGTCGTTCAGCAACTGGGCCGTAGCCGTCAGATCGAGATTGCCCTTCTCATCCCGGGGCAGCTCCACCTTCGGCTCGATTTCCAGCCGGTAGCGATTGCCGGGAAGGCGGATGCAGCGGGCCGGATAGACCTCGCAGTTGAACTGGCGCACCAATTTTCCGAGAAGAGGATTGGTCTTCACCGGCAGGCCGAAGAATTCCGTCTTCAGGCCACGGCCGAATTTCTGGTCGACAAGCACGCCGACCCCCTGCTCCGCTTCCAGCTGGCGGGCGAGCGCAAACGACGATCCGGCATGCGACGGCACCAGCTTGCCCATGCGGGCGCTGCGGAAGTCGAACACCTTCTGGGCCACGTAAGGATTATTCGGCGGCCGAAAGAGGACGCTGACGTAGAGACCGAAGGCGGCACCAGCCACCGGCAGCAGTTCGAAATTGCCGGTATGGCCGGTAAAGACGATGAAGGGACGCGGGTTCTCAAGAAGATCGAGAAAGATCGGGATCCCCGACACCTCCACCCTGCCCGGCTCGCTCTTCTCGGGATCGAAATCGAACAGCCGATCGAGAAACACGTACTCCGCCGCAAGCCGGCCCATATTGGCCCAGCTGCCAAGCGCGATCCGGTTGATCTCCTCGTCGCTCTTTTCGGGAAAGGCGTTGTGGAGATTGGCCAGAATCAGCTTGTGGCGCTTCATCTTCGGGCCGATCTTGCGCATCAGCCAGTCGATGAAGTTGATCGCCCCGTCGGCCGGGAAGATCTTCAGGAAGTTCAGGAAGCCGAACATCACCTGCGCGATCAGCCACTGGCGAAAATGGTCCAGTTTCAGGACGATCCGGGTGATGAACAGCTCCAAGGGATCAATCCATCTTCAGGATGATCTTGCCGAAGATCTGGCGCGATTCCATGCGCTCCAGCGCCCGGTCGATATCGTCGAAGCTGACTTCGGTGTCGATGACGGGGTGCACGAGGCCACGGCCCATCTTCTGCATGGCGTCGGCCATGTTCTCCATGCGGCACCCGAAGGAGCCGAGCAGCTTCAGCTGCTGCTGGAACAGCATCATCAGGTTCATGTCGGTCGAGACGCCCGATGTCGAGCCGCAGGTGACGAGACGCCCGCCGCGCTTCAGGCAGAGCATCGAGCCCGCCCAGGTATCCTTGCCCACATGTTCGAAGACGACGTCGACGCCCTTCTTCTTCGTGAGCTTGCGCACCACGCCCTCGAAGCGGTCGGTGCGATAGTTGATCACGTGGTCAGCGCCCAGCGCCTTGGCCTTCTCGATCTTGTCGTCGGAGCCAACGGTGGTGATAACGGTGCAGCCGATCTTCTTGGCAAGCTGGATCGCCGCCGTGCCGATGCCGGACCCACCGGCGTGGACGAGAATGGTTTCGCCCGGCTCAAGCTTGGCGTTGTCGAACAGCATGTGCTCGACGGTGCCGAAGGTAACCGGCGCGACAGCCGCACCAACGGCATCGACGCCGGGAGGTGCAGGCACCAGCAGGCGCGCCGGAAGGTTGACCTTCTCCTGCGCGAAACCATCCAGATGGAAGCCGTGAACGCCCGAGACGTGTTCGCAGAGATTGTCGCGACCTTCGCGGCACGGACGGCAGAGACCGCAGGTGCGCGCGCCATAGACGGCGACCAGCTGGCCCGGAAGCACGTTGGAGACGCCCGGCCCGATCGCCTCGACGACACCCGATGCCTCGGCACCGATGACGAGCGGCATCTTGCGCTTGGCAAACGCCATGCCGCGCCAGCCCCAGACGTCGATATGGTTGAGCGCGACCGCCTTGACGCGCAGCGTCACTTCGCCGGCGCCGGGCGCATCGGGTTCAGGCAGATCGGTGATCTCGAGCTTGCGGTCGTCGATCAGTTGCAGAGCGCGCATGGCAAAATCCTTCGCGGTCGCACCAGCCGGACAGCCGATGCGCGGTTTATGTTTGCTGTTGCGTGCCGCAGGCCCTTACCGGGCGCAGCCGCAACAATGGAATTTATGGTCGCGAACCGCTTAAGCCGGTTCCAGCGCCATGACAAGGCTGGCGTTCTGGCCGCCGAAGCCGAAGGAGTTGGAAAGCACAGCGTTGACCTGCGCATCCCGCTTCACATTCGGCACCACGTCGAGAACGATCGCCGGATCAGGGTTGGTGTAGTTGATGGTCGGCGGCAGCGTGCCGGTACGCATCGTCTGCAGCGAGAACACGGCTTCCACGGCACCAGCCGCCGTCAGCGTATGGCCGATCATCGACTTGTTTGATGACAGCGGGATGGAGGCCATGCGGTCGCCGAAGACTGCGAGCATCGAGCCATATTCCATCTTGTCGTTCTCAGGCGTCGAAGTGCCATGGGCGTTGATATAGCCGATATCGCCTTCATCCATGCCGGCATCGGCAAGAGCCGCGCGGATCGTCGCGATCGCCGGGCCGCCGTCCGGCGAGGACCGGGTGCGGTGGAAGCTGTCGGCCTTCTCGCCGGCGCCCTTCATGATGCCGAGAACCTTGGCGCCGCGCGCAATCGCCGATTCCAGCGATTCCAGCACCAGCGTCGCGGCACCTTCTGCGATGACGAAGCCGTCGCGGTCCTTGCTGAACGGCTTTGAGGCCTTGGTCGGGTTGTCGTTCTGCGTCGACAGGGCCGAGAGCAGCGAGAAGCGGATCAGCGCTTCGGCGCTGACCGAGCCGTCGGTCGCCACGGCAAGCGCGCGGTTCGTGCGGCCCTGGCGGATCGCCTCGATGCCGAGCTGGATCGCGGTCGCGCCCGAAGCACAGGCCGTCGACAGCGTCACCGGAAGGCCGCGCGTGCCGAAACGATCGGCAAGACGCTCCGAGATGGCGCCGAACAGCGCAGCTTCATGGAAGGCCGGATCCGGACGCTGGCGCATCGCCGTCAGGAAACGGTCGTAAGCGTCACCCGGCTGCGAGGGCGGCGGCGAACGATCGCCGAGTTCGAAGCGGGCAATCCACTCCGGCTCGATCGGCGGTGCGGCGAGAAACAGCGGGCCGTTGAAATCGCCTGAGATGTCGGCGTCAGCAAGCGCCTCAATCGTCGTCTCGCGCGCGAATGCATAGGAGCGCTCGACAGCGTTTGGTGCCGGAACGTCGATGAAATCGACAGTGCCGGCGATGCGCGTCGAAAGACCGTCCGTCGGAAAGCGATTGATGTCGTGGATACCCGATTTGCCCGATATCAGCGCCGACCAGTTGTCCTTGAGGCCCTGCCCCAACGAGGTCATGATGCCGACGCCGGTAACAGCCACGATCGGGCGGCCGAGATGATCCTTGTAAGCTTGATCCGTCATGTGCCTGCTCCTCACGCGTCCGCCGACAGAACGGCGACGCCTTCGCCACGCTGATGCCCGACCGTCGTGACGACAGCGGCCTTCGTGCCTGAACTCATGGATTTTTCATGGGCGCCGTCGAATGCCGGCACCTTGGCCTCGCCGTCGATGGCAAGGGCGGCCAGCGCCAGCCCGAGGGTGAAGTGCGCTTCCAGCCCGTGGCCGGTCACGCCGCCGAAGCCGCGGATGGCAGCGCCCGGCAGCTGATGCTCCAGAACCGCCTTCTCGCGCGAGGCGAGCTCGGGCATGCCGGAGGAACCGGAGAAGATCGCCGTGCTCTCGGCAGCCAGGCCCTTGGCCGGTTCGAGCAGCCGCTCAAGGCGCTTTTCGAGATTGCCGGCGCCGCGATTGCCGCGATCGCCTTCGATGGAGGAGATCGTCGAATAGATATGAGCACCGCGCGCTTCGGCATGCGCCCGCGATTCGAGCACCAGGAACGCGCCGAGCGAACCGCTGGTGATGCCGCCATCCTTGCGCGACCACAAAGGCTGCCAGTCGCCACGCGAATGCGAGCCGATCGCCTCGAACAGCAGAACCATGTCGAGACGTTCGGCCGAAAACGCGCCGCCGACCAGCGCATGCGAGGATTCGCCCGACTTGATACGGTAGAACGCGGTCTCGACGGCGGAGATGCCGGCCGATTCCTCACCCATGAAGGTGCGCGACGAGCCAGTGACCTTGTGAACGATCGAGATGTTGCCGGCCAGCAGGTTGGAGAGCTGCGCCAGGAACAGCGTCGGACGAAGCTCGGTCGTCAGCTTCTCATTCAAGAGCACTTCGCGGTCGTTGCGCTTCAGGCCTTCATCGACGATCAGCGTGTCGACATTGATGTCGCGCTCGCCGCCGCCGGCCGCCACGATCATGTCCATCGTGCCGCAGGCTTCGACATTGTCCTTGAGACCGGCGTCGTCGAGCGCAAGGCCCGCCGCGAACACTCCGATGCGCTGCCAGTTTTCCATCTGCCGCTGATCGCCGCGCTTGGCGATCTGCAGCGACCAATCCACTTCGGGCAGCGGATGGATCGGATAGGGCTTGAACTTCTCGGTCTCGACGACCGTCTTCGGCGCTTCGGCGGCGTTGAGCAGCGCAATATGCGGCTCCTTGCCGACGCCCTGACAGGTTACGATACCGACGCCCGTGATGACGACATCATTCTGAGCCTTGCTCATCCATTCACTCCCTGCGCAGCGATTGCATCCATCAGGCCGATTTCACTGGCACGTTTCTTGACGATGTCACCGAGCGGTATTTCGCTGAAAGGCATGGTGCGCAGCTTCAGCTGCGCGTCGCAAACCTTCTTGCCGCCGCTGGTGATCTTGGCCTTGGTGACCGCGAAGCCCGATCCGTCGTGCTCCAGAAACGCCTCGATATCGAGAACCGCCTCCGGCTCGACGAAGGTGCGCATCTTGGCGCCGTCGACCGACATCAGGAACGGCATGGCCGCGAAATCGGTCGCCGCCAGCACCAGCATGCCTGAGGCCTGCGCCATGGTTTCAATGAGAAGCACGCCCGGGACAAGGGGCATGCCGGGAAAATGACCTTCGAACACCGGGCTTTTCGCCGGCACGACGGAGCGTGCCTTGAGTGTCTTGGTCTGAAGGTCGACCGCCTCGACGCGATCGATCATCTGGAAGTATTCCAGGAGCATCGGATCCTCCGGCCGCACAGGCAACATGCCGTCGGCTAGAGCGCCGTGCATCCGATTGGACGCACAAAGGACGCTCTATCATTTTTTAATCGACAGGACCGAGCCTTGCGAAAATCGGAGCCGATTTCGCAAACCGCGACCCTGTGGGCCTACTTAGTAACAAAACCGCCCGGCCGCCATGGTGAATGGCGACAGGGCGGAGAAAAAAATTGTGCGTATCGATCAGGCCTTGGCGGCGCGCAGTTCGTCGATCTTGGCGCAGAGGTTCTTCAGCACGAAGTATTCCGACGTGGAAACCTTGCCCTCGTTGACTTCCTGCGTCCACTTTTCGAGCGGGATCTTGATGCCGAATTCCTTGTCGATGGCGAAAACGATATCGAGGAAGTCGAGGCTGTCGATACCGAGGTCGTCGATCGTATGGCTTTCCGGCGTGATCGTATCACGATCGATCTCGCTGGTTTCTGCAATGATGTCGGCAACTTTATCGAATGTAGCGGTCACGCCTGTACCTCTTGGAAATGATAGTTTTCCCCCTCATAGGCAAATCCATTTCAAAAGCCAATGCTTTCGTCCAGCCCAACGCGCAATTTGCGCAGGCACTGTTGCTCAAACAGCATGCACGGAAAGGCAGCCGGCAACCGTTTCCGCGACGTTTCGCCTCGCTCAGTTGGTAACAACAACCCGCGTATTGGCCAGTCCCGCCTGCCGCGTCATGTCGAAAAACTGCGCCGCATTATTGGGATGCAGGCGAATGCATCCATGCGATGCCGGGCGGCCGAGACGCTTCAGATCGAAGGTCGCATGCACGGCATAGCCGCCATTGAAGAACACCGCATACGGCATCGGCGCGTCGTCGTACTTCTTCGAGCGATGGTCGCGCGACAGCCACTTGGCGCTCCACGAACCGACAGGCGTCCTATAACCGGAGCGCGCCGTCGAAACCTTCCAGCGGTATTTGACGAAGCCGTTTTCGGTGACCGTCATCGTCTGCGAACTGATGCTGATCTTCGCGATCAAGGTCGAGGCCTCGGCCGTCACGGCCGAAAACTGCAGCAATACGATCGCCGCAGCTCCTGCAAGTATAGTTCTCATCGTCCCCTCGTTCATTCTGCATGAATACAGTTGAACAAGACTACACAGTGAGACGTTACATCCGCTTAAGGAGCATGGTAATCAATATGATAACAGTATCGCGTCGATCTACAGAAGAAACAGGAAGATCACCAGCGTAACAAAGGCAAGAACAGAGCAGCTGGCATAGAAAACGGAGACCGCGCTCTCAATATCCTCGATGACGGCGGTCTCTCTTCCGCCGCCATTGATCATCGGCTCCATCACCACGACACCGGAATAGACGCGCGGCCCCGCGAGCTGCACGTTGAGCGCGCCCGCCATCGCCGCTTCCGGGCGGCCGGAGTTCGGCGAGCGATGCATGCCCCCGTCGCGCATCGCGATCTTGAACGCCTCGCGGCACGCATCGCCGCCACGTCGCAGCCACGCGCCCGCCGCGATCAGCGCGATCGACAGCCGCGCCGCCGGCCAGTTTGCGAGATCATCGAGCCGCGCCGACGCCCAGCCGAAATCCACATAGCGTTCCGACTTGTGGCCGATCATCGAATCCGCCGTGTTCAGCATCTTGTAGGCAAGCAGACCCGGCAGACCGAACACCAGATACCACAGCGCCGGCGCGACGACGCCGTCGGAAAAATTCTCCGCCAGGCTTTCGATCGCCGCCCGGCAGACGGCCGGTTCGTCCAGCGTCTCCGGATCGCGACCGACAATCATCGACACGGCCTTCCGCCCACCGTCGAGGCCACCTTGCCGAAGACCGGTTGCGACGGCCTCGACATGATCGGCAAGGCTCTTCTGCGCCAGGAACACCGTGACGCAGAGAACCTCGAGCAGGATGCCCGCAAGCCCGAACAGCGCGAAGAAGAGATGCAGCGCGACACCCGCGACGATCGCGATCAAAAGCAGGGCCGCGATGACGAGCATGCCGTTGCGACGACGGCTTTTGCCTGGCAGTTCCGTTCGGTTGAACAGCGTCTCCATCCGCGAGATCGCCTTGCCGAACAGCACGATCGGGTGCGGCAGCCGCGCCCACAGCACATCCGGATCGCCAACGATCCTGTCGAGCATCAAAGCAAGCACCAGCACGAGAAGATTCAGTTCAAAAATCATCGATTGAAGCTCATCAGGGCATCGGCGAGCCTGAGGTCGCCAGTGGTATCCGCGGTCACACCGAAGCGCAGCCAGGAAGGGGCATAACCGAACTTGCGGACCAGAATGTGGTGCACGCACAGATGTGCCTGCAACGCATCCGCCGCCGCGTCTTCGACCAGCGAGAAAAGCGCGGTGCCGCCGCGAATGCGAAGCCCGCCTTTGGTCAGAACGCCACGCATCGCCTCGCTGCGCTGAGCGATCGCGCGCCGCAGCGGCTCTGTATCCGTGCGCAGCAGGGAGGCGGCAATCGACAGTGCAGGGCCAGAGACAGCCCAAGGGCCGAGCAGGCTCTCGAAGCGATCGAGAATCTCCCTCGCCGCGATGACGAAACCAAGCCGCAGCCCGGCAAGACCGAAGAATTTGCCGAAGGAGCGAAAGACGATGAGGTTGGCATGATCCACAACATGGCCGGCGACACTGGCGTCAGGAACGGTATCGCCGAACGCCTCGTCGACCACGAGAAGCCCTCCCCGCGCCGCCAACCGACGCGCAAGATCAAGGAGCGTTGCGGGCCGGTAGATCCGGCCATCGGGATTATTCGGATTGACGATGACGACAAGTACGTGATGGTCGCCGACCTCTTCGATCCCATCAAGCCGATCGACCTCGGCTTCCGCAATAACAAAGGCCCGCTCATATTCGCCGTAAGTCGGCCCGAGGATCGCCACCCGTCCGCCCGCAGCGATTAAACGCGGCAGAAGCTGGATGACGGATTGAGTGCCGGGCACCGGCAACGGCAGGCTGTCGCCGCTTCCGTAATAATCGCGCGCTGCCTCGCGCGCCTCGTGGACAAGATGCTGGTCCGGCAACCGATGCCAGGCGCGCATGGGGATATCAGGCAGGACGGCCGGAAACGGGCTGATACCGGTCGAAAGGTCGAGCCAATCCTCGGGCTTGCCGCCATAAAGTGCCGCGGCGGCCGTTATGCCGCCGCCATGGATGATCGGGGCATTCATCGTGTCGGTCCACCCGCGCTACCCGAGGCCTGCCCGCTCACCTGAGCCGCCACATCGATCAGGTGCATGTACGACCCGGCCACCTGCCAGCGCTGCAGGCCGGCCGTGCCAAGATCGTTGTTCAATGCGTCGGTCACCTTGAAAAGCCGGTCCGCCTCGCCTTCCGAAACCACCGACGAATAGTGAAACTCGTGCGCCGTCATCGGCTGCGTGAAGAACGAGCCGTTGATCGGATAGACACGCCGATAGCCGAGATGGCGCCTGCGCTCCTCATAGCTGGTGACCAGCGGCAAAAGCCCGAGCATCTCGTGGCGTTCGCCGCTTGCGTCCACCAGCCCGTCGCCCATCACCATGTAACCGCCGCACTCCCCATAGATCCGCACCCCGCTTTCAGCAGCCTGACGCATGCTCTCGCGAAAGGTCGAGGCGGCGGCGATCCGTCCGGCGTGCAGTTCCGGGTAGCCGCCCGGGAGATAGATGGCGTCGGCGGTGCGCTCCGGCGGCTCGTCGGCAAGCGGCGAGAAGAATGAGATATCGGCGCCACGACGTCGCCAGCCGAGCAGCATGTGCTCGTAGCAGAAAGCAAAGGCGATATCGCGCGCCACCGCGATCCGGCTGCCGAGCGGCGGCAGGCGGTCGATGTTGGCGGTCGAGGGCCGTGCGAAACCCTGCCTTGCGACACGCATCAGGAAGTCGAAATTGCAGTTCTGCGAGACCGCCTGCGCCGCATGCTCGACGAATCTCTCCAGCGCCTCATGCTCACCGGCCTGCACCAGACCGAGATGCCGCTCCGGCAGCGCGATCTCGGCGTCACGACGCACAACGGCGATCACGGGCATGCGGCTCGCCTCGAGCGCCTGGCGCAGCATCATCTCATGCCGATCGCCACCAACCTTGTTCAGGATGACGCCGGCAATCCGGACATCGGCGCGAAAACCGGCAAAGCCGGCCACAAGGGCCGCAACGGATTGCGACATATGCGACGCATCGACCACCAGCACGACGGAAAGACCCAGCATCGCCGCCAGATCCGCCGCCGTGCCCTTGCCGTCCGCCGCCCCGTCGAAGAGACCCATCATCGCCTCGATGACAAGCAGCCGATCGCCGGAGCGATGCAACGTCGCGTTCGCGGCGATCAGCTCGGGGCGCATCGCCCAGGGATCGAAATTGAGACAGGCGACTCCGCTCGCCGCGGCATGGAAGGCCGGGTCGATATAATCAGGCCCCGCCTTGCCCGGCGCGACCTCCACCCCGCGCTTGCGAAGCGCCCTGAGGAGCCCAAGCGTCACCGTCGTCTTTCCCGACCCGGAGGACGGGGCTGCAATCAACAGACCACTCATTCCGTCTCCTTACTGCCGGACCTCCGGAACGGATCGGGATGCAACCGTCGTCCGGCCAGCGCACCCAGCCAATCGAGAGAACCACGCAACCGCACCACCTCGCCGACCACCACGATCGCCGGCGGCTCGATACCCGACGTCAGCGCCGCGGCCGGTGCCTCGCCGAGCGTTGTTTCCAGCACCTGCTGCGCGCTCGTCGAAGCATTGCAGACGAAGGCAACCGGCTCGTTGCGCGAGCGCCCCGCGGCAATCAGGTTGGCACTGATCTCGGCAATATGCTTCATCGCCATATACATGACGATGACCGGCGAACCCTTGCCTATAGCATCCCAGTTTATCGCGTCCGGCACCAGCCCCGATGAATTGTGGCCGGTCAAAAACGTCACCGCATGATTGATGTCGCGGTGGGTCACGGGGATACCCGCATAGGCGAGCCCACCGATCCCCGCCGATATCCCCGGCACGATGCGAAACGGAACGTTATATTCGACGAGCGTCAGCGCCTCTTCGCCGCCACGCCCGAAGACGAAGGGATCGCCGCCCTTCAGCCTTAGAACGCGATTGCCCGCCTGCGCGAGCTCGACGAGGCGAAGCGAAATGTCGCGCTGTTTGGCGGAAGGCTTGCCGCCGCGCTTGCCGGCATATTCGAGAACGGCGCCCGGCCGCGCCAGCTTCAGGCATTCGGCATCGACCAGCGCGTCATGCACGATGACATCGGCTTCCATCAGTCCCTTGACCGCAAGCAGCGTCAAAAGGCCCGGATCGCCGGGCCCCGCGCCAACGAGCCAGACACTGCCGGGATCCATCGCCGGGAGGTGAGAAAGTACCGTTTCGATCATGACGATGATCTATGCCCGGCGGACCACGACGTCAACGCCGCAAACGCGGCGAAGATGCAGGTCACGGTCACGCCGATTGCGGCCCCCAAAGCGGACTCAAAATATGAGGATATCGGCGCAAGCGGCTGAATGGATTCGCCAATGCGCTTGCGCCGAAATACCGATGACGATTGCCGACTAAGCGTTGAGCAACGTGTCGCGGATCAGGTCGATGACCTCTTGCGACTGAATGCCGGTGCAGGCGATCTGGCTCGGCAGGCCGTCCCAATCGCCCGGCGGGAAACGACGGCCGTCCTGCTTGATGATCGTCTGGCCATCGGCGATACCGCCGCAGGCTACGCGCATGGCCCCTGAGATCGTCGTAAACAGCTCTGGCGCCACGACATAGACGCAGGCACAGCTGTCATGCACCATCATCCCGTCCTCGACGGCATGCTTGTAGAAATCGATGTAGAATTGCGAGAGCTTTTCGAGCAGTTGCACGGCCTTGTCGCCCTTGGCGGCCATCTCGCCGAGATAGCTGCGGCTCATCGTGGTGATCGCGGTGACATCGAGACCGATGACGACAACCTGCCACGGTGCGGTGAGCACGATATCGGCGGCCTCGGGGTCGCCATGAATATTGGCTTCCGCGACAGGCGTCACATTACCAGGCACATAGAAATTGCCGCCCATGATGACGACCTGCTTCACCAGCCCGGCAATCTCAGGATCTTCCTTCAGCGCCAGTGCGAGGTTCGTCATCCGCCCGACGGCCACCAGCGTCACCTCACCCGGATTGGCGCGCACCGTGTCGATGATGAACTTGTAGGCCGGGCGCGGATCGAGCGGCACGTCGACGACTTCGGGAACGTTGATGTTGCCGAGCCCGTCATCGCCATGCACGAAGGTCGGCCAGGCGCCTTCCTTGCGCGACGGATCGATCGTGACACTCGCTCCCTTGGCGACAGGTGCCGGGATGTTCCATTCGCGCTTGAGGAACAGCGCATTGCGCGTCGTCGTCTCGATCGAGGCGTTGCCGAACACGGTCGTGATGCCGATCAGATCGATGTCGGCATGACGGTGCAGGAAAAGCAGCGCCATCGCATCGTCAACACCCGGATCCGTGTCGTAAATCACCTTATGCATAATCGTCCCTCTTGCATGTTTTCATGTCATACCTTGGCAGCCGCGCGACAGAACCGCTGCGGCTGCATCGGCGGTCACCATAGCGAGCGCTATTCTTTCCGCAACAGGGCGCGTGCGATCGCGGCCGTCGCATGCGCCGATTTGATTTTCGGCAGCACAAGCTCGGCATCGGGCCCGATCGCCGCAAGCGCCGCGGATTCCGCAACCCCATGGCAGCCCACCCGCGCGAAGACGACATCGGAAGGGTTCTTGATCCTCGGCGTCTCCCTCTCCAAAGCTTCGGCGTCGAAGAACACCGAGGGAACGGCAAGGCGCGCGGCAACCACCGCCATCGCCGGCTCGTCGCGACGGGAATCGATCGAAGCCAGCCCGGCCACCTGACCGGGCTCGATACCCGCCATCTCCAGAGCCGAAGCGACCAACACCATGACCTCTTCAGGCGCGGTTCCCCGCTCGCAGCCGAGGCCGAGCACATAGCGGCGCGTGGTATCGAAGGAGAGTGCGGTCATGCGATGGAAAAGCCGGTTGCCTGTATTGCGCAAGCCATTGCAGCCCTAGCCGGTAAATGCAACAAGCGCGCCAACACAGTGCATTCGCAGTCCCACAGGTTCCTCCATTGTACGACCTTGCCCCTCACCTCATCCTTCTCCTTGCCGCTGCAGCCTTCTTTGCCGGTTTCGTCGATGCCATCGCCGGCGGCGGCGGTCTCATCACCGTTCCGGCAATGCTGATCGCGGGCATTCCGCCGCTCCAGACGCTGGGCACCAACAAGGTGCAATCCCTGTTCGGCGCCGGATCGGCGACGATCGCCTATGCGCGCAAGGGACACGTCAATCTTCGTGAACAGCTGCCGATGGCGCTGATGGCCGTCATGGGCGGCTCGCTTGGCGCGGCGCTGGCGACCATCGTGCCCGGCGACGTGCTCCGCGCCGTCATGCCGGTGCTGCTCGTGGTCATCGCGCTCTATTTCGCGCTGAAACCCAATCTCGACGATGTCGACAAGCATCGCCGCGTCACGCCCTTCGTCTTCGGCCTGACACTTGTTCCTGTCATCGGTTTCTACGATGGCGTGTTCGGCCCTGGCACCGGCTCGTTCTTCATGCTCGGATTTGTCTCACTGGCCGGTTTCGGCATGCTGAAGGCGACCGCCCACACCAAGCTCCTGAACTTCGGCTCGAACCTCGGCGCCCTCATCGTCTTCGCCTCCTTTGGCGCGACGCTATGGAAACTCGGCCTGATGATGGGCGTCTGCCAGTTTCTCGGTGCACAGCTCGGCTCACGGCTCGCCATGCGCATCGGCGCGAAGCTGATCAAGCCGCTGCTCGTCATCGTCTGCATCGCGTTCACGATCAAGCTCTTGTCCGACCCCGCCAATCCGCTGCGCGTCTGGCTGGGGCTCTGAAGCTCAGAACAACGCGAGAAGCAGCGCTCCGCCGGCGATCAGACTGACGCCGAGCCAGTTCATCATGTTGAGCTTCTCGCCGAGAAAGACGACGCCGAAGATGGCGACGAGGACGATCGACAGCTTGTCGATCGGCGCGACGCGAGCGGCATCGCCGATCTTCAGGGCGCGGAAATAGGCAAGCCACGACGCTCCGGTCGCAGCGCCCGAAAGGCAGAGAAACAGCCAGGTCTTCGACGAGATGCTGGAGAACGGCTGCCACTGCCCGCTCGCCAGCACGATGGCGCTGATGATGACAAGAATGACGACGGTACGCATCAGTGTCGCGAAATCAGAATTGACGCCGGCAACGCCGATCTTAGCGAAGATCGCCGTCAGCGCCGCGAAAGAGGCGGACAAGACCGCCCAGAAAACCCAACTCTGCGTCATCAGAACTCCACGCCTGCCTGCCCCTTGATGCCTGAGCGGAACGGATGCTTGATAAGCTCCATCTCCGTCACCAGATCGGCAATCTCGATCAGCTCATCCTTGGCATTGCGCCCGGTGAGAACGACGTGAGTCATATAGGGCTTTTCCGTCTTCAGGAACTCCACGACCTCGTTGATATCGATGTAGTCGTAGCGCAGCGCGATGTTGATCTCATCGAGCAACACCATCGAGTTCCGCTCGTCGCGGATCAGCTCCTTGGCCTTTTCCCAGGCAGCACCGGCGGCCGCGACATCGCGCGCGCGATCCTGCGTCTCCCAGGTAAAGCCCTCGCCCATCGTATGGAACTGGCAGACATCGGAGAAATGCTTCTCGATCAGATCGCGCTCGCCCGTCCACATCGCACCCTTGATGAACTGCACGACAGCGGACGGCTTGCCATGCGCGATATGGCGGAAGATCATCCCGAAGGCGGAGGAAGACTTGCCCTTACCCTTGCCGGTGTGGACGATGATCAGGCCCTTCTCGCCTGTCTTCGTCGCCATGATCTTGTCGCGCGCGGCCTTCTTCTTAGCCATCTTCTCACTGTGGCGCGCGTCGTCGTGGCCGGTGGCCTCCGTAGTGGTCTCGGTGGTTTCCTCAGTCATGTCAAATTTCCCCGGATGCAATCTTCAATCGGTCGGCGGTGTCGACACCGCCTGATCTGTCGTGTGTGTTGTTTGTGGTAGCGAGATCGAACTGCGCCGAATTGCTGCGCGGCGTCCACAGCCGCCGCTCGATCGCCTCCAGCAGCCGCTCTTTCATTTCCTCGTAGGCGTGCGGGTTCTTCTCGATCATGAAATCGCGCACGCGCTGATCAACCACGAAGGCCTGGTAGACCGCCTCGAAATGATGGTTGCCGACAGCCCCTGTGGTCGCAGCAAATGCGAAGAGGTAATCAACAGTGGCGGCAATCTCGAAGGCGCCCTTGTAGCCATGGCGCATGACGCCATCGATCCACTTCGGATTGACGACGCGGCCGCGCACCACGCGGGCAATCTCTTCCTCCAGCGAGCGGATGACCGGTTTCTCCGGCATCGAGTGATCATTGTGATAGATCGATGGCCTGCTGCCGCCAAGCGTCTCCGCCGCCGCCGCCATGCCGCCTTCAAATTGGTAGTAGTCATCACTGTCGAGCAGGTCGTGCTCGCGATTGTCCTGGTTCTGCACGACAGCCTGGATGGAGCGCAGACGCTCTTCGAAAACGCCGCGCTCGGCCCGACCCTCTTCGCCGGCGCCATAGGCATAGCTGCCCCAGACCAGATAGGCCTCAGCTAGATCGGCGCGCCGCTCCCAGCCCTTCTCGTCGATCAGCGCCTGCAGCCCGGCGCCGTAAGCACCCGGCTTCGACCCGAAAATCCGATACCCCGCCCGCCGCTTGGCCTGCGCCGCATCAAGCCCGGCCTCCTCAAGCCGCGCCGCTTCACCCCGCATGCGTGCTGCGATCGGGTTGTCGCCCGCATCCTCATCCAGCGCCCCGACGGCCCGGATCGCCTTGTCGAACAGTGCGATCTGCTCCGGAAAAGCATCGCGGAAGAAGCCCGAAATGCGCAGCGTCACATCCACACGCGGCCGCCTCAGCATTGCAGGCGGAATGATCTCGTAGCCGGTGACCCTTCGTGATGTCATGTCCCAGACCGTCTTGACGCCGATCAGCGCCAGCGCCTGGGCGATATCGTCGCCGCCGGTGCGCATGTTCGACGTGCCCCAGGCTGTCAACCCGAACGACACCGGCCATTCGCCGTGATCCTGCACATAGCGGCGCACCAGAAGCTCCGCCGATTTCTTGCCCAGCTCATAGGCCGCCGGTGTCGGCACCGCGCGGCTGTCCACCGAGTAAAAGTTCCGCCCCGTCGGCAACACATCCGGCCGCCCGCGCGTTGGTGCGCCGGAAGGCCCCGGTGCCACGAAGCGACCGTCGAGGCCACGGAGCAAGCCTTCGATCTCGGCGTCGCCGCAAGCGAGGATGGCGGGTTTCAGGCGGGTTTCGATCTCGTGGAGGACGGCTCTGGTTTGGGACCAGAGGGCTGGGCATGGCAATTCACCGGACACGAATTTGGCGGCCAGCAGTTCAATACGCTCAACGGTGTCGCCTTGGGTACGCCACGGGTCGGACGAGACGTCCACGAGGATATCGGGGCGCGGGCCGGCCCATGCGGCGGCCATGTCGCAGTCGAGGGGGTCGAAGGTTGCGTTGGTGGGTGGGTTACCCCCCTCTGCCCTGCCGGGCATCTCCCCCACAGGTGGGGAGATTGGCTGGGCTTGCCCGCTCGCTCCAAGCTTTGCGGTTTGCGAAGATGCTTGCCGCGAGTCGATCTCCCCCCTTGTGGGGGAGATGTCCGGCAGGACAGAGGGGGGTATCCCACCCACCACATCACCACCACTCCCAAAAACATCCCCAGCAATCGCCCGCTGCAAGCTCCGGTCACCGCCCTCGCCCAGCCCGCGCGGCACCCGCGCCAACGCAACCGTCAGATCCGTCAGCAACCGCCCTTCCGGCGACACCCCAAACACATGCAGCCCATCCCGGATCTGCATTTCCTTGAGATCGCACAGATAGGCATCAAGCTTCTTCAGCGCCTCGCTCTCGCTCTCCCCCTTTGATATCCCCGCATCCTGATCGAGCCCGATATCGGCGACCAACTCAAGGATCTGCTTGCCCAGCAGCCGTATCCGTCGCGGATCGCCACCAGACGCCTCGTAATATTCGTCGACCAGCGCTTCGAGATCCTTCAGCGGGCCGTAGCTCTCGGCCCGCGTCAGCGGTGGCGTCAGATGGTCGATGATCACGGCGGCGGTGCGGCGCTTGGCCTGCGTTCCCTCGCCGGGGTCGTTGACGATGAAGGGATAGAGATGCGGCAAAGGACCGAGGATCGCTTCCGGGTAGCAGCTTTCGGACAGCGCCAGCGCCTTGCCCGGCAGCCATTCGAGATTGCCGTGCTTGCCCATGTGGATCACCGCATGCGCATCGAACTGATGGCGCAGGAAGGCGTAGAAGGCCAGATAGCCGTGCGGCGGCACCAGATCAGGCGAGTGATAGCTTTCCTTCGGATCGATATTGTAGCCACGCGCCGGCTGGATGCCGACAAGCACATCGCCGAAACGCGTTAACGGCAGCGCAAACGCGCCGTCCACGACATAGGGATCGGCCTCCGGCTCGCCCCAGCGCGCGTTGATCTCCGCTTGAATCTTTTTCGGAAGAGTTGCGAGGAAATCCCTGTAACGACTCACGGAAAGCGTCTCACGGACAACCTTCCCATCACGCCCGGAATTGGTCGGCCCATCCATGATATGACGCATCAGCGCATCGCCATCCGCAGGGATGCCACGGACAGGATATCCGGCCTTGCGCATCGCCTGAAGCACTTCGATCGTACCCGCAGGCGTGTCCAGCCCGACGCCGTTTCCGAGCCGGCCGTCGCGGTTTGGATAGTTCGCCATCACAAGCGCCACCCGTCGCTCCGCCGGCTTTGCATGCCGCAGTCGCGCCCAGTTGGCGGCCAGCCGCGCGGTATAAGCCATGCGCCCCCCATCCGGCTCGCTGGCAACGATATTGGCCTCGACCAGCGCATCATAGCGCGCCGCCGATTTGAACGAGACCGCGCGGGCAAGAACGCGGCCATCGACTTCGGGCAGCGCGACGTTCATGCCGAGATCACGCGCCGAAAGCCCTTGCGAAGAGTTTTCCCATGCTTCTTTCGAGGAAGCGGAAAAGATCGCCTGCAGCACGACGGCATCGCTGGCCTCAAGCACCGTCGGCTGCCGCTCCGCACCCGGCGCCGAGACGGCGAAGCCTGTCGTGTTGATGACGACATCGGGCCTCGTGGCCGCGAAGACGCTTTCGAGGATGCCCTTGGAAACGGGGTCCTTGAGGCTGTAGGCGAAGACCGGCAGCGGCCGAATACCCTCTGCGACCAGTGCCTCGATCAGCGCCTCGACCGGGCGGGTTTCGCCGCTTTGCACGAGGGCGCGGTAGAAGGAGATGGCGATGGTGGGGCGGTCTGCAGTCGCAGGTGTCTCGCCCGCGATACCCCCCTCTGCCCAGCCAATCTCCCTCACAGGTGGGGAGATTGGCTGGGCGTGACCGCTCGTTCCGACCTTCATTGTTTGGCGAGGGGCCAACCGCGAGTCGATCTCCCCACCTGTGGGGGAGATGTCCGGCAGGACAGAGGGGGGTAACCCACCCGCCGACAGCAGCCGCCACTCCTCAATCCCAACAACACCCCGCCCCGGCCACCAGATCCCGGCCTTCATCAAAGGTGCCGCCGCCTCCGGTTTCTCACCGCCAGACAACATCGCCTCGGCATAATCGAGAAACGCATGCGTATTCGCATCGCCCCCCTCGATCAGATAGGCCCAGAGCGCATTCAGATCCTCAAGCGGCACATTCGAAAACGGCGTCAACCCCGCATCGGGCTTCGAATCTCCAGGCAGCACCGCGATCAGCGCGCGATGCCGCGCCGCGACCGCATGCAGCGCCTCCAGCGCGTAGTGAAAATAGCTGGCTCCGCCCAGCGCCCTCACGATGATCAGCTTCGCATGCCGCGCCGTGCGCTCCACATAGGCATCGACCGACATCGGATGCTTGAGGCTCATCAGGCTGGCGATGCGTAGCGACCTTGCATCCGCACGCCGGCCATGCGTAGCCGCCACCGCCGCCAGTTCGGTGTCGGCAGCAGAGAGAAACAGGATGTCGCTGGGCGACTGACCAAGATCGATCGCCTCCTCGCCGTCGCTGATCGTTCCCTGCTGGGCTAGGAGAAGGTGCATGTCGGTATGTCTTTACGAGAAATGTTAGTTGCAGGCGCGGAGTACGTGGCCCCCTCATCCGCCCTACGGGCACCTTCTCCCCGCTGGGGCGAAGGGGAAACGAGACGTTGCGGCATATCCCTTCTCCCCAGCGGGGAGAAGGTGGCCCGAAGGGTCGGATGAGGGGGCCACACGGCACCACTCAAACGATTTTCAAAGCGACAACCGCGCATCCAACCATCAACCTTAAACCAGCGCCTCGATCGCCTTGCGCACCGCGCTCTCATCCATCTCATGCAACCCGATCACCACCAGCCGCGTACCGCGCGTCTCGCCGGCAGCCCAGGCACGGTCGAAATAGTGGTCGATACGGCTGCCGACGGCCTGCAGCTGCAGGCGCATCGGCTTGCCGGGAACGTCGACGAAGCCCTTGAGGCGCAGAACGTCGTGCTCGGCAATGATGCCCTTCAGGCTCTCGACAAAGGCGGCCGGATCGGCGATCGGGCCGAGCTCGACGACAAAGCTGTCGAACTCGTCGTGATCGTGCGGCGTGCCGTCCTCATGCTCAAGTTCGTGATGAGACTTGCGGTTGCCGATATCTTCCTCGGTGCCGATGCCGAGACCGAGCAGCACGCTCGCCGGCACGTCGCCGTTTTTCGCCTCGATCATCGCGGGCTTGCGCGCCGTGCGCGAGGCAACCTCGTCGCGAACCCGGGCAAGGCCGGCGCCGTCGATGAGGTCGGTCTTGTTGAGCACGATCAGGTCGGCGCAGGTCAGTTGGTCCTCGAAGAGTTCCTCGATCGGGCTCTCGTGGTCGAGCGTTTCGTCCTCGACGCGGCGGGCATCGACGGCATCATGATCGTCGGCGAACCGGCCGGCTGCGACGGCGGCGCTGTCGACCACGGTGATCACGCCATCGACGGTCACCTGCGTGCGGATGTCGGGCCAGTTGAAGGCGGCGACCAGCGGCTGCGGCAGGGCAAGACCCGAGGTTTCGATGACGATATGGTCCGGACGGTTTTCGCGCTCAAGGAGCTTGCTCATGGTCGGGATGAAGTCGTCGGCCACGGTGCAGCAGATGCAGCCGTTGGTGAGCTCGATGATATCGTCCTCGGTGCAGTTTTCCGCGCCGCAGCCCTTCAGCACTTCGCCGTCGACGCCGAGATCGCCGAACTCGTTGATGATGAGCGCGATCTTCTTGCCGCCCGCATTGGTCAACAGGTTGCGGATCATCGTCGTCTTGCCGGCGCCGAGAAAGCCGGTGATGACGGTGGCGGGGATCTTCTGCTGGTCCATAAAATTCAACCCTTCATTTTCAGCGGCAGTCCCGCCGCGATAAAATACACATCCGCGGCGACCGCCGCGATCATCTGGTGCAGCCGTCCGGCATGGTCGCGAAACTCGCGCGCCATGCGGTTCTCGGGCACGATGCCGAGGCCGACTTCATTGGAAACGATGACGAGGCGTGCCTTCGCCTGAGGCAGATAGGCGGCCAGAGCCGCGAACTCCGCCGCCATGTCGCGCTCTTCCATCATCAGATTGGTGACCCAGAGCGTCAGGCAATCGACAAGCACCGCCCGTCCCTCGCCATCGATGGCATTCAGCTGGCCGACTAGATCGAGCGGCTCCTCATGCGTGGTCCAGAGGTCGCCGCGATCGGCCCTGTGCTGATCGATCCGCGTGCGCATCTCCTCGTCCCAGGCCCGGCCGGTGGCTATGTAGTGGCGCTCGAGGCCGCTGTCGATGACGAACTGCTCCGCAAAACGCGACTTGCCGGAGCGGGCGCCACCTAAAATAAGCATAGAGGATACCGTCGTCATGCGTGGACGACTTCACAGGAGCGCGTCCGGCCTGACGCCGACGCCAAAATCTCATTGTCTGCCATGACAACCTCCGTGCTGGCATTGGGCACACTTGCCCAGGGGTGGGCTTTGCGCCCGGCACGATTGGCAGGTCTCCTGGCTCGCGGGTCCAGGCGACGATCGGGATAGCCGCCTGGGCCATCCCGATCGTGCCATCGGTTCTTCCTCGCCTTCCCGGCTGCAATCATGAAAAGGCGGACGATTCGTAGATTTAGAGGCGTCCAACCCCGGTTGATCATGGCTTGCATTGCCAGTGGCTTTTCCGCCGTCTTCAGCCCCTCGCCCGCCTGCACCACGCAGGCAGCCGGCTTGAGAGCATCCGACGCCGGACGGAAGACCCTGACCGCTCTACAGTCGCGGGGTCGGCTGTGATGAAGGCGCCCTGGTTGGGTCCACCCCGTCACATTCCCTTTTCATCCGCACCGCTTTTGGCGATCCGGAACCATCCGTTATCGATCCATGGTTAGGCAAGCGCGACAGCGAAGTCAATCGACCGCCAATCGTGGCCACCAGCCAAATTGATTGATATCAACCCTCAAGACGATCATCTCTACCAGTTTTATCGTCTATAATCAGGCACTTAATGTCATAAAAACTTGTTGCGTCAGCCGGGTTTTTGCCGCATTTGCAGCGCATGCGGCGCAGCACCGCAACTATCCCCTCTTTTACCACCCTTGAACGGGCTTTCGCCCGCCTAGTTTCCCCATCATGCGCCTGAAAATCAATCTTAGACGGCTTGGCCCGCTACACACTCTGCTCGATGCGGGGCGCATGCGCGCGCTCCTGAGGCGCAGCGAGATGGGCATGGTGCTGGCCGGCGCGCTGATCGGCGTCACGTCTGGCCTCGCCGTCACCGGCATGAGCCTGATCTCGCGCGAGATGCACAGCCTGATCTTCGGGATCAGCGATGTCGAGCGATTGAGCTCCTCGCAAATCGACGACAAGTTCCTGCTGATGGCCGCCCCCGTCTGCGGCGGCATCCTGCTCGGCCTGTTGATGTATGTGCTGGCAAAGACCCGCAAGAAGCCGATGGTCGACCCGATCGAGGCCAACGCGCTGCATGGCGGCCGCCTGTCCTTGACAGACAGCATCATCGTCGCGATCCAGAACCTGATTTCCAACGGCTTCGGCGCCTCGGTCGGCCTTGAGGCCGGCTATACGCAGTTGGCGTCCGGCATCGCCTCGAAACTCGGCTTCAAACTGCAGCTGCGCCGCGCCGATCTGCGCGTTCTCGTCGGCTGCGGCGCCGCCGGCGCCATCGCCGCTGCCTTCAACGCGCCGCTGACGGGCGCTTTCTACGCCTTCGAGCTCATCATCGGGACCTATACGATCGTGTCGCTGACGCCCGTCGTCGTCTCGGCGCTCGTTTCCACGCTGGTCGCCCGGCTGCTGGCCGGTAGCGACTTCATCATCGATGTCGGCGATTTCGGCACAGTCATGCCGGCCGATTACGTCCCCGCCATCCTGCTCGGCGCCTTCTGCGCCGGCATCGGCATCCTGATCATGCAAGGCGTCGCCTTTATCGAGGAGCTCGCCCGCCGCAGCTCGATCGCGCTCCCCTTCCGCCCGGCGCTCGGCGGCATCATCGTCGGGTTGCTCGCGCTGGTGACGCCGCAGGTGCTGTCGGCAGGCCATGGCGCGCTGCATCTCAATCTCGACCGGGAAGTCGTGATTCCCGTGCTGATCGGCCTTTTTCTGCTGAAGGCGCTGGCCTCGGCGATCTCGATCGGCTCCGGCTTCCGCGGCGGCCTGTTCTTCGCCTCGCTGTTCATGGGCGCGCTGCTCGGCAAATTCTTCGCCTACTCGGCCCCTTATTTCGCCCATGCGACGCTGACGCCGATCATCTACGCCGTCGTCGGCATGAGCTCGCTTGCCGTCGCCGTCATCGGCGGACCGCTGACCATGACCTTCCTGGCGCTCGAGATCACCGGCGACTTCCCGATCACGGCGCTGGTCTTGGCTGCCGTCATCACCTCGTCGCTGGTCGTGCGCAGCACCTTCGGCTACTCCTTCGCCACATGGCGTTTCCACCTGCGCGGCGAAAGCATCCGCAGCGCCCACGATGTCGGCTGGATCCGCAATCTGACGGTCAACAAGCTGATGCGCGCCGACGTCAAGACCGCGAAGGTCGGCATCAGCATCGAGCAATTCAAGGAAAGCTTCCCGATCGGCTCGGCACAGCGCGTGATCCTGGTCGAGGACAGCGGCAAATATGCCGGCCTCGTGCTCGTGCCCGATATCTACGCCAACCTCACCGACACCGCCGACGAGAGCAAGGGCCTCGACGAATTCGTGCGCTACCGCAACGACTTCCTGACGCCGCAGATGAACGCCAAGCAGGCCGCCGCGATCTTCGACAAGACCGAGAGCGAAGCGCTCGCTGTCGTCAACAATCTCGTCGAGCGCACCGTGGTCGGCCAGCTCAGTGAAGCCCACACGCTGCGCCGTTACAGCGAAGAACTGGACCGCCGCCGCCGCGAGGTCTCCGGCGAGATCTAACCCAACAGGTTGTCCAGCCAGCGCTTGTCCAGATGAGTTTCGAGCTCGGCGGCAACCTCGTCAAGCGCCTGCTCGACGCCGGCGCGATAGTCGCGGCTTTGGCCTGCGAGGCCGAAGCTTGCAAGCAGCCGGGACCGGTAGCCGTCACTCGCAAACAGCCCGTGCAGATAGGTCCCCACGATCCGCCCATCGCCCGAGATCGCGCCATCAGGCTTGCCATCGACGATCGCGAAGGGCCGAACGCGGTCGGCGCCTTCGGTGACCCCGAGATGGATCTGGTAGCCCGAGAGCGCCTCGCCATTCTCGGCCGACACCGCCACGCTGTTGCGCACCGTCTTCTCCGCGTCCATGACGGTCTCGACGTCGAGCAAGCCGAGCCCCTCGATCTCGCGCACGCTCCCTTCGATCCCAAGCGGATCACGCACCATGCGCCCTAGCATCTGATAGCCGCCGCAAATACCGACGACCCGTCCGCCGCGCCGGACATGCGCGGCGAGATCCCTATCCCAACCCTGCGTCCTGAAATCGGCAAGATCGGAAATGGTCGACTTCGAGCCCGGAAGGATGATCAGTTGCGCATCGGCAGGCAATGGTTCACCGGCACGAACGAACACCAACTCCACATCCGGCTCAGCCAGCAGCGGATCGAGATCGTCGAAGTTGGCGATCCGCGGCAACACCGGCACGGCGATCTTCAGCGCCCCGGCCTGCCCCCGCGCCAGCCGCTCCAGCGCCACCGAATCCTCGGCCGGCAGCCGTGAGGCGGCCTTCAGCCACGGAACGACGCCGAAACAGGGCCAGTTAGTGAAACGCCCGACCGCACTGATCCCGTCGTCGAACAGCGACACGTCGCCGCGAAACTTGTTGATGATATAGCCCGAGATCATCGCCCGATCCTCGTCGGACAGGATGGTGTGCGTCCCGACCAGCGAGGCGATCACCCCGCCACGATCGATATCACCGACGAGCACGACCGGCACGCCGGCGCGCGTCGCAAAGCCCATATTGGCGATATCGCCTGGCCGCAGGTTGATCTCCGCCGGCGACCCCGCCCCCTCGACGATAACGAGATCGGCACCGCGCGAAATCTCTTGGAAGCTCTGGGTGACATAATCGAGCAATTGCGGCTTGAGACGCTGGTAGTCACGGCCCTTGGCCTGCCCCCAGACCTTGCCCTGCACGATGATCTGGCTGCCGACATCCGATTGCGGCTTGAGCAACACCGGGTTCATGTGCACGGAGGATGGCACGCGCGCGGCCATCGATTGCAGCCACTGCGCCCGCCCGATCTCGCCGCCATCATCGGCAACGGCTGCATTATTCGACATGTTCTGCGGCTTGAACGGGCGCACCGAGATGCCACGATTGGCGGCCAGCCGGCATAGGCCGGCAACAAGCACCGTCTTGCCGACATCCGAGCCGGTTCCTTGCAGCATGATGGCTTTGGTCATTGACGCGGCGCTCCTCAAAACTGAAGACGGCGTACAACGGCGTTTCAGCCCCGGTCAATCGCAACGGCTCAATCGCAAACGTTCTAAATGCGAAAGCCGCGCAGACCTTAAGGTCGCGCGGCTTGCCGAAATACGCTGGCGCTTTGCCCGAACACGGCCAAGCTCACGTTCCCCGGGACGCAATACCTGATCCGGAGAAGCAGCGGTTGTCCCCCGCCACGTCGCTATTCTTAGCGCCACATTGTTACCGGATGGTTAGTGAGCACTTAACCAAATATGAATTCGCGCTGTTTTGACGATTTTGTTTCGGCAACGATATGAGCGGGTTGAGACAGGCTGCCGCACGGGCAACAGGTTTCCGCAAGCAAGCACCTTGCATATAAGTCGCCGAAGACGACTCGCCGCTTCAAGCGACGAACGAATACTGACGACATGGAGAATGACGATGACCTCAGCCCCGTTTCCCGATTCCGAGACGATCGCCGCCAAGTTTTCCGCGCTGGGCGAACAGGACAAGTCCTATCTTGGGCTGATCATGGAAAATCCGGCGCAGGACGACAGCCTGCTCGATGGCATCCACCGTCACCTCGACAATGCGTCGCGCGCGCCGTTCCTGAATTCGCTGAAACTCGAGGCATTGGGAAAATGGGTCGGAGACGCAGCACCGCCGCGTCTCCAGATTCGTCTGATGGAAGCGTCCAAGTCCAGCCAGCATCCCGCTTATGCCGCTTTCCGCAAGGGCCTGACGACATCGGGTGGCCTGGAAAAAGCCTATCCGCAGGCGAAAATCTGAGCCGGCTTACTTCTTGGCAGCGTGATTGACGCTGCGGCCAGCATCCTGCGTAGCGTTGACGGCGTTCGCCGTATCGCGACCGACGCCACGGATGGTGTTGGCGCAAGAGGCAAGAGTGAACAGAAGCATGATGGCAGCACCAATCTTTACCGTGGTGGTCATAGTCGGAAATCCCTTGTTTAAAAAACCGCTCTCCGCAGCCAGTCGCACGACTGCTGCGCGCTGATAACGCACTGAACCCAAAAAGGTTTCAGCCGGACTTCTCTTTTTTAAATGAGCGATATTAGCCGGGCACGAACATCGAGCCCGGTTGGCCGTCAGGCGGCGATGGCCTTGGCCTTTTCGCTGAATGCCAGCCGTATGCTTTCGGCCACCGTTTTCATCGGCGCGGTCATCTGCGAGACGGTCAACAGGCGGATATCGAAGGAGCCGAGCTCGGGCAGTCCGTCCTGCGCGCCGAGGATTTCCATATCCTCTCCGACATAGGAGCGCGGCAGCGGTGCGATCGCGAGATCGGAGACCACGGCGGCGCGCTGCGCCATCGTGTGACCGCTCAGGAACGCCACGCGGAAATCCCGCTTCATTCGCTCGAGCTGCGCAAGCGCCTCAAGCCGCCAGATGCACCCCTCTTCCCAGATGGAGATCGGCAGGGGTTCGCGGCGATGCGCGGTGCCGCATTTGGCGCCGGCCCATACCAGCCGCTCGCGATAGACGATTTCGCCATCGGTCGGCAGCGGGCGCGTGGCGCAATTGATCAGCGCCAGATCGAGCCTTTGCTCCTCCATGCGCTTGCGAAGCCCTAGGCTCATGTCGATGGTCACATCGACCATGATGCCGGGAAAATTCTCGGCGAAGTTCTTCAGGATGCCGGGCAGGATGCGCTCGCCGATATCCTCGGGCGCGCCCAGCCGCACGACGCCGCTCAGCTCCGGCATGATGAAGCGCGACACCGCCTCATTGGAGAGAGCCAGCATGTTGCGCGCGTAGGATAGAAGAACCTCGCCATGCTGCGTCAGCGAAACCGAGCGCGCGTCGCGCAAAAACAGCGTCGCGCCGAGTTGCTCCTCGAGTTTCTTGATCTGCATGGACACGGCCGACGGCGTTCGGAAGACGGCTTCGGCAGCCGTTGAAAAATTGCCGGTCTCAGCGATCGCCACGAAGGTGCGCAGCACATCGTTGTCGAGAAGCGGAATGGGACGGCGAAGCGGAGCTGTCATCATCTCATCTTTCAATTTTCTTGATACATAACACAATATCATTTTGTTTGATTGAAAGTCAACCAAGGTTCAATCTGGCTGGTATCGGATCACTTCGATGAAGGAGACAAACCGATGACCACTCGAACCCTGATAGACAGCCTGCGCGACTTCATCGCCCGCCGCCGCGTTTTGGCGATGCGACGGACCGCCATTGAACAGATCGCCCGCCAGCCCGGCCACCTTGCCGCCGACGTGAGCGTGCCGCGCCGGTATGTGCCAGCGGGCATCACCGTCGTCATCGTCAGCGCCATTGGCTGCCCGATCCACATGCTCGGCCAATCATTCAAAATGATTGATGATAGCCATAAACTCTATTCGTTTGATTGATGGGCCGCAAAGGACCATATCAGTAACAACGAATTCACAAGCGAGAGACGTCGGTCGATACGAGAAAGGACATTCGACATGACCACGATCACCTTCAGAGACAACAAGCTGCCCCATGTGGCTCATCATGATCACTCCCTGTCAGCCTACGCCCGCAAGGTTGCCCGCGCATGGCATCAGTGGCAGGCCGCCCGCGAAATCGAAGCCATGCCGATCGACATGCGCAAGGATTTCGGCTGGCCGTCGGCGGATAATGTAGACGACCACAAGGCGATGTAATGGATGCGACATACCTCCCCGCATGAGAGCGGCGCCTGCTTCCCGGCAGCGCCGCTTTCGTCGTTTTAGGCCCCTCGTGATTTAATCTTGAATATCAGGAACATGTATTTCTGAAGCGGCTTTTGGCGAACATTTGTTCTTGTCAAAAGCCAATTGACCGACGTCAATTAAAGCAATGTCGCATTTTTGCTCTTTGCGGCCGCATTTTTCCATGAGAATGTCGCTTTCTGAATATCTAAGCGGCGCAATCCAAGCACCAATAGCGCATTGGCCCTCCATCATGGATTTCTCGCATGAGCAAGATGTCGCATAAGAAACGCTCCATCGTCTTCTTCATGGTACCGCAGTTTACGATGCTGCCCTTTTCGGCCGCGATCGATACGCTGCGCATCGCCAACCGCATGCTGGGCTACCAGGCCTATACCTGGCGCCTGACATCGGTGGATGGCGAAAAGGTCTATTCCTCCTGCGGCATCGGCGTCGAGGCCAACACGTCGCTGGCGGACGAGCGCCGCAACCTCGGCGGCGAGAACCGCCCGAGCATGGTGCTGGTCTGTTCCGGTATCGACGTCGAGGAATTCAACAACAAGTCCGTCAATGCGTGGTTGCGCGAATCCTACAATCGCAGCGTCGCCGTCGGTAGTCTCTGTACGGGCGCGCATGTGCTTGCCCAGGCCGGTCTCCTGAATGGCAAGCGCTGCGCGATCCACTGGGAAAACCTGCCGGGCTTCTCCGAAGCCTTCCCGCAAGCGGAGGTCTATGCCGACCTCTACGAAGTGGACAGCAATCTCTACACCTGCGCCGGCGGCACTGCCTCGCTCGACATGATGCTCAACCTCATCGGCGAGGATTTCGGCGAGACGCTGGTCAACCGCGTCTGCGAGCAGCACCTGACCGACCGCGTACGCAGCCCGCACGACCGTCAGCGCCTGCCACTGCGCGCCCGTCTCGGCGTCCAGAACGGCAAGGTTCTGTCGATCATCGAATTGATGGAAGGCAATCTCGCCGAGCCGCTGTCGCTGCTGGAGATCGCCGACGGTGCCGGCCTGTCGCGCCGACAGATCGAGCGCCTGTTCCGCCAGGAAATGGGTCGTTCCCCTGCCCGCTACTATCTCGAAATCCGGCTCGACCGCGCCCGTCACCTGCTGGTGCAATCGTCGATGCCTGTCGTCGAAGTGGCTGTTGCCTGTGGCTTCGTCTCCGCCTCGCACTTCTCCAAGTGTTATCGCGAACTCTACCACCGCTCGCCGCAGCAGGAGCGCGCCGAGCGGAAGATGACGATGGCGACCGCACGACAGGCCATCGCCGCCTGAGCCTTACGACAAGTGCCCACGATAGCGGCCGTAAACCGCTATCGCGGATGCGACATCACTCCGCCGCGTTCGTCACCACGCGCGCGTCGGAATAGACCTGGTTACGCCCATGATGCTTGGCCATGTAGAGATACTGGTCGGCGGCGTTGAGATAGTTCTCGAACGTCTCGTAACCACCGATTTCGGCGACGCCAATGGAGACGGTGACCGAAATGTCTTCCTCCTCGGCCACGATCTTCAGCGCTTGAATTTCCTCGCGCACCCGGTCGCAAAGCGCCGTCGCGGCCGCTGAGTCCAGCCCGGCAAATAGCATCGCAAACTCTTCGCCACCCACGCGCGACAGGAGATTGTCAGTGCCGATAAATTCGCTCTGCAGCCGCATCGCAACCGCCTTCAGCACCCGGTCGCCGATCTCGTGGCCATAGGTGTCGTTCAGCCGCTTGAAATGGTCGATGTCGAGAACGGCGACCGACGCGGGTCGCGAGCCGCGCAGACACTCCGTGATGATTCGCGGTCCCTGGTCGTAGAAATAACGCCTGTTATAGAGCCCGGTCAGATAGTCGCTCGCCGCCGCAGCCCGCAGCTGTTTGATCTGCGTCAGCGTCTCGATATTGTGCGAGATGCGACATTGAAGTTCCTCGGGCACGAAGGGGCGATAAACGAAATCGCTGGCGCCGGCCTTCAGAAAGCTCGCGGACAAAAACCGGTCTCCCGACGACGAGATGCCGATCACGCGGATGCGCTCGGTGCTGTAGCGATTGCGGATCCGCCGCGTCAGTTCGTATCCGTCCATGTCGGGCATGTGATGGTCGGTGAGAACGAGCTCGATATCGGCGTGCTTCTCCAGCACCTCCAGCGCCTCGATGCCAGTACCGGCCTGACACACCTTGAACTGCTGCGCCTCCAGAAGCTCGACGAGCGCGCTTCGGGCGGAAACGATATCGTCGACGACGAGGACACGCGTTCTCCGGTTGGAGATGGCGCGGCGCACCGCGGCGATCAGATTGTCGAGCGCGAACTCGTTATCCTTCAAGACATAGTCGATGACATTGCGCGATGTGATGCGGTTGCGCACGTCGGCATTGAACGATCCGGTAAAGACGATGGCCGGGATGTCATGCGCAAGAATTTGGTCAAGCGCTTCTCCATCCCGCGCGCCGGGCAGATTGAGGCCGACAACTGCCATGCTGAAACCGTCCTCGGCCTCCAGAAGCGCTGCATCGAGCGCCTCCTGGGATCCGCAATGCGTCACCGTCAGCCCGAGCTCCGTCTCGAAACGGTGCGATAGGACGGACGAGAACATGCGCGAATCCTCGACCAGAAGAACCGTGCGCCCCTCGCGTTGCGAGGCCTGTCGTTCACGCAGAATGTCTGATTTCATCTCGGTCACCCGCCTTGTTGGGCTTTGCCTGGCAAACAAAAATGCGTCCCGCGTCGCATCCGGTCCAAAGACCGCAGGCGGCGCGCGAAAGGCGATTTTCATCGGTTGGGTATGGGGGTGGACAGCGCTCCCGGGAGTGCTGTCCACTCCCTCAAGAGATGCCTGCACCCCGGTGCATGGATTAGCGAATGCGACCGCTCAGGCGCTCTTGCGCGCCGGCTGCATCGCCTGGATCTGCAGAAGCGTGTCGAGGTTCTGATTGACGCGGCAATAGAACTCTTCGTCGATGAACGGACGCAGCATGAAGTCGTTTCCGCCGGCCTTCAGGAAGCGCGCCGAGAGCAGGCGGTTGGAAGACGACGAGACGCCGATGATCCTCAGCTCATGCGAGCCTATGCTGGAACGGATGCGGCGGGTAAGCTCGAAGCCGTCGATATCGGGCATGTTGTAGTCGGTGATCATCAGGCCGATATCGCGGTTTGCCTTGAGGGTTTCGAGCGCCTTGGCGCCGCTATCGGCCGTGCTGACACGGAAATTGTAGCGCTTCAGGCGGCTGGACAGCAGCGCACGCGCCGTCGGGCTATCGTCGACGATCAGCACGTGGTGACGATGGTTGGTCAGGAAGCGGCAGACGGATTCAGCCAGGAGATCGACGGCGAAGACATTGTCCTTCAGGATGTAGTCGACGATCTCCTTGGCGACCAGCTTGTCGCGCATGCCTTCCTGGAAAGTGCCGGTGAATACGATCGTCGGGATGCTGAGATCAACCAGATATTCCAAAGCCTCGCCGTTTTCGGCGCCCGGCAGGTTGATGTTGGAAATGGCGAGTGTGATTTCCTGAGAGGACTTGTCGTAGCAGAGCTGCAACTCTTCGAAGTTGCGGCAGATCTCGACGTCGATGTCGAAAAGCTCCTTCAGGCGCTTGCTGATCATCGAGGTGAAGACATTGGAGTCTTCGGCGACAACAATACGTACATTCTCAAACGTGCCACCGGAATACTGCATCCCGGAAATACCCAAAAAAGCCATTTCAAAACCCCAAGAAGAAAATCGTCTGCTTGGTTCAAATCGCTACATCAGGGTGTTTGAATAAGTATTAAACGGACACGTTCTTGACCGGACAAACTAGCGTCCGGCGCAAAGGGCGGGGCTTTCTTGGCAACATGATTAAAGGACTATTCAGCGTGTTGTAATCTATAACCTAGTGATCGGTTCACTACATCACGTGCAGTCAACAACGAGCACAAGCAGAGCCTGTGCCCGCATTGATCTAGCCTTCAGACTTGCCACGAAGACGGCGCACCCTGCCATCACCCTCCTCGATATCACGGCTATCGACTGGCTCGTCCGCCACGGGCTCCGGCGCCAGTACCGCCGCATCCGGCGTGACCGTATCGGGTTGACGATGGAAAACCACATCGCTCTGCGGCAGCGGGATCTCGATCGCCTCCTGGCGGAAGCGCTTGAGGATCGCGATCCTCAGATCATTGCGAACCTTCAACCCGTCGCCCATGTCGCCGAGCATGAAGCGCAGCTCGAAATCGAGCGAGTAAGGACCGAAGCGCAGAAACTCGACATGCGGCTCGGGATTGCGCAGCACCAGCGGCACGGCGTTCACCAGCTCGAGCAGGATATCCATCACCTTCTGCGGATCGGAATCATAGCTCACTGAAACAGGGATTTCGGAGCGTCCCATCTTGTTGCGATGGGTCCAGTTGCCGACATTGGCGTTGATCAGCTCCGAGTTCGGCACGATGATCGACTGCTTGCGGAACGTCTCGATCTCCGTCGCACGCACCGAGATGCGCTTGACGATACCTTCAGCCGTGCCCGAGACCACGTGGTCCCCGACCTTGAACGGCCGCTCGACCAGCAGGATCAGGCCGGACACGAAGTTCGACACGATGTTCTGCAAGCCGAAACCGATACCGACGGACAGTGCCGAGGCAACCAGCGCGAAGCTCGACAGGTCGATACCCGCGGCCGACACGCCTATCAGCGCCGCGATGCCGACGCCCAGATAGCCGATGCCCGTCTTGACCGAATTGCGCACGCCAAGGTCGACATGGCTGCGGGCCATGACGTTGTTGTCGAGCCAGCGCTGGATCCAGCGCGTCAGGAGATAGCAGCCGACAAACAGCAGGATACCGGTGAGTATGCCGACCAGCGAAATGCTGATGCCGCCGAGCCGGACTTCCGTGAACAGGCGGTAGGCGATCAGCTGCAGGTCCTGTACGTGGAAGCCCCAGAGCAGCAGGATCAGCGGAATACCGGTCGCCAGCGCCACCCCATAAATGCAGAAGCCGACGAGCAGCCCGACCTGGTCGATCACGACCGGACCGAGCTTGAAGCGCGACGCCAGATATTGGCCCGGCCGCGTATCGCCGAAGGTTTCCGTACGCGAAATCGCCTTGCCCGAGAGCAGGCCGATATAGGTCGTCACGCCGATCGCGCCGGTAAAGATCAGCTGCGATGCGATGAAGCGCGCAAAACCGACATAACCGGTCAGTGCCGCGAAGATGAGACCGCCACCGAGGACACGCAGCACGATCGCCAGCCCCTTCGGCCAATGCCGGCCGGGCGCATCGGGATCACGGCTCTTCGCCATCATCGGCCGTCCAAAGGACGCCGCGATCAGGATCAGACCGATGATCAGCGCCGCGATCCAGCTGCGGACGACGGTGAGCACCAGAGGCGAGCCCATCGATTCGCTGATGCTGCCGAAGAAGAAATCCAGCGCATGGACGATCGCCATCGCCAACAGGCAGGCGCTGATCGAGCTCGCGCCACGATTGGACAGGCGGACGAGACGCCACTGCGGATCGCGTGGCGCGAACACCGCATTGGTGAAGCGCCGTACGAAATAGATGACACCGATCGTCGAAAACAGCGCCGCCACAACGGGCGCGATGTCGGGTCTCAGAACGTTGAAGCTATCGAGGAAGAGATAGGACGTGACCAGGAGCGTCGCGAGCGACAGCGTCCTGACCAGCGTCGACCAGAAGGCAATCGATAGCCGGCTGATATAGGAGGGCGGCTCATCGCTCTCCTTGCGCTGCAGATAGTGCCCGAAGAGCCGGTAGCTGCCCGACAGAAGGATCAGCGCCGTTGCAAGCGACATGAAGATGGCCGCGGCAAAGGCAAAGGCCTTGAACTTCAGCACGAAGCCCAGCCAGCTCGCCAGCGCCTGCTGGAACGCACCCACTTCCTGGACAAACGCGGTGCCGGCGTCGGCAAGCACGGAGGCGGAAATGTCGCTGCGGCGAAGCAGCGTCGCGGCAAACAGCTTGCGGCGCAGTTCCGCGATCTGGTTGCTCATCCGGCCGAGCGAGGCGGTCAGCGTTTCGGCGTCACCCTGCACCACGTTGAGCTGCGCGCGCTCCGCCATCAAGGCGTTTCGCTCGTTGGCGACGATCTCGGCCTCGGGCGGCTGCCCCTCCTTCGGCGGCTCGCCGAGTTCGGCCAGGCGCGCCTTGATCTGATCGAGACGCGGCGTGATACCGCCGGAAATCCCGGCAACGCCGCGATTGAGCTCATCGGCCCGCCCCGCCAGCGCCACCAGACCGTCATCGTCGTCGACGCTCTGCTTCACGCTCTCCTGAAGCGCTGCGAAATCGGCCTTGGCTTTGGCCATATGCTTGGCGGCCTGATCGCCTGGCCCGCTCTGCGCGGCGGCGTTCTGCTCGGCGGCGGGCTGAGCGCTTTGCGTCGGCGCGGCGGGTGGCGGTGTCTGCGCATGGCTGGAACCAGCGCCGGCCAGGGCCAGCGAGACAAACAATAAGCTCTGAAGCAGAAAACGTGTCAGCCGCAAGGTATCCCCGCCAAGTTTGGTAGCAACTTCGGTAGTAAGAACGAGCGCCCGCTTTTCATAGGAAAGAAAGGCGACAGAAAGGCGACACGGCTCGAAGCAATCATCGGAGCCCTCGCTATCATGTCACAATCCGGGCGGCGACGTGGAAATCGGCCGCACCTAGATCACCGTCTAGGCACTACCGCTGACGCTTGTGTCCAGAAACCTCGGCGCCGGCATCATGAGGCAATTGCAAAAACCGCAGCGTCGACACGACGCCGATCGCGCCGATGACAACGAAAGCCCAGCGAAAATCGACAAGTCCGGGATCGCCAAGCCCGCGAACGGCCGCCGACACGTTGAGAACGGCAGCCGCAATCGCGACACCCAGCAACATCGACACCTGCTGCAGCATGCTCGACAAGGTCGAGGCCGAACTTCTTTGAGCGCCGCTGATATCGGCAAAGGCAATCGTGTTGAGCGCGGTAAACTGCATGGAGCGCGACAAGCCGGTGATGAACAGCAGGGCATAGATCACCACACGCGGCGTCTCCGGCACGAGAAAGCCGCAAGCAGCAATCGTCAGCGCCGCGATCAGCCCGTTGAAGAAGAGCACCGTCCGGAAGCCGAACCGCGCAAGCAACGGCGTCGTCACCGTCTTCATGCTCAGATTGCCGAGGAAATAGACCAGCAGGTAGATGCCCGCCTCGATCGAGCTCAGCCCGAAGCCGAGCTGGAACAACAGGGGCAGCAGAAACGGCGGCGCGTTGATGGACGTGCGGCTTGCGGTTCCGGCCGAGAGCGTGGCGATCGCAAAGGTCTGCACCTTGAACGACGACAGATCGAGCAGTGGATTGTCGACCCGCATGAAATGCCTGTAAGCCATGAAAGACAGCACGATACCGGCAACCAGCATGGCGCCGACAGGCGCAACACCGCCATGCCATTTCGCCGATAGCTCAAGCGCCGCCAGAAGCAGCGTCAGTCCGGCGCCGCTCAGGATAAAGCCGCGCACGTCGAGCCGCCCGGCATCCTCCTCGCGCTGCTCCGGCACGAAACGCCATACCAGCGCCATGCCGAGCACGCCGATCGGAAGATTGATCAGGAAGTTCCAGTGCCAGCTTGCGTAGGTGGTGATGACGCTGCCCAAAAGCGGCCCGATGACGGGCGCCGTCAGCGCCGGCCACGTAATCAAAGCGATGGCCCGCACCAGTTCGGACTTGCGTGCGTTCTTCAACACGATGATCCGCCCCACTGGCGTCATCAGCGCGCTACCGGCGCCCTGGACCGCGCGGGCGAGCACGAATTCGGTCAGATTCTCGGAAAGCCCGCAGAGCAGCGAGGCGACAGTGAACACGGCGATGGACGCCATGAAGACGCGCCGTGCGCCATAGCGATCGCCAAGCCAGCCCGAGAGCGGAATGAAGGCCGCCATGGTCAGCATATAGACGGTGATGCCGATACTCATCGATATCGTGGGAACACCGAAGCTCGCCGCCATCTGCGGCAGCGAGGTGGTGACGATCGTGCCGTCAAGGATCTGCATGAAGAAGGATACGGCGACGACCAGCGCCACTATTTTCGAACGGCGCGCGCTGCCCGCGTCACCATCCGCCTCGACCGTCTCAACTGCTGTCATCAATCTGCCAATGTGAAATCTGGATCAAACGGCCGGCAACAGCACGTGCGGCGTGGGGCGTCGGTCGACCCGATCGTAGATAGGCCCATCCCGCCGAGTGGGGAAGAGAAAAACGACCGGCGCGGGCAATTTCCATGCGCCGGCGCACATGACATCAATCAAATCTGCGGCACCATCAGCCGAGGATATTGGTGATCGCCCGCATGAAGACGCCCGCTCCGATCGGGATCAACGCCTCGGGAAAATCATAATCCGGGTTGTGCAATTGCGGATGCGTTTCGCCCGACCCGAGGAAGAACATCGCCGATGGTGCGACGGTTCGAAACAGCCCGAAATCCTCCGAGCCCTTCATCGGCAGCAGGCGGCTATCGCTCTGATGGCTGACGCCCTCGTCATCCAGCGCCCGCCGCAGCGCATCGACGGCTTCGGGCGAATTGAAGCACTGATGAAACACATCCTCATATGTGATCTCGATCTCAAGCCCGGCGGCATCCGCCTCGCTTTTCGCCAGCATCTCGGCGCGCTGCACCAGACCGGCCATCCGCTCGTCGGTCAGCGTCCTCAACGTCGCCCATATCTCGGCCCGCCCGGGGCTGATACCGAAGGCGGGCTCGCCGAGCCGGGCATGAGTGACTGTCACCAGCGCGAAATCGGGACCGACAGGCGCGACGCTCCCGAGCGCGGTCAGCCCGCCAAGCAGGCTCGCCAGCGCAAATGTCGGCGCAATGCCATCCTCCGGGCAAGACGCGTGCGAAGTCTTGCCATCGAGCACGATCTTCATCCCGCGCGACGCGCAGTTGACGGGACCTGCGCGCAGCAGCACATGCCCCAGCGGCACGCCTGGAAGATTGTGCAGCGACAGCGCCATATCGGGCTTCAGCGTCGCGAACTCAGGATCGGCAAGCACCGCAGCAGCACCCGCGCCATTCTCCTCGGCCGGCTGGAACAGGAGGATCACACGCCCCTTGTTCGGCCGCTTCTGCCCGAGCGCGGTTGCGACCGCCATCACGATCGACATATGCCCGTCGTGACCGCAAAGATGCCCCTTGCCCGGGATCGTCGACCGATACTCTTCGTTGGAGATTTCCTCGATCGGCAATCCATCGAGCTCGCAGCGAATAAGCACCGTCGGCCCCGGAATAGCCCCATCATAGACCGCCGCGACACCGTGGCCGCCAAGGTTCGACACGATCCGATCAGGTTTTGCCAGAAGCAGCGCCTCCTGCACCCGGCGCGCGGTCTCGACCTCCTCGCCCGACACTTCGGGATAGCGGTGAAGCTCGCGGCGAAACGCGATGATATTGGAAAGCTCTTCCTGCGTCAGAAACATCGGCGTCATCCTGCAAATCAGCTGCATGCTATGTGCGCCAGAGATGGGTAGCAAGCCGCTTCGTGAAACCGGAAAGTTGTCCCGCACAGGCGATAGCACGTCCGAACTTTCGCTTTTCGGCCTGAGCTTATTTGTATATGTAAAGGCATATTCACAGGAGAACAGCATGGACGCGGATGAAGCCGACCGGTACCGGGCGCCTGCCTTGGACAAGGGGCTTGATATCCTCGAGCTTCTGGCAAGCGTCGAGGAGGGGCTGACCCAGGCGGAAATCGCCAAGCGCCTCGACCGCAGCCCCAACGAATTCTACCGCATGCTCGACCGGCTGGTGCGCCGCGGATATGTCACCAAGCTCGAGGGCGACCGCTTCACGCTGACGCTCAAGCTCTTCGGCCTGTCGCAGTTGCATGCCCCTGCCCGCCGCCTCGCCTCCTTCGCTATGCCGCTGATGCGCGACCTCGCGCAGCGCACCCGCCAGGCAAACCATCTGGTGGTCTTCGATCGCGGATCCGCCGTCGTCATCGCCCAGCACGAAGCACCAAATTACTGGGGCATATCGATCCGCGTCGGCTCACATATGAGCCTGCTCGAAACCGGCTCCGGACACGTGCTGCTGGCCTTCCGCACCGATGAGGAACGCGAAATGATGATCGCCGAGCACGCTCGCGATCCCAAGACCAAGCGGCCGGGAGCGGAGTTCTATCAGCGCCTGAGCGATATTCGCGAACGTGGTTACGAGAAGATGCCGAGCGCCCAGACCGCCGGCGTCCACAACCTGTCGGCCCCGATCCTCGGCCCCGACGGCCGCGTCATCGCCGCCCTCACCTGCCCCTATATCGGCCTCGTCAATGCGCCCGACGCACCCGATATCGAGCAAACGATCGTCATGCTGCAACAGGCCGCCCGCGACCTGTCGTTGCTGGCCGGATCGGACGTGAAGATCACGGGCTGAGCGGGCGCGAAAGCGTTCGCGATACGGCATCGCGCCAGCCGGCGATCTTCGCCTGCCGTTCGGTGTCCGGCATCGTCGGCAGGAACTGGCGGTCGCTGTGCCATGCTTTCGCAAAAGCGGCGCGATCCGGCCAGACACCCGCCCGCGACCCCGCAAGCCATGCAGCACCAAGAGCCGTCGTTTCTTGCGCTGCTGCGCGATCCACGGGATTGGCGACGATGTCGGCGAGACGCTGCATCGTCCAGTCGGAATTCGTCATGCCGCCATCGACCCTGAGCACGGTCCCGATCCGACGTTCGCCCCAATCCTTGCGCATGGCCACCAGCAGGTCCAGCGTCTGGTAGGCAACCGATTCAAGCGCTGCATGCGCCAGCTCCGCTGGCCCGCTGTTGCGCGTCAATCCAAAGATGGCGCCGCGCGCCTGCGGATCCCAATAGGGCGCGCCGAGCCCGGTGAATGCGGGCACCATGTAGACGCATTGCCCCTGGTCGGCCGCAACAGCCAAAGCGCCGCTGTCGGAAGCACGCGAAATGAGGCCGAGCCCATCGCGCAGCCATTGCACGGCGGCACCCGCGATGAAGATCGACCCTTCGAGCGCATAGGTCGTTTCGCCGTCCAGCCGATAAGCGATTGTCGTCAGCATCCGGTTTGATGAGGCAACCCGATCCCGGCCGGTGTTGAGCAGCGCGAAGCAACCCGTCCCGTACGTCGATTTCATCATGCCCGGATCAAAACAGGCATTGCCGATCGTCGCCGCCTGCTGGTCTCCGGCAACGCCCAGGATCGGGATTGCCGCTCCGAGGATCGACTTGTCCGTGACCCCAAAATCGTCAGCGCAGTCCTTGACGTCAGGCAGTAGCGGCGCCGGTATTGAAAGCACGCCCAAAAGCTCGTCGTCCCAGGTCGCATCGGTGATGTTGTAGAGCATGGTGCGCGAAGCGTTGGTCGCATCGGTCGCGTGAACCCGCCCGCCCGTCAGGTTGAAGATCAGCCAGCTGTCGATGGTGCCGAAGCAAACACCGCCCATCCGTGCGCGCTCCCGCAGCCCATCGACATTGTCGAGCAGCCAGCGCAGCTTGGTGCCGGAGAAATAGGGATCAAGCAGTAGTCCTGTCTTGGCACGAACCAGCTTCTCATAGCCATCCGCCTTCAGGCTGTCGCAGATCTCGACGGTGCGCCTGTCCTGCCAGACGATTGCCCTGTAAAGCGGCCTGCCGGTCTTGCGGTCCCACACCACTGTCGTTTCACGCTGATTGGTGATCCCGATCGCGGCGATCGCCGAGGCCGCGATGCCCGCCTTGTCGATCGCCTGCCGCGCGGTGGTGACGACACTCTCCCATATCTCGCACGCATCATGTTCGACCCAGCCCGCCTGCGGATAGTGCTGCCGGACATCCATCTGCGCCGAGGCGACCATCGCCATTGTGCCGTCGAAGATGATTGCTCGCGACGACGTCGTGCCCTGATCGATCGCCAGAATGAACCCGCCCATGATCTGTTCCGACTGAATAGGAGTACCGTTCCCGCCGCTCGATCGGCAGGTTGCCAACATGGATTTGAAAATGGAGAGAGCCGGCGGCAGCCTTCGCACGCCGCCGGCATGGAGATTGGCCGGGGATGCTAATCCCCGGCCGTGGCGCCCGTTACTGGGACTGCCAGCTCTTGACCAGTTCGTCGTAGTTGACGGTGACCGGCTTTTCCTTCTCGTTCTCGATCTTCAGCTGGGGAGCGAGGTTGCCCTTGGCGACCGCGTCCTTGTTCCAGTATTCGAGATCATGCTCTTCGGCGAGCTTCGGACCGATATCGCCCTGCACCTTGGCACGCTCCAGGCGCTGCAAGACCTTTTCCTGCTCGGCGCAAAGCGAATCCATGGCTTCCTGGGCGGTCTTGGCGCCGGAGGACGCATCGCCGACGGCCTGCCACCAGAGCTGTGCCAGCTTCGGATAGTCAGGTACGTTGGTTCCGGTCGGCGACCACTGCACGCGGGCCGGCGAGCGATAGAACTCGACCAGACCGCCGAGCTTCGGAGCGCGCTCCGTGAAGCTCTTGTCGCGAATGGTGGATTCGCGGATGAAGGTGAGACCGACATGGCTCTTCTTCACGTCGACCGTCTTCGAGGTCACGAACTGCGCATAGAGCCATGCGGCCTTGGCGCGATCGTCGGGTGTCGACTTCATCAGCGTCCAGGAACCCACGTCCTGATAGCCGAGCTTCATGCCGTCCTTCCAGTAGACGCCGTGCGGGCTGGGCGCCATGCGCCACTTCGGCGTGCCGTCCTCGTTGACGACAGGCAGGCCCGGCTTGACGGCATCGGCCGTGAACGCCGTGTACCAGAAGATCTGCTGCGCCACTTCGCCCTGCGCCGGCACGGGGCCGGATTCGGAGAAGTTCATGCCCTGCGCTGCCGGCGGTGCATAGGCCTTCAACCAATCCAGATACTTCTGGATCGAGTAGACGGCAGCCGGACCGTTGGTATCGCCACCACGCGCGACGCATGAGCCGACGGGACGCGAGTTCTCGTCGACCTTGATGCCCCACTCGTCGACAGGCAGACCGTTCGGGAGACCCTTGTCGCCGTTGCCAGCCATCGACAGCCATGCGTCGGTGAAGCGCCATCCGAGCGACGGGTCCTTCTTGCCGTAGTCCATGTGGCCGAAGACCTTCTTGCCGTTCACTTCACGACCGGTGAAGAACTCGGCGATATCCTCATAGGCAGACCAGTTGACCGGAACGCCGAGGTCGTAGCCGTACTTCGCTTTGAAGTCCGCCTTGTTCTTCTCGTCGTTGAACCAGTCGTAGCGGAACCAGTAGAGGTTCGCGAACTGCTGGTCGGGAAGCTGGTAGAGCTTCTTGTCCGGCGCGGTCGTGAACTTGGTGCCGATGAAGTCGTTGATGTCGAGTCCCGGGTTGGTGACATCCTTGCCTTCGTTCGCCATCCAGTCGGTCAGCGAGCGGGCCTGCTGGTAGCGCCAATGGGTGCCGATCAGGTCACTATCGTTGACATAGGCGTCATAGATGTTCTCGCCCGACTGCATCTGCGTCTGCAGCTTCTCGACGACGTCACCTTCGCCGATCAGGTCGTGGGTGATCTTGATGCCGGTGATGGCGGTGAACGCCGGCGCCAGCACCTTCGATTCATATTCATGCGTCGTCAGCGTTTCGGAAACGACCTTGATATCCATGCCGGCGAAGGGCTTCGCAGCATCGATGAACCATTGCATTTCCTTTTCCTGGTCGGCGCGCGAAAGCGACGAGAGTTCGCCGACTTCCTTGTCCAGGAATGATTTCGCCTCGTCCATGCCGGCATAGGCGGAACCCGCCATGGCCAGCAAGATGCCTGCTGTTGTCGCTAGTAGATGCCGTCGCATGATATCCTCCCAAGGTTTGCGATTGCAGTCTTCACGTCAGGCGGCCAGTACCCCCGGCCATCTGTATCTCCCTGGCCTCACACGTAGCGGAACACGCCGATGGCGTAGACTACGGCAAGCCCAAGAGCCCACCACAGGTTGGGCCCGACGAGGCCCAACCATGCGAGATGAATGAACGCTGCCCCCAGCAGCGAAATGAAGAGACGGTCTCCCCGCGTGGTCTCGAACCTCAAGCCCCCCACACGCGGCGATCCGCCCGGCGCCAGATATTCCCATATGCTCATGCCGATCAGGAGCACGAGAATCGTGAGAAAGAACAATGCGGTCGGCAGCGTCCACGCCATCCAGGAAAAGTTCATGTCTGGTCTCCCCTTTAGACGCGGCCGAGCGCGAAGCCCTTGGCGATGTAGTTGCGGACGAAATAGATGACGAGCGCGCCGGGAATGATGGTGAGCACGCCGGCCGCCGCCAGCACGCCCCAGTCCATCCCCGAGGCCGACACCGTGCGCGTCATGATCGCCGAGATCGGCTTGGCCGCCGTGGTCGTCAGCGTGCGGGCAAGCAGCAGTTCCACCCACGAGAACATGAAGCAGAAGAAGGCCGCCACCCCGATCCCCGATGCCACCAGCGGCATGAAGATGCGGATGAAGAAACGCGGGAACGAGTAGCCGTCGATATAGGCCGTCTCGTCGATCTCCTTCGGCACGCCGGACATGAAGCCTTCTAGGATCCAGACCGCCAGTGGCACGTTGAACAGGCAGTGCGCCAACGCCACCGCAATGTGGGTGTCGATCAGGCCGAATGCCGAATAGAGCTGGAAGAACGGCAGTGCGAAAACGGCGGGCGGCGCCATGCGGTTGGTGAGCAGCCAGAAGAACAGGTGCTTATCGCCGAGAAACCGGTAGCGCGAGAAGGCATAGGCCGCAGGCAGCGCCGCCAGCACCGAGATGACGGTGTTCATGACCACATAGGTGATCGAGTTGATATAGCCGTTGTACCACGACGGATCGGTGAAGATGATCGTGTAGTTCCGGAGCGTTGGGTTCTGCGGCCAGAGCGAGAAGGTGCCGGTGATCTCGGCATTCTCCTTGAAGCTCATGTTGACCAGCCAGTAGATCGGCAAGAGCAGGAAGATGATGTAGACGGTCGAGACGACCCAGGAGAAGTTGCCGGCCGGCTTGTATTTCATCGTCTGTGTCATTGCTTGGGCCATGGTCCTCTCCTCCTCACGCGTTCTCGTCGCCACTGGTCATCACGGTGTAGAAGATCCATGAGAGCAGCAGGATGATCAGGAAGTAGATGATCGACATCGCGGCCGCCGGACCGAGGTCGAACTGACCGACGGCCATCTTCACCAGATCGATCGACAGGAAGGTGGTCGAGTTGCCGGGGCCGCCGCCGGTGACGACGAAGGGTTCGGTATAGATCATGAAGCTGTCCATGAAGCGCAGCAGCACGGCGATCAGAAGCACGCGCTTCATCTTCGGCAGCTGGATGTAGCGGAACACCGACCAGCGCGACGCGCCATCGATCTTCGCCGCCTGATAATAGGCATCCGGGATCGACACGAGGCCGGCATAGCACAACAGCACGACAAGGCTCGTCCAGTGCCAGACGTCCATGACGATGACGGTGATCCACGCATCGACAGGATCGCGGACATAATTATAGTCGAGCCCGATCGCCTCCAGTGTATGGCCGAGCAGGCCGATATCGACGCGACCGAACACCTGCCAGATCGTGCCGACGACGTTCCACGGGATCAGCAGCGGCAAAGCCATCAGAACGAGGCAGACCGGCACGCCGATCCCCTTCTTCGGCATGTTGAGCGCGATGAAGATGCCGAGCGGGATCTCCAATGCCAGGATGATCAGCGAGAAGGCGAGATTGCGCTGCAGCGCTGCCCAGAAACGGTCGGATTGCAGCGTCTGCACGAACCAGTCCGTGCCCGCCCAGAAGAACTCGTTGTTCCCGAACGTATCCTGCACCGAATAATTGACGACGGTCATCAACGGGATCACCGCCGAGAAGGCGACCAACACCAGCACCGGCAGCACCAGAAACCAGGCCTTGTTGTTCCAGGTCTTGTTCATGGCTCAGCCCTCCCTGCCGACGCGCCAGGAATCGGCGTAGATGTTGATGGCCTTGGGATCGAAGGTGACCCGCGCCTCCGAGGGGATCTCGGCATCCTCCGTCAACACGATGGCGATCGGCTGGCCCGCGAAATCCGCCCGCACGATCTTCTGCCGGCCGATATCCTCGACCCGGTTGATGGTGACAGGCATGCCCTCGCGCCCGAGGCGGATGAACTCCGGCCGGATACCGAGCTCGGTCTTTGCGCCCGCGGCAGCCTTCGGCGCGTAGTCGAGCTGCAGGCTCTCAGCCCCCACCGTCACCCTGCTGCCATCGAGCTTTGCCGGCAGGACGTTCATGCCGGGTGAGCCGATGAAGTAACCGACGAAGGTGTGGCTCGGCTTCTCAAAGAGCTCGGCGGGCGTGCCGATCTGCACGATCTCGCCCTCATACATGACGACGACCTTGTCAGCGAAGGTCAGCGCTTCCGTCTGGTCATGCGTGACATAGACCATGGTGAAGCCGAACTGCTTGTGCAGCCGCTTCAGCTGCGAACGCAGCACCCATTTCATATGCGGATCGATGACCGTCAGCGGCTCGTCGAACAGGATCGCGTTGACGTCGCTGCGCACCAGTCCCCGGCCGAGCGAGATCTTCTGCTTCTGGTCGGCGGTAAGCCCCTGCGCCTTGCGCCGCGCCATCGGCGTCAGATCGATCATCTCGAGAATTTCGCGAACGCGACGATCGACTTCCGGCTCCGATACGCCGCGATTGCGCAACGGAAAGGCCAGATTGTCGTAGACGGTCATGGTGTCGTAGATGACAGGGAACTGGAACACCTGTGCGATGTTGCGCGCCTGCGTCGCGAGGTTGGTCACGTCCTTGCCGTCGAACAGGATGCGGCCATGTGACGGCTGCAGCAGGCCGGAGATGATGTTGAGCAGCGTCGTCTTCCCGCAGCCGGATGGTCCGAGCAGCGCATAGGCGCCGCCGTCGTTCCACTCGTGGTCGACTTCGCGCAGCGCGTAGTCCTTGTCCGATTGCGGGTTCGGCCCGTAGGCGTGGCGGATGTGGTCGAGCGTGATGCGTGCCATGTCCCTACCCCTTCAAGCCGTTGCGCCGGACGAGATCGCCCGGCCGCTGGTGTCGAACGCCATCAGGTGGCGGCCATCCAGAAACACGTCGATATCGGTGTCCGAATCGATGTCGTGAATGCCGTGCGCCAGCATCACCCAGCGCGCACCCTCGTAATCGAGATAGACGAAGCTCTCCGAACCGGTGATTTCAGACAGCTGCGTGCGCGCCTTGAGTTGCACAGCACCCGGCGTCTGCGCGGCAAGCCCGAGATGATGCGGATGAAACGCCACCGTCACCGGCCCATCGGCCATGCCGGCCAGATGCGTCGGCACCGTAAACACCGCGCGCCCGTCGCGCTGGAACGTCGCGCCCGCCTTCACCACGTCGATGAAATTGAGCGGCGGATCGGCGAAGGTCTTGGCGGTGGTGAGATCACGCGGTGTCCGGTAGACCGAAATCGTCGGCCCGAACTGCGTCACCCGCCCTTCTGACAGCGTCGCCGTATTGCCGCCGAGCAGCAGGGCTTCGGATGGTTCGGTGGTGGCATAGACGAAGATGGCGCCCGATTGCGCGAATATCCTCGGCAGTTCGGCGCGCAACTCCTCGCGCAGCTTGTAGTCGAGGTTGGCAAGCGGCTCGTCCATCAAGACGAGGCTGGCGTTCTTGACCAGCGCGCGGGCAAGCGCGGTGCGCTGCTGCTGGCCACCGGAGAGATTGAGCGGTGTGCGGTCGAGATAGGGCGTCAGCCGCAAGAGATCGGCGGCCTTGCGCACCTCGCGATCGATGGTGGCGGCATCCTTGCCCGATATCCGCATCGGCGAGGCGATGTTCTCGTAGACCGTAAAGGCGGGGTAGTTGATGAACTGCTGGTAGACCATCGCGACATTGCGCTTCTGCACCGGCATGCCGGTAACATCGACGCCGTCGAAATGGATCGTCCCGCTGGTCGGCCGGTCGAGCCCGGCCATCAGCCGCATCAGCGACGTCTTGCCAGACAGGGTCGGCCCCAGGAGCACGTTCAGCGTGCCGCGTTCAAACGCGAGATCGGTCGCGTGGATATGCGTATCCGCACCGACCGTCTTTGCGATGTTTCGCAATTCCAGCATTCAGGTTCCCGTGCCTCCTCACAGCGGGGACCACATGCCGCTCTTTTATCCGGCCATCTGAGCCGGTAGCGCGGCCATGTACTCCTCCAAAACCGCGGCTTGCTCCCTCGTCAGGCGCAAGCCCTCCTTCGTTCTCCTCCAGAGCACGTCATCGGCGTGTCTCGCCCATTCGTGCTCGATCAGGTAGCGAACCTCCACCTCATAGAGGTCGCTCCCGAAACAGCGCCCGAGATCCTCGGTCCCGCGCGCCTGTCCCAAAATCACCGCAGCCTTCGTGCCGTAGCGGCGAACGAGGCGGCGGGCATGCGTATCGATGAGAAACGGATAGCTGCCCTTCAGCTTGCGCACTTCCGCCTCGTATCCCTGCGCCGGAAAATCGCCGCCGGGCAGATGGCTCTTGGCCGTCCACGGGGCACCCTTGGCGCCGATTGCCGCGCCGATCTTCTCCAGCGCGTGTTCCGACAGCCGACGATAGGTCGTGAGCTTGCCGCCGAAGACGTTGAGCAACGGCGCCGGCGCGCCCTCGCCTTCGAGCTTCAGCACGTAATCGCGCGTCGCTTCCTGCGCCTTGGACGCGCCATCGTCGAAGAGCGGACGCACGGCGGAATAGGTCCAGACGATATCCTCCGGCCGTACCGGCTCGTTAAAATACTCGCTCGCGGCCTTGCAGAGATAGGTCGTCTCTTCGTCCGAAATCTTCACATCCTTCGGATCGGCCTTGTAGTCGCGATCGGTGGTACCGATCAGCGTAAAGTCCTGCTCGTAGGGGATCGCGAAGATGATGCGGTTGTCGGGGTTCTGGAAGAAGTAGGCTCTGGGATCGTTGAACTTCTTCTTCACCACGATATGGCTGCCCTGGACGAGCCGCACATGCCGCGCCTCGTTCTGCCCGAAGGCGGCGCGAATGACGTGATCGACCCATGGACCCGCCGCGTTCACCAGCATCCGCGCCTGGAAATGCCGCTTCTCGCTGGTCACCGTATCCACGGTCTCGATCGCCCAGACACCATTCTCGCGGTGCGCCGAGACCACCTTGGTGCGCGGCATGATCAGCGCACCCTTGTCGGCCGCATCGCGCGCATTCAGCACCACCATGCGGGCATCATCGACCCAGCCGTCGGAATATTCGAACGCCTTGGTGAATAGCGACTTCAACGGCTTGCCCGCCGGATCGCGGCGCATGTCGAGCACCTTGGTCGGTGGCAGAAGCTTGCGACCTCCGAGATGATCGTAGAGGAACAGTCCGAGCCGGATCAGCCACGCAGGCCGGATCCCGCCCTTGTGATAGGGCAGCACGAAGCGCATCGGCCAGATGATATGCGGCGCCATCGCCCAAAGGATTTCGCGCTCCATCAGCGATTCGCGCACCAGACGAAACTCGTAATGCTCGAGATAGCGCAGGCCGCCATGAATGAGCTTGGTGGCACCAGAGGACGTGCCGGAGGCGAAATCGTTCATCTCAGCCAACGCAACGGAATAGCCGCGCCCGATCGCGTCACGCGCGATACCGCAGCCATTGATGCCGCCACCGATAACGAAAAGATCGTGAATCTGACCGCTCACGCGTCCCATGCCCTCAGAAAATGCCGCAACGCAAACAAGACAACGCGATTGCGAAAGTGAAAACAGTTAAAGCGAAACTCATTCGAATGTCAAACGAATGTTTCGCACAGTTATGCGGCGCGCCGATGTCGGGCGTGTGACAGCGCGAAAGGCCTTCACTCGAAATTATCGAGGAATTTCAATTGGGCTCGGCAACCCTGAAATAGGCGCGCGGCGGCGCGCCAAGCATGCGCTTGAACATGGTGGTGAACGCCGCGACGCTTTCGTAACCGAGATCGAACGCAACTGTTGTCACCGGCTGGCCCGCTGCCAGCCGCGGCAACGCCGTAAACAAGGCAGCCTGCTGCCGCCAAGTCGAAAGGCTGATGCCGGTCTCCCGACGGAAAGCGCGGGTGAACGCCCGCCGGCTCATGTTGAGCTGCTCGGCCCAATCGTCGATCAGCAACCGCGCGGTTGGGTTCGCTAAAAAGGCACGGCAGAGCCCCGCAAGCCTTGCATCACCGGGAATAGGCAGGCCAAGCGAGCGATCAGGCAGCCGCGAAATCTCCTCGAGCAGCAGCGCCACCACCAGCCGCTGCCGCCGCGAACCCTTGAGGTCACCACTTGGAGACACCGCTTCGATGATCAGCGCACGCGCGAGATCGGTGAGCCCGACCACACGAATGGCCTCAGGCAGGGCAACCAGTGCATCGGAGCTGATATAGGCCGACAGCATGGTCACCTCGCCCAGCATATCCACCGAGTGGTCCAGTCCGGCCGGTATCCACAGCGCATGCTCCGGCGGCACCATCCAGCGCCCTTGCCGCGACGACACCATGACCACGCCGGTGCGCGCATAGACGAATTGCGCGCGGCTGTGCCGATGGGGCGCCACGTGATAGCCCGAGGGATACTCGGACGGGATGGTGTGAACCGGCTCCGACGCCGCCTCGATGGCCGCCAGCCGCTCGACATGGAGCTTGGCCAGTTCCGCCGACGTCATATTTTGCAACGCTTTCATAAGCCCTGGCCCAATCGCGAAAGAATGAGACCAAAACACGAAAGCGGGACTGCCGCAAGGAGACTATGCGGATAGTCAGGTTCTCAGGAGGAACATCGTGACAACAGGTACAATGACGGCGGAGAAACACTCCGCGGAACAAACGGTTTTCAGCATCATCATGGCAGTGAGCTTCTGCCATCTCTTGAACGATACGATGCAGTCGCTTATCCCGGCTCTCTATCCGATGATCAAGGAGGGCTACGGTCTCGACTTCACGCAGATCGGCCTGCTCGGCCTGGTCTTCCAGGTCACAGCCTCGCTGCTGCAGCCGCTGATCGGCATCTACACGGATAAGCGCCCACTGCCCTATTCGCTGTCGGCAGGAATGTTCTTTACCCTGATCGGCTTGATCCTGCTCGCCTATGCGCACGCCTATTGGGTGCTGCTCGTCGGCGCCGGCGTCGTCGGTCTCGGCTCGGCGGTCTTCCATCCGGAATCCTCCCGCGTCGCGCGCCTTGCGTCGGGCGGACGCCACGGTCTGGCGCAGTCGCTGTTCCAGGTGGGCGGTAATTTCGGCTCGGCGATCGGCCCGCTGGCCGCCGCCTTCATCGTGCTGCCGCGCGGCCAGACCAGCGTCGCATGGTTCTCGGTTGCCGCGCTGACGGGCATGATCATCCTGTGGCGCGTCGGCGTCTGGTACTCCAACCACCGCCGCACCAATGCCGGCCGCAGGGCCGCGGTGCCCGCCGTCGTGCTGCCGCGCGCCAAGGTGATCATGTCGATCGCGGTCCTCGCCATGCTGGTCTTCTCGAAATACGTCTACATGACCAGTCTTTCGAGCTACTACACCTTCTACATGATCGAACGCTTCCAGGTTTCGGTCCAAGAGGCGCAGATCCTGCTCTTCGTCTTCCTGGGCGCGGTCGCCATCGGCACGGTCGCGGGCGGCCCGATCGTCGACTGGTTTGGAACGAAGTTCACGATCTGGTTCTCGATCCTCGGCGCCCTGCCCTTCACCCTCGCGCTGCCCTATGCGGGCTACACCTGGACGATCGTGCTCACCTTCGTGATCGGCATCATCCTGGCGTCGGCCTTCTCAGCCATCGTCGTCTTCGCACAGGAACTGGTGCCCGGACGCGTCGGCATGATCGCCGGCCTGTTCTTCGGCTTCGCCTTCGGCATCGGCGGCATCGGTGCCGCTGCACTCGGCATGGTGGCGGACCGCATGGGCATCGTCTTCGTCTACCACGTCTGCTCGTACCTGCCGCTGCTCGGCCTGCTCACCGTCTTCCTGCCGGACCTCGGCAAAGGCAGGCGCCACGCAACAGCGGTGAAATAGCAGCAAAGACGCAGCACCACCAAAACCACAGAAGGCCGAAGCACCCGCTTCGGCCTTTTGTCTTTGAACATCACGTGAAGCTTTGAGCCGGCCCGAATTCCGGACAATAAAAAAGGCCGGGGCGAAACCGCACCGACCTTCCTATTCGCATCTCACACCAGTGCCAGTACATCCGTGGTCAAAAGCATAAACGCGATACCGGCAACTGCGAGCGTTCGCTGTGTGGAACACTGACCAGCAATGCCGATGGGCTTGATATGGTAGGTCAATGTGGCGAATTCAAGTCCGGGCGGGAAATTGCAGAAAATGAGGACGATCACATCCAGCCGGAATGGGTTGCACTGAAAACATTGTGTAATTGCACCTCTGGTATTCGCTGCAACGGAATGATCCTCGCATCAATCCGGAACGGAGTGCCGAAACCTCACATCCAGCCGGAATGGATTTCGGCCGAATATGTAATTGGTCGGCGACTACGCGCTGGAATGAATTTGCAATGGACTAGGGACAAGGGAGATTGCCAACGGGCTGAGAGCTAAGCCGCATCAATTAGAGTTTTTGCCAGGATTGATCGTGGCCCGATTAACCGCCAAACAGCAGGTTGACACCTGATTTCCTCGCGCCCACCATGTTCAGAACATCATTCTTTATTTGAGGCGTTATGTTGGGAAACATATTCTACGGTATTAAAGATTATTTTCGCGGTGTCCTTGTCTTGTTATCAGCGTTCATTCCGGCAGCTATCACTTACTGCGCCATTTGGGTCGCGATATTCCCGTGGCTTATCAACGAAGATTCGACCACAATCGTCTTTGGCCTTATCATTACGTCGCCACTGTTTTTCCCTTGGCTTCTGCTTTGGGGTCTCCTTGCCTTGAAGGTCGACAAGAAGCTTACAAGAGCATTCAACCTCAAAGAGGAATTGTTCTCGTCTCTTGGCAGTCACAGCGAGGCTTGACATCGATATCGTACGACGTCAGTGACACCGTTGCGTTTGATAGATATTGTTAAGCTTTCAAACTTTCACGGCGCTCACCACCGCATGGTATTCAGCCTTTGTAGACACAGATCACGCGGTCCAGATTGAATTATTCAAAGACGATTGCGCTCAAAAGTGTCGTCACGGAAATAAAGCGATCTGAGCCCGGTGCGAGCAATGTCTATCCCCGCTGGCCTGAGCTTCCGCCGAAGACACGAAACGAGCACGTGACCGGTGCTAAGGCCAGCGGCTCTCGCATAACCGAGAAGCGTCTTCATCTCATTGGTTGCGACGTCGTCCGTCAAAGCGCGGAACCGTTCGACGATCTCAACGACCTCACTCGCCAGATACTTTGGACCGCCTACCCGGTTGATCGGCAGGCCCGTGATCTCCTGAACGAACCCAGCGTTCGCGACTGGCCGGAACTCGTGTCCAGGGATGCCAGTGATCGAAGTGGTCTGCGGCAGCGTGATCAGATTGTCGATGGTCGCCCTCAAGGTCTGAAACGTCGCTGGATCGATGGATAGAGCGTCACCGTTCCACTTGGCGTCCGGCAGCAGCCCGAGCTTGCGGATAAACTTGCCGAGCGCCTTCGGTGGCACCTTCAGCTCGCGGGAGGCTTCGAGGAGCGTCATCTCGTTTCGGTTGGCGCTACGACGGGTACGCTTCCGGCCTAGTGTTCCTACTTGGGCAAAGCCTTCCTGTTGAGCGGTCTCCAGCGCTTCCCAAAGCAGATTGTTTGCACGACCGCCGTCCGCCTTCGACGTTGCCGGTGTCGATGCGAAATAGCCCTTCCGCCGCTTCTCTTTGTCGATGACGGTTTCATACCAGGTCGCGAACCAGGCCACGCGCTCGGCGTGAGGGATTACCAGGAGGGCGAAGCCAGCTTCGATATCTCCGATGGGGTTGTTGCGCGGATGGACGAGCTGACCGGCGTTGCTGTACCGGCCGAAGAACCGGGCGGGTTCGATGATGTCGTGAAGCTCGAACTCCGCTGTCGGCCCCGACTCCCGTTGTCCAAACTCCAACCTGGATCGCAGCATTTCATGGAACGGCAAGCTGACCTCCGCTTTCGGAGACCGCCGGTCGATCAAGCTCTCGCCTTCAGGGGAGACGTCGAAGTGCGGCCACCACCAGCCGAGCTTCTTACCGTCGACACTGTCAATCAGCGCCGTTCCATGGATCGGGCAATGCGTGGCGACAACGATATCCCACTGGATACGATGATGAAGCCGCTCGGCCAGGCAATGAGGACAGAAGCGGCGGTGTTTGAACGACAGCTGGCGGGGGCGTACGCGCTCGTTGCCGATATGGTAGATGCCGTCCCGAAGGACCGGCGTTGAGTGTCGCAGGCGCTCGTGATCCTCAGGAGCGAGCGGCAGTTGTTGCAAAACGTGCAACAACTCTTCAGGCACGATGCTGCGGCCGTTGATGCCGATCTCGGTCGCATAGACCTTCAAGCTGGCATGGCCTTCGTCTGCGACCAGGCGGGCGAAGTATCCGTACGAGGGTTCGGCGGGCTCGGGACGGAGCCGCCACTGCGAGAACGGGAGATCACGATTCACCGGCATGCCTGGCTCCTAGCGGAAATACGAGTGGCTGTCGTTCGCAGCAACCAGCATCGTGGCTGCCGAGCGCAGGTGCTCGATCATGATCTTGGACGTCCCGGCATTGATCGCCTCGAAGGCTGACGCCTGGACCAGGTTCATCACCCGGCCGATAAGCCCGCCACTGAAACGGTGAATATCGGCAGCGATCTTCGCATCCGAAAGGTTCGACTTCATGAGGAACGGCAGGCGGTTGTCGATCCCTTCCAGCATCAACGTGAACTGCTCGAACTCGTCGGTGGTATCGCCGAGCGGCACGAGAGCTTCATTCGGAAAGCCGCCACGGCCGACCAGATAGTCCACCGCCGTAACCACGTCCTTGATGATCGGTTCCCCCACCAGAAGTGTGTTGAACGCATTGCGGTCGCTGGCGAGCTTGATAAAGCTCTTGAAGTTGCGGACCTGGTCCACACGGCGGCCCATGAACATGAACTGAGCGTCGTCGATGATCAGCAGCTCGGTCTTTGCCCGTACCAGACGATTGATACAGGTGTCGATCAAGGCCGGGGTTTTCATCTGCGCCAGGGAGCGGGCTCCCGTCGCCTCACAGATGCGTTCCGCCATCGTCCGGGGCGTCATGTCGTCCGAAGCCTGGAAGTAGACGACCGGGTAAGCCTCGCCGTCTTCCTCGATCCGGGCCGGATGATGAGAACGGTAGAACTTGCAGATTGCCGACTTGCCGACGCGGGACGGCCCAAGCAGTCCGCCGATCTTCCCCGTACCGTGGCGACCGCCAGTTACCGGGTGGTGGAACTTGCCGATGAACGCGTTGCCCTTCTTGAACAGGGGTGACGGATACAAGAGCGTCTCGATCATATGCTGGCGCACCGCCGGAGGCTGGGAGGAGACTACGACACGCTGCTCAGTCGACAGCTTTTCCATGTTGAACGGCAACGTGATGTAGGCGTCAGTCATCCTATTCCTCCCAATCCGAGTGGCGAGATTTCAGTTCTTCGATGTCGACAGCGGCGATTTCGGCACCGCCCTCTTCCGCCGTTTCCGGGATATCCGGCATCAGGTCAGGTCCCGTCGGCGTTTCGCCAGGCAACAAGCCCTGCGTCTTCGGCGAGACCTTGGCCTCTGGCTGCTGAGGCATCGGGTTGGCTGGGTTCATCCAGCCGTCCACGGCCGGGTTCGCCGTCAGCTCGATGATCTCGGCGCTGCGCAGCTTTGCCGCCTGGCCCGACACGAAGCGGGCAAGCTTCTTCGCCGTCCCGTGCTTCTTGCGTTTGGCGTGCATATCGGCCAGCTGCAGTTCCAAGCTGCGGCGGGCATCCGTAAGCTCCTCGACGCCTGGCTGGCTCTTCTTCTGTTCGAGGTGGTACTTGATGATCTGACGATGCTGATACAGCGTCAGGCCGGTTGCGTAGCGCTTCTCGATATCCTGTACCGGGACCTCGATCATCACCTTGCGATAAGGGTCGTTGACCCAGATGCGACCGAGATCGTTCGGATCACGCGTCACCGTGTACTTAGTCGCCCGGTGCGCCCGGGTTCCCATCTTGTGCTTCGGGTGCGTGCGCAGCGCTACCAGCTCGGCAGACTGATAGTGGAGGTAGTCGATACGGACACCATCAGCCTGGACCGTCACCTCTTCCGTGATACCGACCAGCCGCGTGAACACCGCCGGATCAACGACAGGCCGCATCGTTGCGTGCGGAATGCCTTCCTCCCAAAGCTTTGCGGGCGTGTCCGAAAGTGTCACAAGCGGCCCGAGCCCGGCGTGCTCCGAGCGGTTGTAGACCTCCCCGAAGTAATAAAGCAGGAACCCGTAAAGCTCGCGGATCGACAACACCGGCTTGGCGATATCGTCCTCCTTGGTGAACTTCTTGCGTTCGCTCGGTGAACGGGTCGTGGTCCCGAGGAGGCGGTCCGTCAGCTGCATGCCAAGGATTGAAAACAGATGCTCCATTGCGCCCTTCTCCCATGGGCGTCCCGGACGGTACTCGATGACCTGGAAACCAAGTTCACGCTCGGCATTCTCCATGCTGCCGCCCGTGAAGTGACTGGCCTGGTCGACACCAAGGCGCGTCGGCATCCCGTACCACGGGAATGTCATGCCTCCCGGCAACGAGCGCGGGTCCTTCGGGTAGACGGTATGCTTCAGACCTGCAACGAAGCCCGCAAAGGACGGTGCCTCGAAACCGATATGGAAGCCGATCACCGCTGCCGAGTGGCGGTCGCGGAAGACGAGGATGTCGGGCTTGCCGAACGCCACCGGGACCAGATCGTCGTAGACGACCACATTCAGCTCCGTGTGGTCGATATCGACGACGTCCAGCGGATGATCCGGGCGAGCTAGGCGTGCTGCCTGCATCGAAAGGCGGTTGGCCTCTTCCTCGCTGTAGCGCAAGAAGGTCTGCGTCCAGAGATCGACATTAGCAAAACGACGCTGCAGCGTGCTCTTGGACACCGCCTTCGCCAGCTCTTCCTGGTCGGGAAAATCCCCCTTGTCCGAGCACAACTCGCCGAGCGCGGCCTTCACTGTCAGCCAGCTGCCGCGCGGGTCGGTCCAAGCCGTCTTCACAGCCTGACGCATTGCCTCCTCCAGGCGCGGGTTGAAGCGCTCGATGGCGTTGCCATTGCTCGGAAGCGGCGCAACGGCCAGAACACGGTCCATGTTGCGGCGATCCTTCAGCTTCGCCATAGCCTCGTAGAGTGCCGTCTTGCCGACCGGCTTTTCGCCACGGCGCTCGCCGACCTCCTGACGAGCACGGTCGAGAAGGCGGACGCACCCTACTCCCTTGTTCTCGTCACGGCAGATGCGGACATAGTGATCGATATAGTCGAGAAGCTGGTGTGCCTTCTTCGACTGGTTCGGCGTCAAGCTGAGGCTGCTGCCGGGCAGGATCGTCTTGCGGTGTGCGCGGGGCTCGAAATGCACAGAGCGCAGGCGACCGTGGCTGTTGAGCCAGTCGATCTGCCAGGGCGAAAGCCATAGCGGCGACTGGAACTTCGAGTCCAACAGCGTCAGCAGGCGCGGCGTCTGCGGAGACCCGTTCGTCCACGCCTGCGCCGTGTAGATGCCGTAGGTGCTGCGGTCACCGTCCGCGAAAATCGCAAACTGATCACCCGGGACGATATCCTGAGCAGGCGCGTTCACGTGCTCCACAGGCGTATTCGGGAGGATCAGCTGCTCCGGCGTCAACAGGCGCATCGAGCCCTTCAAAAGGAAGTCAAAGTGCTTGGCGGTCAGGGTCATGCTGTCACCTCGTAAATGATGGAGTCGAGCGTCAGGGACTTGCCAAGGTCGAGGCGAACCTCGCCGCGCATGGCGAGCTGCATCACGGCAGTGAAAATGAGGTTGGTCTCATCAAGGACCGTCGGCGCATCATCCCCCTCCCAGAGGATTGCCTGGCGGGCGAAGTCTGCCTTGTCCGAGATCGAGCGGATCGTCGCCGGGAGCTTCACCTCACGGATGACCTGACGGGCGTGAGCCAGCGAAGTCGGTTCGGTGCGACGGGCACGGTGCGTCCACATCAGACGCAGGTTCGTCAGACGAGGCTCGATCCGGATCGAACGTTCGTCGTGCACCGCATAGTCGCAGTCGAACTCCTCGCGGAAATGACGGGCACGTTCCTTCACACGACGCCAGAACAGGCGTGTGTCCAGCTGCTCGTTCCACGGCACGTAGTCGATGAACACCACGCTGTCGTCACGGAGCTTGGCCGCAATGTCAGGGATGTGGTCGCGCTTTTCCGGCGTCTTGCCGTCCTTCGTCGACCAGTATGCCACCTCCAGCGGATAGGCAGACAGCTGCACGACGTCCGGACTGGTGTCCAGATGCAGCAGCCCGTCCGCCATCAGTGTCGAATGAGCGCGGATAATACCCGAAGGCACCTTGTTGGTCGGGAACGAGACCGCGTGACCCCGGCCGTACATGCCGTGACCGATCTGGCGGAGCGGCTTATGGCTGTCGGCGAAGATCGCTTCCAGGAGTGCGGGATTGGGATCAGCCACGGCGACCTCCCTTCACGGACAAACCCGTCGTAGGGATGACACCGATGCGCATCAGCTCTGCCACGGTCGTTGCCGGGACACCGAGAGCCTGCAGAATGTTCGACGGCACCGGCATTGCCTGGCCCGTGAACGGATAAAAATGCGTCTTCAAGACACACCTCCAGCGCTACGCTGTGACCGCAATCCGGGCCACAATCGGAACAACCGGGGAATAATCACCTCCCGACAGCGGAGGTGGCACACCCGGTCATCTTCGCCGGTAGACGCATATGTACTGGTGGTAAGACACGGAGAGCACCTCGGAACGATGGGACAGATGTCCCAGGGAAACGAACGGATTGTGAGGTTTGGAGATCATGGGCCACCTGTTTCGCATCATGCGGAAGGTGGGATGAGAAGCTCAGCCAGGACCGGCTGGGCCGACGTGGTGTCAGGCAGCCGAAAAAGCCGAGCGGTCATCCCGCGAAGGCCCAGATATTCGGTCTATCTGCTGCACGTCTCACCTCGTTCGTTAAGTCCGAAGCGGACCGCCATTTGCATGAAGCGGTGCCGTTGGCGCAAGCGTTGCTCAGTGGATCGGTAAACGATCCGTGGAAGGTGTCCTGTTTTGGGACGCCGAGGCGGAGGATCAGGGAAAGATGGGCTGGGAGTCAAGAGACCTAGCCGAAAGGGTTAACGTATGGTTAACGCGCGTTGTCTCCCTCCTGACGGAGTGGCGCTCTTCAAATCCCTGCCTCGGTGAACTACCTTAGAAACAACGAGGTAAGGCATCGAGTGATTTCCAGCAGGAGCATGGGAGTGTCTGATGATTGATATGGTGCTGAGTGGGAATCAACGTTATCAAGAACGCCGTCCAAATCGACGACACACATCAAAAGCGCGTAAATACCTCCGTTGATGACAATCCCACCCAGGTAGAACTGGATGGAATTCCAGTGCATTACGTTTTCACTCGAAGCAAATACAATTACGACAAAGGTGACGGCAATCCCCTTATCTACGCGATGAAGAGTTTGAACCGCTTCACCATCGTTCCAGTTTTCAGGAAGAAGGTTCTGGAACGATGTGCCGTTATCGTCAGCAAAATGAAAATCGAAGCCGACGTTGTAATTCCTGTACCTTCAGGAAATGGGTTTTGCCTCGAAATTGCGGAAATTGTTGCAGAGGTGACCGGTCTCCCGCTTGCTGCCCCGGACTTTATCAGAAAGAAGACTTTTACGGAGATGTACGCGGAATACGGCAGTGTGCCGTCCGGTTTGATACCTGCGGAAATCGATGAGTACAAATCTCAATTGAAACTCTGGTCTACAGCGTCCGGGGATAAGTCGGTCGTCATGAAGATGGTTTCTCCAAAGATACGGCACCTATTCGATCCGTTCACGCGGTCCGACGCCCCGGCTGGACTTCAAGACAAGCGTGTCGTATTGGTTGACGACCTTCTATCTTCTGGTTCATCATTATCAGGAGCGGCCAGGGTCTGTACTTCTGTCGGCGCATCATCGGTGTCAGGGATTTGCTTCATGAGCGCTCTGGCGAATTGACGGCGGGTTGACTTATGCGAATTTTGGCTTATCTATCACGTAGTGACGGATGGAAACATCCCGACCATGTTTATGCCTCATGGTCGTGAAAAATAAGGTGTGGTTAAGAGCTGCACAGGTCCGAGCGGCACCGGGTAGGGTCAGACGGTAAGCGTCAAATACTACCGCACCATGTAGCGGGTGGTGAGTTTAAGGGGAGACCGGAAACGGCCTCCCCTTTCTCGTTCTAGCTCACGTCGAGCTGAGGCCCTTCAGTTCGATGCAAGTCGCCGCCGGTTTCTTGCAGGCTGTTGATGAAAGCTCGATCATCTGATGCCACACAAGCGTTCCCATGACCTTTCACCCTACCCGTCTCGTTGGTTCTCCTATCGAAGGATTTTCTAGGCCCGGAAGTGCCAAAGCTCCACGGTACGCAAATCTTCGACTGTTAGCTCGGAATGTGATGAAGGAACCGATGGCCCCAGCGATCTTCGACGTGAGCGCCCTTTTACCGAAGCTACCCGATCACTCGGTGGCAGACTACGATCTGGGTCCGACCGCCGAGTTGCCGGGTGGGACCAACATCTTCCTTCATTTCGGTCGCCAACAGAAATTGATGGTCATGGAGGAAATAGGCTTGCACTTCGAGGGAGCCTACGTAGAGCAGCGCGGCGATAAAGGCGACATGAGCTTCGGAATCCACCTAGTGTGCAATTGGCCGAGCGAACAAAGCAATTCCGTCAGGGTCTGGTTCCACCCAGGGCAAACCGTAAAAGGGAATGTAGAGAAATGCGCCGACCTTCAGTCTTATTGGACCGACCCGGTTCTTGTCGAAAACAATAAAGCGGTGAACGCGGCGTTGAATTCGACGATCAAATCTTTGCTGTATCTGGGTTCGCCCGAGCCAGACATTCAATTGGGGAGGTCCGATAATGGGCTGGTCGTACAGACCGTCGGGCGAAACATCGATCCTATCAGGTACTTACCTCAACCTGTCGACGAGGAAATACTGGCAAATTTCAAGATTTGATTCCGGATCGATTGAAGCTGGTTCGGGTAGAAGTGATGCTCGAAAGAAAATGGCGACCCCTGCAGGATTCGAACCTGCGACCACCTGCTTAGAAGGCAGGTGCTCTATCCAGCTGAGCTAAGGGGCCACACTGCCGATGCGCAAGCGCGCATCGAAGGCATGGGCTCTGGAAGAAATCAGTGCGTCCAGGGCTGCGTGCGCGTATAGCGGAAATTATCCGGATACGCCACCGTCTGACGCTGCGGATCTTTCGGCGCGATCACCCGGTATTCGATGCCGTTGCGCTGCGCATAGGCTTCAGCCAGTTCCTGCGTTTCGAAATTCAGCTTTACCTGCTGGCGCATGTCCGACGAAGAGGTGTAGCCCATGATCGGGTCGATCGTGCGCGGCGTTTCCTGATCGAACTCCAGCACCCAGAGATGAGTCTTTGCCTTGCCGGATTGCATGGCGGTCTTTGCTGGACGATAGATCTTGGCAGACATAGCTGCACGCCTCCGAATTATGGCTTTCGCAATCAATGGACTGCCCCCGTGCGGGACATCTTCATCTACGATCGCACAGATAGATGAATTTTGCTTAGCGGCGAATCCCTTCCTTTTCAAGCGAAAAGCCATGAGGTCCGCGCGCCAACAACCTACCCTTTGAACGAGGCTTGCACCGCCTTGTCCGGCGCCTTCCGGCAGCCGGAAAACAGGTCGAGCTTCGCATCGTAGACGCTGGTTTCGACATCCATCAGCCCGAGAACGCTGTGGAAGAAATTGTCGTGCGACACCGGATTGGAAGCGCTCGCCGCAAGACAGGCCGTATCGATGCCGGAGGCCACGCTGAAATCGGGCGACAGCCAGACGATGATCGGCGCCCGCGTCTGCTCCGCCGGGGCGATGATATAGGGCGCGCCGTGAAGATAGAGCCCGTTCTCGCCGAGCGACTCGCCGTGGTCGGAGACGTAGAGCATCGACGCCGAAATCGTGTCCTGGTGCTTCTTCAGATTGTCGATGACCTTGGCCACCACGTGATCTGTGAAGAGGATCGTATTGTCGTACGCGTTGACGATCTCCTCCGGCTTGCAGGCGCCGAATTCCGGCGTCCGGCAATCCGGCGTGAAGCGACGGAAATCGTCGGGGTAGCGCCGGTAATAGGCCGGCCCGTGGCTTCCGAGCTGGTGTAGTACCAGAACGCTGTCGCTTTTCACATTCGAAAGCCAGTCGCCGAGCTTGTCGAGCAGCACCGTGTCGAGGCATTCGCCATCCGTGCAGAAACGCGGATCGGCGGCATCGGGCAGGAAGCGATAGGGAATGCGATTGGCGACACCATAGCTGCCGGTATCATTGTCCCACCACTCGACGTCGACCTTGGCATGGCCGAGAATGTCCGTGAGGTTATCGGTCTCGAGCCCCTTGCGATGCGTGTAGTCCGCCCGCGTGTAGACCGAATACATGCATGGCAGCGAAACCGCCGTGGAGGTGCCGCAGCTCGTCGCGTTCTTGTAATAGATGACGCCGCGCGCCTTCATCTCCGGATTGGTCTCTCGCGGATAACCGCCGAGCGAAAAATTCTGCGCCCTGCCCGTCTCGCCGGCAACGATGATCGTCACCCGGGGCTTACCATTGGCGCTCGCCGTGCGCTGATGCGCATCGGTGCCGAGCGGCCGGCGCACAACGGTGCGATCGTTCTCGGTGGCGAAAACGAAGCGCGCAGCGTTTCCGATCGGAATGAACGGGTTCAGCGTCAGCATGATATCCTTGTGCAGACGCCCGACCGCGGCATAGGTCTGCGAAAAGCCGAGACCGGCAGCGACGAAAATCGCCAGGCACGGCACAATAACGGCCATGTTCCAGGCAAACTTCTTCAAAAACGGCCTGTGAACGATCTTGACCCAGGCAATGAGAAGCGACGGCAGCACGCCGAACAGGAGAATGTGAAGCACGAAGGAAAAGGTGATCAGATGCGCCGATTCCGCCCGCGTGGTCACCGCTGCGTTGCGGATCATCTCCTTGTCGATGATCACGCCGAACTGATCCGTGAACCAGGAGGATACCACCGCCACCATAACGAAGAAGATCAGCGCCGGCTTGGTCAGGTATTTGACAGAAAATGTGGTCAGCGCCGCGATGGTGATTGCGAAAATCCCGAGCACGAAGGCGATGAACGCCATTGGCGTGGTGGCCAGATAGCCGAAAGCCCGCATCCAGAATGTCTGGTTCGCCACCGCCAAAATGTAGACCGCCGTCAGCACCGACAGCGTGACACTTCCGATCTTCGGCCGATAGCCGGCCCGCGCACTCGATGAACCCGTATTTTCCAAAATGCATCCCAATGCCAGAACGCGCACCAGCCAAGGCTGCCACGCCAACCAGGCGGGGATGGCATTGCTTACTGACATCAACCTGAAAGCCTCGGAAAGACGATCCGTGGGAAAACACCATTTTAGTTATTGCAGCGCACGATCGAACCGTGTATTGCGCTCCTCGTTGGCACGGAGTGTAGCGCAGTCTGGTAGCGCATCTGGTTTGGGACCAGAGGGTCGGGAGTTCGAATCTCTCCACTCCGACCATCATCATCACGCTGAAACAGCTGATAAATTTCCCTGAAAATCTAAATGGCTGACTATCGCAAGGCGCATGCTTTGCTGGAGCATATTCGTATGCGGCTCTATCTGGCGCGAGGCACTTCGCGACCACCCGCCCGCTCCGCCATGTGTACGAACACGAAGTCATGACGATGCGGCAGCTCGCGCGCCTGCGCGCTCGTCATGATCCCGAGCGGAATCAGCCGGCCATCCCTTTGAATTGACACCTCGACAAGTGGCATGCAGTCCTTCGTCATTCCTGTTCCCTCCTTATGACTGTCCACCGCAATCCTCGCGCAGGCTATCGAGCGCCGTGGATAGGAACGCCGGAAGCGTGAATTGCCAGTAGAGCCGTTCCCAGAGCGACGCATCCGGATCCATATCGAGCAGCGCCTCGAGCGGCATCGAAGGAAATGGCCGTGCCGGCGCGGATGACGGTTGGCATGCGATGCTGTCGCGAAATGCCTGGGTGGTCATGACGCATCCCTTTCGTTCTCTGAGAGGAGCCTAGGGCCAGGGCTACGATCTCGAAATCGTATTGGGGTGTAGCTGCGACCATACCAAGGTATGTGACTGCGCCATTCAATCGACGAGACGCAAGCGGCCAAGGCGCATATGGGCTCCGCTGCACGCGGGGCATATCCGCTCGAATGGCCGGACGCATGCGAATCAAGAAACCATCCCCAACCGGCAAGGTCAGGGATGGCTGGCGCTAGGGTAATCGCATAAGCTTACGCGCCGCGGCGCGTGCTCTCGAACAGGAACCAGGCGCGGCGCTCGGCTTCGTCGATCCAGTTTTCGATAAGGCTCGTCGTTGCGACATCGTTATGCTCTGATGTCAGTTCATGCAGCTGGCGCATCAGGCCCACAAGCTGCTTGTTGTCGTCGCGCAGCTCGGCAAGCATATCCTCAGGCGTCACGTAATCCGCATCGTTGTCGAGCAGCCGCTGCAGCCGTCCAATGTGGCCGATGGAGCGCAGCGTCGTGCCGCCGATCTTGCGGACACGCTCGGCTATGTCGTCGGTCATGGCGAATATCTGCTCGCCCTGCTCGTCCAGCATCAGGTGATAATCGCGAAAGTGCGGGCCGGACATGTGCCAGTGAAAATTCTTCGTCTTCAGATAGAGCACGAACACGTCGGCAAGCAGCGCCGTCAGCGCCGCCGCGATATCGGTCGTGGCGTTCGAGGAGAGATCGGTCGGAGTGGCGAGCGCCGCACGCTGGATCCTGGATGCGGGTTGATAGGTCATGGTCGTCTCCTGGTGATGGTGTGATGAACGTGGATGGGATCAATGAATGGTCGGCGCTATCAGCAAGACCGGCAAACGCCTCTCGTCGTGATCGACGGTGATCGCGATCCGCTTCGGTCGCTGCGCCTCGGGCAGCTGTGCCGGTGGGCTGGTTCCGGCTCGTTTGGCTGCCAGGGAAAACGTCTTCTTGAACGACGACATGGGATTAGCTCCAGTCCGGTGAATGTGGCTGGAGCTTAGGCGGCCTTCTTCGGTCGGCCTATTCTATGGTCGTCTAGTCTGACCACACCTAAGTATAGTTATGGAGCGGATGGGAACGGAGTAGCTTCCTCTCATGCCTCACGTCCCCTCCGTGAGGCGGTAGCGCCGAGCGCTACCTGTCGTCGATGCCGCCCCCGCATCGACGCCGCGGATCGCTCCCCCTCGATCCGCCAGAGACCGCCCCCTACCCCGGGGCGGTCTTTCCTTTTTGGGGTGAAGTTAGAAAATCACCCGCTGCGGATGCGTGAAGATTTCGAAATCCTCTCCGCGCGCAACGGCGATCATGGTGATTCCGGCCTCCTCGGCCGTGCGTATCGCATAGGCCGTCGGCGCCGAAATCGCGATCAGGATCGGGCTGCCAAGGAACCCGGCTTTCTGGATCATCTCGATCGAAAGCCGGCTGGTCACAACGACCGCGCCGCTGCCGCCGGAAACGCCCGAGGTGACGACTGCACCGCAGAGCTTGTCCAGCGCATTGTGCCGGCCGACATCCTCGCGCACTGCCAGAAGCCCTTTCCCCGGCACGAAAAACCCGGCGCCATGCACCGCGCGGGTCTTGTGGTTGAGCTGCTGGTGATCGCCGAGGCTCGCCACGGCGCGCGCGATCTCATCAGGCGTGATCGTCAGATCGGACGACAGTACGGGCCGAACCGTGCGCACGGCCTGCTCCAGCGATTCGATGCCGCACAGACCACACCCCACCGGCCCCATCATGTGCCGCCGGCGCGCGCGCAGCTTCTCCTCGACATCGTCGGCAAGCGTGATCTGCACGTCGATGCCGATCTCGTCCTGGACCACCTCGATCGCCTCGATCTGCGAGACGGCGTCGATCAGCCCCTCGGCAAGGCTGAAGCCGACGGCAAAGTCGACCAGATCATCCGGCGTCGCCATCATCACCGCATGCGAGCTGCCGCCATAGGAGAAGGCGATCGCCACTTCCTCGGGGACGCTGCGCGTCGCGGGCGCTGCAACCCCGCCCCGAAAGGCAATCGTGTGCACCGCTTCATGGCTCGCTCGGCTATCGACGAAACTGATATTCACTCTGCTCTTCCCTGAACAACGCGGCATAGCCGGACAGTCACCGTTCAAGACGCACTATAGGCCGGGACCGGGCGGTCTGTCCTCGTCAAAGAACATGGACCTCTGGTCCACACCACTGCCAATCCAGCCGCACACACGGTCAATCGCTTGAAACAGAAGGCAAAACCACCTTTTGCGCAAACGACACCTATGTATAGGTTAGAATGACGGTCGCGATCGCTATCATGCGCGCCAAGGTAGATGGGGATCATATCATGAGCGCGGAACGAGCCGGTGTGCTGTTCAATCAACGTGGCGGCACGGGCCATCGCGTCACAGTCGCGCTGATATCAGCCTTCCTGATGGCGATCGTCTTTGTGATCGATACCTTCACCGACATCGAAGGCGCCATCGCGGTTCTTTATGTCATGGCTCTTCTGCTCGGCTCGGAGATCCTGACCCGCACCGGATTGCTGCTGACGTCGATCGTCTGCATCTTCTTGACGGTCCTTTCCTATTTCCTGACCCACGGCCCCGATCCCGACCTGCAGACCTTCATTCGTCTCGCGGTCGCGCTAGCGGCGCTCGCCATCACCATGGCCCTGCTGTTGAGAAACGACGCCTTCCGCGCCGAACTGATCGAAAGAAATGCCGAAATCCGTGAAAGCGAAGCCCGCTACCGCTCGATTTTCGACGGTGCGCGCGTGGCGCTCTGGGAGAGGGATTATTCGCAGCTGCGCGCCTATCTGATGGGCCTGAAGGCATCAGGCATCTCCGATCTTGAAGAACACGCGAGCCGACATCCCGAAGTCATCGACGATTGCATCGGCCTGCTGCGCACTGTTGCAGCGAATGAAGCGGCCCGGGAGCTTCTGGGCACCACCTCCGGCGGCGAAGTGCGGGATTCCATGGTCCATTTCATCGCGGCCGGAGACCAGACATTCCTGCGCGTGATGAACGCCATTTTCAACGGCCAATCCTATTTCGAAGGCAAGGGCACGATCACCACCGACGGCGGCGAAGTCAGGCAGGTTCTTTTGAGCATCAGTTTCCCTGAAGACATCGCCGCCTTCAACCGCGTCGTCGTCGGCATGGTCGACATCACCCAGCGCGAAATGACGGAAGCCGCGTTGATCGAGGCGCGCGCCGAATTCGCCAAGGCGTCGAAAGCGGCCACCATCGGCGCCCTCTCCGCGTCGCTCGCGCATGAACTGAACCAGCCGCTCGGCGCAATTGCCGTCAACGCGCAGACGCTGCTTCGCTGGCTGGATCGCGACCCGCCGGATCTATCGGCGATCCGTCGTTCCGCCGAACGCATCATCCGCGACGGCCAGCGTGCCAGCGACATCATCCACAACACCCGCAACCTCCTCACTCAGCAGGAAAGCAAGGCCGAGTGGATCGACCTGTCGACGCTGATCGATGAAACCCGCTCGCTGGTCGAGCACGACCTGAAACGCGATGGCATCACTGTCACCGTTCATCCGGGCGCAGGCGTGCCGCGCGTGAAGAGCGTGCGGGTGGAGATCCAACAAGTGATGATCAACCTCATGACCAACGCCATCCAGGCGATCAACGGCGCAAAGTGCCCCGTTCGCGAGATCATCATCGAGATCCAGCCGGCCGAGGGCATGGTCGGTGTGTCGGTCAGGGATAGCGGCCCGGGCATCAGCCCAGAGGGAATGGAGAAGCTGTTCACGCCCTTCTACACCACCAAGGTCGAGGGACTCGGAATGGGGCTGTCTATCTGCCGCAGCACGCTGGAAAGCCGCGGCGGCAGGCTCGACGGCTTCAATCATCCTGATGGCGGCGCGGTGTTCAGGATGACGCTACCGATCGAGGATCCACATCTGTAACCGCCCGCAGCAGCAGCCGGTTGTGCGTCCCGCTCAGCGCGCGGCGGACGTGAACAACCTAAACCCTTGTATGATACCGTTTCCCGGTATCGGCGCGCATATTAGGGGAAACAAGCAAGCATCCGAGTCCGAAATACCCACGTGCCGGAATACCCATATCAAGGTCCCCTCTCTTGCCCCACATTTCCACCATTGCCATCGTCGACGACGACCAAGCCATTCGGGAGGCGCTCGACGATCTCGTCCTGTCCTGCGGCTATCAAAGCCTGCTATTCGCCAACGCCGAGGAGTTTCTGGCCTACGAGGATCGCGCCTCGATTGACTGCATGCTTCTTGATGTCGCCATGCCCGGGCTGAGCGGTATCGAGCTGCAAGCCGAACTGAACAAGACACCGCCGAGACCGCCGATCATCTTCATGACCTCCTATCGCGACGAGCGCACCAGATCGGCAGCGCTTGACGGCGGCGCCTTCGCCGTTCTCGGCAAGCCCGTTGATATCAAGCACCTCCTCGCCTGTCTTGAATCGGCGCTTCAACGCCAGAGCTGACGGAAGGCCGCCACCTTTGCGCGGCCTGAAACGCAAAACGCCAGGCCTTTCGACCTGGCGCTTAAAAGGAGCGGCTCTCTTTTAAGCCGCGGAAGATCGCCGCTTCGGCAGCTTCCAGCCTGGACGGACGAAGTGGCAGGTATAGCCGTTCGGAATCCGCTCCAGATAGTCCTGATGCTCCGGCTCCGCCTCCCAGAAATCGCTGACTGGCGCGAGCTCGGTGACGACCTTGCCAGGCCACAGGCCGGATGCATCGACATCGGCGATAGTGTCTTCGGCGACACGCTTTTGCTCATCGTTCGCGTAGTAGATGGCCGAGCGGTAGCTGGGGCCGAGATCGTTGCCTTGGCGATTGGGCGTCGAGGGATCGTGGATCTGGAAGAAGAATTCCAGAATGTCGCGATAGCTGGTCTTGGCGGGATCGAAGAGGATCTCGATCGCCTCGGCGTGGTTGCCGTGATTGCGATAGGTCGCGTTGGCGACCTCGCCGCCGGTATAACCCACGCGCGTCGTCTCGACACCCGGCATACGCCTGATCAGATCCTGCATCCCCCAGAAACAACCGCCTGCAAGCACTGCGCGTTCGATAGTCATCGAATATCTCCATTCCCTGAGGTTCGTTACGGAATTCGTCGGGCAGCAGTCCTGATGTTTCCACCCGTCCTGCCTGAGCCACCTGCAAAGGCAACTCGCCGCGTGGCCTACAGATAGGGATTCGACGTCATCTTTGCCAGTGCCATAGCATCGAGCTCGCGCATATCAGCAGCGAGACATTCAGCCAGCGCTGATCAAAGACCGTGTCCAACCAATTGATTTTACTTTGGCGGCTCCAGCCTCTAGGGAAGCATCATAAGTTGCGTGGCGCAGGCTCGATAACCCAACGTGATGTGAATCACGTAACGGGAACCGCAGGCGCGCCATATCCCTCATATCCAACAAGCAATTTAGAAAAGCGAGATCAACATGACCGACGAACCAATCGTAAGAGACAGCAACGGCGCTGAACTCAACGACGGCGATTCCGTCACGCTCATCAAGGACCTCAAGGTCAAGGGCACATCGGAAACCATCAAGCGCGGAACGCTGGTGAAGAACATCCGCCTCAACGGAAACCCCGGTGAAGTGGAATGCAACACCAAGCAGGTCAAGGGCCTGGTGTTGAAGACGGAGTTCCTCAAAAAGGCGTAGGCAGCAGTGATATGTGTGCCAGATCGCAACGTTTGATGCAGATCAATGTGGCGACGGCGCACCGCGCTATTGTCCGCTCATGAGCTTCATGCACGTCGCTCATAACCGTACAACTTGGCTCGTCCTGGCGATACCGCGGGACGAGCCTTTTTTTATGTGAGCAGAAATGAAACGGTAGCCGCTCTCGGCTACTTGTACTTGGTGATCGTCGGGCTGGTCACGCGGTCGCCCGCCTTCAGGCCGAGCTTGGCGGCAGCACCCGCATTGAGCTCGATCACGTACTTCACCGGGGTCACCGAATCGATGATATCGCGAGAATACGGCACCGCATTCTGCTTGACGCCGCGAACGATGCCCGCCCGATCGACGAACAGCATGTCGAGCGGCAGCACCGTATTTTCCATCCACATCTGCACGCGCTTCGACGCGCCAAAATCGAAAATCATTCCCGCATCGGCAGGCATTTCCTGCCGGTACATCAGCCCGCGCTGGCGCTGTTCATTGGTATCGGCGATCTCGACGGTAAAGTTGTACTTCTGTCCTGCCGTCGTCTCGATGACCAGCGGCTCCTTGTCGAACTTGACGACGGACTGGGCGAATGCCGGCAGCGCCAACATGAAAAAAAGCGCCAAGAAGGCGCTTCTGATCCGGTGCAAAACCATGTTCATCAGTGCGCCCGGCTCACAGGCGTCGGCGCATCCGGATGGATTTCGGCTGCCATCAGGCCCTTGTCGCCATCGCCAAAGCGAACGAGCACAACCTGGCCGGGACGAAGCTCGGTAAGTCCGAAGCGACGCAGCGTCTCCATATGCACGAAAATGTCCTCGGTTCCCTCACCGCGCGTCAGGAAGCCGAAGCCCTTGGTGCGGTTGAACCACTTGACCAGCGCGCGCTCCAGACCGCTCGTCGCTGTGACCTGCACATGGGTGCGAACCGGCGGCAGCTGCGACGGATGAACCGCCGTGGACTGGTCCATGGAGAGGATCTTGAAGGCCTGGTATCCACGATCGCGACGCTGGATAAGCGCGACGATGCGCGTGCCTTCGAGGATGGTCTGGTAACCGTCGCGGCGCAGGCAGGTCACGTGCAGAAGCACATCCTGCATGCCGTTGTCAGGAACGATGAAACCGAAGCCTTTCGCGACGTCGAACCACTTCACGACACCGGTGATTTCGATGAGGTCAACCGCATCGCCCGCGAGTTGTTCGAGGTCAGTGAATTCCGTCGATGAAATCCTGTCAGCCATTTCGCCAGCCCCTCAATACGCGTCACACTGTTACGGTTAACTGATTCTTGAGATCAAGATTAACATGTTGGTAACGGATTAGCGCAAGCCCTACTTTTCGTTTATTCGCAGCTGCCAATCTTACCCCCTAGTCTTGCCTGAACCTGACGTTCCGCCACATAAGGGGCACGCCAGCATTTAGAGAGGAAACAGAATGCGTTATCTCCACACCATGGTCCGCGTGAAGGATCTGGATGCATCGCTCCATTTCTACGCGACGCTCTTCGGGCTCGAAGAAACCCGCCGCATCGACAACGAGAAGGGCCGCTTCACCCTCGTGTTCCTGGCAGCCCCCGGCGACAAGGCCGACGCCACCGCCAAGGGCGCCCCATGCCTGGAACTGACCTATAACTGGGACCCCGAGGACTACACCGGCGGCCGCAACTTCGGTCACCTCGCCTATGAGGTCGACGACATCTACGCGACCTGCCAGAAGCTGATGGACAACGGCATCACCATCAACCGCCCGCCGCGCGACGGACACATGGCTTTCGTGCGCTCGCCTGATGGCATCTCGATCGAGATTCTGCAGAAGGGCGGCAGCCTGGAAGCGGCCGAACCATGGGCATCGATGGGCAACACCGGCGCCTGGTAAGCCGAGGCTTTTGCGAGGCTTGCGGCTTTTTCGATTTCCGGCCACTGCGTCCGGATCGTCCTTGCCGCACAACTTTGCTGCGGGCACTCTCCAGATGACTCGATGGGAAACGTGCGTTTTGCACGCCCCTCGCCTTCATTTTGGAGAATGCTCGCTTGCTCGCTGTTGAAAAGCGCACGCCCATCAAGGCGGCACTTCTGATCGCCGCCTCCGCCTTGGCGCTGTCGGGCTGCGTGTCCGACAAGCCCGCTGTCGACGCGCTCGCATCCGCCGCCGCCGAACCCGCGCCCGCGCAGGATCAGCAGACGGCCGCAAACGCGCCGACAGCGGCTGGCGCCCAACAGGCCGGCTACCGCGACCCCAGGATAACCAATGTCTCCGGGATGACGAATGTCTCCGGGATGGCCAATGCCCCCGGCGCGCAAGCCGCCAATCTGGCACAAGCGCCCGGCCAGCCGGCATCGGCAGCGCCGGAAGCCATGGCTCCCGCCAACATCGGCGGCCTCGCCATGCAATCGACCGGCATCAACGCCCAGGCGATGAGCATCTTCTCGGTCAAGCCGAAGGTCCAGAACAACCCGACCTCGACCACGTTGCAGCCATCGACCGGCGTCGGCGCAACGCGCTCCAGCGTCTATTCGAGCCAACTCCCGGTCGAGGAGGCGCCGCAGCAGCAAACGCTCCAGCCGCAGCAATCCTCGCAGAACACCAGCACCAGGATCGATCCGGTGCAGACCGCCTCGCTGGCGACAAGCTCTCTCCCCGGCCAGAGCATGAACGCGCTCTACGCAGCACCGAAGCAGAACCTTCTCACCAGCCTCTCCGGCCTCATCAAGAAGGCGTCACTCCCCGGCATGACCCGCATCGCGCCGAACGGATTGCACCTGCAGAACGACAAGGTCGAGGTCGGCTGTTTCAAGCCCAACCTTCTGAAGGTGATCAAGTCGGTCGAGACCCATTTCGGCAAGCCTGTGGTTGTCACGTCGGGCTACCGCGATCCCGAACACAACCGCATGGTCGGCGGCGCCGAGGAATCGATGCATATGAGCTGCGATGCGGCCGACATCCAGATCGACGGCGTCTCCAAATGGGATATCGCCAGCTACATCAGGTCGCTCCCCGACCGCGGCGGCGTCGGCACCTATTGCCACACCGATTCCATCCATCTCGACACCGGCCGCAACCGCGACTGGAACTGGGGCTGCGGCGGCAAACCGGCCGCTGCCACGCTCGCCCGCGCGCTCTGATACAAAGCTTATTCCACTGACCGCCGTCCGTTGCCTCTCCCGGCAGCGGACGGCTGCTTACATTTAGGCGTTTGATTTCAAGACAATACGCCCGTTTTTCCACACGCTGACATTTCTTGTCATTTTTTTGCAAAAAATCACTTCTTGCCGCTTGCGGGAATCCAAGTGCCTGATTATAAGGGCGCCACCACGAAGGAAGCGCCCTTCGTCTATCGGTTAGGACACCAGATTTTCATTCTGGGAAGAGGGGTTCGACTCCCCTAGGGCGTGCCACTTCTCTCGTAATCATTTGAAATGAATACGAATTTCGGCCTATTTTTGATGTGCGGCAAATGCATCCTCGAGAATGACGGCCCTCACAATCCACGTCACTGAATGAAAATCAGTCCATCCCTTGAAAGCCGTTGTCTTTTCGAGGAAACCCGTCGCTGAGCGGCAAACGCACGCGGCGGCGCCACCCCCATCATTCCCAGCCTCTTAAGACGTAACACGGTGTGCTACGTTTCCATTGCGTTACGCTGCATGCGATGCTACGTTTCAAACAATGACGATCATCAGCTATCGCGGCGATTGGGCGCCGGCCCTCATAGATGGAAAGTCTCCAAAGGGGTTTCCACCCGATCTTGTTAAGGCGGCAAGGCGAAAACTGTTCATGCTCGACAACGCTTCGGCCCTATCCGACTTGTTGTCCCCTCCGGGCAACCAGTTGGAGAAGCTGAAACGCGACCGGGCGGGCCAGCATTCAATTCGGATAAACGACCAATGGCGGATTTGCTTCCGTTGGACGGATGCCGGGCCTGAGAACGTCGAGATTGTTGACTATCACTGACTGCCAACTGCAAGGGAAAGCTACAATGGTAACTCGCTTCCACCCACCGATTCATCCTGGCGAGATACTTCGCGAAGAGTTCATGGTGCCCAACGGCCTCAAGGCTTACACGCTGGCTAAGCTATTGAACGTACAGCGCGCCCGCATCGAGCGGATTGTTGCTGAAAAGAACCCGATTACAACCGATACCGCTTTACGTTTGGCCAGATTGTTCAGCACGACGCCGGAGTTCTGGACCAACATGCAAACCGCCTTCGACCTCTCAACAGCGGAAGCAAACGCGGGCGCGGAGCTCGATGCTATCGTTCCTCTGAAAGCAGCTTGAGACGTCATAGCCAAGAGCCCAGCGAATGCCGCCGATAAAGCATCACCGGCCTGCGGGCAGAGCACTGCCCCACACTCAAACCCCGCTAATCAACTCGATCTTCGACCCATCGCTGAACCGCGACAGCCGGAACGCCTTGGGGCCCACGATCGGCGCCCTGCCCGTCACGATATCGGCCATCAGCCGCCCGGCGGCGGGCGCGATGCCGAAGCCGTGGCCGGAAAAGCCGGTTGCGATGTGAAAGCCGGGAATGGTCTCGACCTTGGAGATAACCGGCACTGCATCGGGCGTCACGTCGATATAGCCCGCCCAGCGCTGGGCGATCTCGGCCTTCTCGAAGACGGGAAACGCGGCCTTCAAATCCGCCAGCGCCTTGTCCTGCTTGCGCCTGGATGGGACGGGATCGAGCACCCTGTTATATTCGAAGGGACTTGCCTCATCGAGCGACCACTGGCGCGGGATGCGGGCTTCGTCGAGGAAGCGCAGGCCGAGCCGGAAGGAGAGCGCCTTCCACTCCGAGCGCAGCGCCGGTAGAAAATCCATGGCATGGCGAAACGACGCCGGCACGATATCGACGATATTGTCGTAGCCCGACGCCACCGTATATCCGCCGTCCTGGCGCTTGCGGATGGCGAAGTCGTTGGCCCAGATCGTCTGCTCCGGCCCGCCCTCGAGCGGCTTGGTTCTCAGAACGCTGTTCATAACCTTCAACTGCGGAAGATCGATCCCGAAGCGGCCCGAAAACAGGCTGGACCACGCCCCACCGGCGAGCACCACGGCCTGGCAGGCGATCGGCCCGCGTTCCGTCACCACGCCGCAGACCGCGCCCGCAGCCAGTTCGATCCCGCGCACCGCGCATGCGGTGAGGATGGTAGCGCCCTTGTCGCGCGCGGCCTCGGCAATCGCGGGTGCCGCCTTCTGCGGTTCGGCGCGGCCGTCGGCGGGTGTATAGAGCGCGCCGGCCATGGGTAGCTTGGAGCCGGCAAAGAGATCGCCGAACTCGCGGGCGCTCAGCATCCTCGTGTCGATCTGATAGTCCCGGAGATTGGCGCGCCAGCGGTCGTGATCCGACAGCTCCTTCTCGTTGGCGCAGGTAAAGATGATGCCGGCGCGCTTGAAGCCCGTATCGCGCCCCGTACGAGCGTCGAGATTGTCCCATATGCGCAGCGCCTCGGCCATCAGCGGCACCTCGCGCGGATCGCGCATCGAGATGCGCACCCAGCCCCAGTTGCGGCTGGATTGTTCCTGCCCGATCCCGCCCTTCTCGCACAAGACGACTTTCAGCCCACGCTCGGCGAGCTCCAGCGCCGTCGAGCACCCGACGATCCCGCCGCCGATCACCACGACATCGCAGGCATCGGGAAGCGTTTCATCGCCATGGACGGGAACGACATAGGGACCGGGCATAGAGGATCTCGCGGATGGTGGTTGTTTCACGAGATGGTCTAGCGCCCGCAATAAGCGCTAGAAACAGCAAATCCGCCACAAGCGCGAATTTGCCGCGGATAAGAACAACTTGCGACGATCGAGGGGCCGAGCAACGCGCACCGCGACCACCAAAAGCGATCGGCTATTTCAATGGAAACGCAAACACGTCGACCGGTTCGCCAAGCCCGCGAAGCGGAAACGCACCCAGGCTGTCCATCTCGTCTTCCTGGCCCGCCATCTCCACGAATGCCCGGGACAGAAGCACCGGCCGCTTGATCTCCTTCGTCAGGCTCTCCAGTCGTGAAGCGACATTCACCGCCGGGCCGATCACGGTGAAATCAAGCCGCCGGCGCGATCCGATGTTGCCGTACATCACCTCTCCGACGTGCACGCCGATCCCATAGCGAAGAACCTCGCGCCCCTTGCGCTTGTTCTCTGCGTTCAGCTCGACCATCGACGCCTCGGCGGTCTTGATCGCCTGCAACAGGTTTTCGCAGGCCTGAGGGTTGCTGAGCGGGAAGATCGCCAGCATGCCGTCGCCCATGAATTTCAGGATTTCGCCGCCATGCTTCTCGATCGGCTCCGACATGGCGTCGAAATAGCCGTTGAGGAGCTCGATCACGTCGTCGCGCGGCCAGTGGTCGGAAATCGTGGTGAAGTCACGAAGATCGCAGATCAGGATGGCTGCTTCCACCGTGGCGCCGCTGCCGCGCGTCGTGGCACCGGCCAAAATCTGCTCGCTGGCATGCGGCCCGACATAGGTCTGCAACAGCGTGCGCGCCATGATGTTCTTCAGCCGGATCTCCGTCACCAGCGTCAGCGCCGGCAGCAGGTCCTTCAGATAATCGACATGCTCTTCCAGGAAGCCACCGGGACGATCGCTGGCGAAGGTCACGATGTGCCGCTTGCCGAGTGTGTGCTCCATCGGCCAGGCGATATACTCGGTCACGCCCTCGCGCTTCAGGTCGTCATAGAATTCGGCATGTCCGTCGCCGGGGCGCAGCGCCTCGATATCCTTGCGCACCTCGCTGGCGCCGCTGAAGATCTCGTTGACCGGGCTTCGCAGGAACTGCGGCGTGTTTTCGATGCCGTAGTCGAAGGTGGTGATCTTCGCCTCGGCCATCCCGGTCTGCCAAAGAATGCGCGCACCCAGCCATTGCGGATGATGCGTCCTGAAATGCATCGTGGCACGGCTGACGGGAATGCCCTCGTCGCGCAGCCGGTCGCAGAGTTGGACCAGAAGATTGTCGATATAGCGCTCGTTGCGCGTCTCGTTGACCAGCCAGTCGAGGCTGGCTGTCCTCTGCCTTGGCCACTGGCCAACGCTCAGCTCTGAAGGCTGTGGAGCCGGGTTTGATTGGAATTGCATCGCCCTACACTCCGCGAGATCCCGCGGCCTTCTCAACATCAAAACAAAAAATCATTCCTACGCCAGCTAAATGGGGTGGCCGGTCGTGGAATGGAATGCCCTATCGGCAACAGCTAACGGAAAAAGTTTCGGCAAGTCCTATCGATCAGCCAAGCAGCCGCCGTGTCTGCTCGATCGTTTGCGCGCTGGGCTGTGTGGGCCGGTACTCTAGCCCGAGAGCGCCGCGATAGCCCTGAGCCACGAGCCAGTCGGCACGCGACTTAAGGTCGATCGAACCGCTGCCCGGTTCGTTGCGGCCGGGATGATCGGCGATATGAACGTGGAAGACCTTGTCGACATCGCCGCCGATCACCGTGGCCGTATCCTCGCCCATGACGGCGGAGTGGTAGATATCGTAGATGATCCCGATCTCCGGCCTGCCCGTCTCCTTGACGATATCGAGCCCTTCCCGCGTCGATTCCAGAAAGTAGCCGACATGGTCGATCAGCGTGTTCAAAGGCTCGACGCCGAGCCGCACGCCGCTGTCCGCAAGCACCTCGCCGGCGCGGCTCAGCGTTTCGGTCAGCGCCGCCCGTTGCTCCTCGCGGGTTTTTCCGGTCAGATCGTCGCCGGCCTGTGCGATCAACGTCCTGGCGCCAAGCCGCCGCGCGACCTCAATCGTCCGCTTCAGCCCCTCGAGAAACGCCGCCTGGTTGGCGCGGTCCGTGAGCGGGATCATCGGCTCGGCCACGAAGCTTGCAAGCTCGATGCCGGTCTCGTTCAAGGCCCATTCGATGCTGCCGACATCCTTGTTGGTCCACCGCCAGAACTCGACGGCTTCCACACCGTGGCGATGCGCCAGCCTGATACGATCGGCAAAGGTCTCGGCTTCATCGGCGAAAAGCCATTCGATACAGGCAGAAAGCTTCATGACATCCCACTTCGTTTCAGCAAGGCAGACGGCGCGATCCGAGCCATTTGCCCAGACTCTAGGCGCCCCAAACCATCCGCGCCAGCATTAGACTCGTCGTGGCCACATTACAAACCACAGCGATAGTTTTCACGCAAAATACACGCATCATGTTTATTTTTGATTGTGTCGGCGAAATCCCAAACTAGGATATTGCCAGCGCCGATCTGCGCATACCCACCTGGAGACACCAATGCAGCTCGCGCCGCAGCACCGAATCTATGTCTGTTTCTTCCTTTTCGCCGTATCGATGGGCGCCCTGCTTGCCCGCATGCCGGACCTGCAGCTGGCGCTCGGCGTCGATCGCTCGGAACTGGGCCTGACGCTGATCGGCGCCGCCGTGGGCGCGCTCACCGCGCTGACCTTCGCCTCCCCCATCATCGAGCGCCTGGGCGCCCGCACGACGGCCTTCATCACCGTGCTCGGCACATCGGCGCTGATCGCGACGGTGCCGTGGATGGCAAGCGCTCCTCTCGTGTTCTGCATCCTCATTCTCGAAGGCCTGCTGGCAGGCTCGCTGGAAATCAACCTCAATGTCGAGATCGACCGCATCGAGGCACAGCTCGGTCGCGGCGTGATGAACCGTGCGCACGGCTTCTGGAGCCTCGGCTTCTTCCTGACGGCACTTGCCGCATCGGGCATCCGCCAGGCAGGCGTGCCGATGCATATCCATCTCGGCCTGACCTTCGCTTTCGTGCTCATCGTTGGCACCTGGGTCATCTCGGGCATGCGCAATGCGCCCGCGCGCGTCACGCACCATGAGGAAGCGAAAGCGCCATTGATCGCGCTGCCGACGGCAGGCCTGCTGCCGCTCTGCGGCATCGGCATCGCCGCCTTCCTGATCGAGGGCGCCGGCATCGACTGGTCGGCGATCTACATGCGCGACGTCTTTAATTCCGAACCCTTCATCGGCGGGCTGGGCCTCACCTCGTTCACCTTCTTCATGGCAGCCGCCCGCCTGCTGGTTGACCCGCAGGTCGATCGCTTCGGCGCACGCGCCGTGGCGACCGTTCTGCTGGTGCTGGCGGCGGCCGGCGTCATCGCCGTCTGGGCGGCACCGCACCCCTTCGTGGCATTGCTCGGCTTTGGCCTCATGGGCGCCGGCTGCAGCGCCGTCTATCCCCTCAGCGTCTCGGCAGCAGCTCAACGCACCGATCGCCCGTCCCACGTCAACGTCGCGGCCGTGGCGCAAATGTCCTTCGTGGTGTTCTTCCTGGCGCCGCCGCTGCTCGGCTTCATCGCCGACCACGCCGGCATGCGCATCGCCTACCTCATCTGCCTGCCGCTGATCATCTACGCGCTGCTGTCGATCAAGTCGCTGCCCAGCCGCCGACGCGCCGACCAGCCGACCGATGCGAGCGCCGGAAGCGCGGCCTAAATAACGACGGTAAACTCGGAAAATGAATTTTCGCGACCGCCGATGGCGTTCGCGAGGGCACAGCGAATCGCTGAGCCGGCAAATCATGCACTGCGCAAAAAGTCCCGATTCGAGTGGGTCTCGGACATGCTTTTCAGCATGACCCGCGCACGCGCGCCCGTTGTGATTCGCGCGGTTGAACGAAGACCAAAAACCGTCGGATAAAGTGCAGGCCCCGCAGTCCCGGCGGCACTCGCCGAAGCGAGTGTTGCATCTGCAATACTTTGATTTCTTTGAAGAAATGGTGGGTGATGTAGGGCTCGAACCTACGACCCGCTGATTAAGAGTCAGCTGCTCTACCAACTGAGCTAATCACCCGTCCGCGCTATGTTGCGTGGTGTGAGAGGGCGTATAAACAGGATCGTTCGGCTTGTCTAGCGCCCTTCCGAAAATTCTTTCAACAAACGCGATTTTTTTGTGCGTTGCCGAAATCCAATGAAATCAAAGGTCCAGCGTACCGGTCGCAAGCCGCACCGCCTGGCCGCCGATCCGGGCGTTCGAAATTGCCCCGCCTTCGATATCCATATGCAGGTGGATAAAGGACGGGCGCCCCATCTCCACCCCCTGCTCGATCATGACGTCGTGATGACCGTCCGGCAGCCGGTCGAAATGGTGGATCGCACCTGATAGTGCCGCCGCCGCCGATCCCGTCGCCGGGTCCTCGACGATCCCCATCCCACTCGCAAACATCCGCGTATGGAATTTCGCGACGTGGTTCACGCCACCACGGCAATAGATGTAGGCGGAAGCCAAGGCCCCATCGACGAAGGGCACGGTCGCCTCCCAAAGCTGCGGATCGAAATCCAGCCGCTCGGCCACGCCGATATCGCGCACCGGCACCAGGAGGAACGGTACGCCGGCCGTCCACAGCGAGGGAACGTGATTCTCGAAGCCGATCTCGCTCGTCTTCAGCGATAGCGCCTTGCCGATGCCGATCCGATCGAGCGGCATGGTGATCTGCTGCGATTTGCGCGGCAGGTCGAATTCCGCGAAGCTCGCCTCCCCCTCGTTCAGCCGCACCGCGCAGCGCACCGGCCCGATATTCTCTTCCAGCACCGAGACAAGATCGATCGTCGCGCCGCCATGGATGCGTTCAGCAAGCGCGATCGCGGTTCCAACGGTCGGATGCCCGGCGAAGGGAAGTTCCCGGCCCGGCGTGAAAATGCGGATCTTGGCGACATGGGCCGGATTGCCGGATGCCTGTACGAAGACCGTCTCGGAGAGATTCAGTTCCTTGGCGATGGATTGCATCGCCTCGTCGCTCAGATCGTCGCCATCGAAGATGACCGCCAGCGGGTTGCCCGTCAGCTTGCGATTGGTGAATACGTCATAGACGCTGTAGCTGCGCGCCACATCGGCCTCCTTGTATCGATCCTCGTGTCGCCAACCTGCCCGACCGCTTGAGCGAGCGCAAGGCGTTAGGTGAGCGAAGACTTATGGAAGTACCAGTCGATGACGGGTAGCATCGCGAAGTTATAGGAATAGGCCTCCGGATCAGCCGAGCGGATGGCAACGGCACCCGCAATTTCCTTGTCGTCGGCAACCAGCATATGGGCGTGGATCCGCTCGACGATCTCGTCGGCCGTCAGGTCGAATCGGAACATCTTGAGCACGGTGACCGTGCGCCGATGATAGGTCGCGAAATATCCTTCGCCGGCCTGCGCATCACGAAGGTCGAAACCCGTCTCCTCCAGCACCTCGCGGCGCATGTTGTGTTCCAGATCGCAGCGTCCGTCGAACGTATCCTCCGGCTCCAGCGAACCCGCCGCGAAATAGACCTGCCCGGGATTGGCCGTATGCGCCCCCATGCGGATCGCCACCAGCGCTCCATCGCTGCTTTCGATGACGGGATAGGCGAAGAGATGGATGCCGCCCTGCCGCTCCGGCTGCCGCCGCCAATACATGAAGGTGGAGAAGGGAATCATGTACCCTTCGCCCGCAAGCCCCTCGCTTGTCAGCGCCAGCCGCTTCTGGAAAATCATCCGGCCATCGAAAAGATGTAAATTGGCCGCCGTTTCGCTGACCCAGTTCTCCGCGATCGCCTCGCGATTGGCGCTGTAGAACGGATGGTCGCCAGGCAGAACCCTGAGATCGACGCCCGCGATCGGAAACACCGTGCGCGGCTCCGGCCAGCCGACGAAATCCTCTGAAAAATCCATCTCAAATCCATTCATTTCAAATCGAGTTCCATGACAACGGGGCAATGATCCGACGCCTTCGGCCGGTCCCAGCCGGTGCGGGGATAACGCTCGACCTCCTGCCCCGGCGGAAACACCGTGCGGAAGGGCTGACCGTTGCGAATGATCTCCGGCAGCCGCCCGGCATTGGTCTTAGCCAGCGCCGGCGACAGCCAGATGTAATCGAGCTGGCACAGCCACTGCTCCTCCGGCCCACGCGCGTGATAGAGCGTCCAGCGGTCGAGAGGATCACGACGCCGCACGACGTTTTCCGCGAAGCCGTCGCGGCTGAATTCGTCGAGCGCGCTTTCGCTCTCGTCCTCATATTTGAACGAATAGCCCGTCCGCCGCCGCCCGATCACGTCGACGCGCTCCTGATAGTCGTTCATGTCGCCGCAGATGACGAAGCGCTTTCCATCGGTGTTGCCGGCTCCGAATCGGCCCTCGATAATCCCCCGCACCGCCTTTGCCTCGGCCCGGCGAACCGGCATCGTGTAGCGTCGACCGTCGACACCCTCGCGCGGCCCGCCCATCGACTTGAAGTGCACGACATAGAGCGTCACCGGCACGCCGCCGATCCTGAGATCGAGTTCCAGGCAGTCACGCTTGAAGATCTTGTCGTCGAGATGCGCGTGCTCCGCGAGCTCGTCGTTGAAGAGATCAAGATCGCGATAGGTGGTCATCGCATGGCTCTTGATCTCGACAAGCTCGATCTTCTGTCCGTCGCGTGTCTCCTCGCGCATCAGCACGGCGACGTCGATGCCACGGCTGTCATTGCCCTCGACCAGATATTTCTGCCGATAGCCGTTGCCGACCATGCGGAAGAGATAGCCGTATTCGAAGGCCTGCAGCGCCTCCATGTTGTCGATCTCCTGCAGACAGAGGATATCGGCATCCGCGTCGGCAATCGCCAGCGCCGTCATCTGCCTTGTATCGTCTGTGGACGCGACCACGCGCGCCTGTTCCAGCTGTTGGTAGACGCCCTCGCTTCTGACCTCGAAGAGCTTGATCACCCGGTCCTGGCGCAGCTGGTTTCGAAATCCGGTGAAGTCGAACCGCGTCATGAGGTTTTCGACGTTGAAGGTGGCAATGCGTAGCGACATCAGGCACTTCCGATTGGCGTTGCGCCAACACTAGAGAGCAAATCCCGCTTCGGAAAGCCCGCTTCGCCGATCATAGCCGCCATGCGCCGCGCACGATGGCCCGGACCTCATCGCCGACGGCAAGCCTCGACCGGCTGAAAGCCCTGAGAATCTGCCCATCCGCAAGCCTGAGCCGGGCCGCGTAGCGCTCGCCTTCATAGAGCACGGATTCGACCGTTGCCGCGATCCCTTCCCCGCCGAGGATGACATCCTCCTGCCGCACCAGAATATCCGACCGCAAAGCCGAACTGCCCTCACCCGCAAACAGCGGCTCGACCGCCGCCCAATCGAGTTGCCTGACATCACCATCAGGAGACATCAGCGAGAGGATAGCCCCGCGCCCGATCAACCCGCCGACGACACGCCCTTCCGGCCGCGCATAGATCTCATCCGGCGGCGCCACCTGCAGCAGCTGCCCTTCCGACATCACCGCGACATCGGTCGCCAGCGCCATCGCCTCGCTCTGGTCGTGGGTGACATAGACCATCGTCGCGCCAGAACGCTGGTGGAACTCGCGAAACGTCTCCTCCATCTCCTGCTTCAGGTGCCGGTCGAGATTGGCGAGCGGTTCGTCGAGCAGCACCACGTCGGGCGACGTCACGAGGCAGCGCGCCAAAGCCACGCGCTGCCGCTGCCCGCCCGAGAGATCGGCCGGCCGCCGTTCCGCATAGGCTTCGAGCCTCACGGTCGATAGCGCCTCTCCCACCTTTTTACGATAGGCCTCCCCCGAGATACCGCGCACCTTGAGGGGATAGCCGACATTGTCGGCAACGCTCATATGCGGCCACAGCGCATAGGACTGGAACACCATCGCCATGTTGCGCTTTTCCGGCGGCAGCGATTGCGAGGCGTCGGCAAGCAGCCTCTCGCCGAGATGGATCGACCCGTCCGTCGGCGTCTCGAAGCCGGCTATCATTCTGAGCACCGTCGTCTTGCCGCAGCCGGACGGCCCGAGCAGCGCCAGGAAGCCGCCCTCGCGCACGTCGATCGAAAGGTTGGAGACGGCGGCCCGGCCGGTGCCGAAATCCTTGGCGACGCGATTGAGGATCAGTTTCGCCACGGCACAACTCCCTTCGGCAGCCGCTTTGCCATCAGTTCCAGAAGCAGCATCATGAAAACGACCATGAGAACGACAAGCACCGACAGCGCCGAAGCGAGATCGGAGCTGCCGCTGTCATCGAGATTATAGATGGCGACGCCGAGCGTCTGCGTGCCCGCCGACCAGAGCAACGCCGAGATGGTGAGCTCGTTGCAGGCGATCAAAAAGACGAGGATCACCGAGGCGCCGGCCGCCGGTGCGATCAGCGGCACGATGATATCCTTCAGCCGCCGGAAAAACCCCGCCCCCGAAAGCCGCGCCGCCTCTTCCAGCGCCGGATCGAGCTGGTGGAAGGCGCTGACCACGGGCTTGAGGCTGACGGCGAAGAAGCTCGAGAGATAGGCGATCAGGATGATCCAGACCGTGCCGTAGATCGTCACGTTGATCAGCGGGATCGGTGCGGCGAAGACCAGGATGAACGACACCGCGACGACGATCCCCGGCAGCGAATACGGGATCTCGATGACGCTGGCGACCACACGCCCAAGCAGATCCCTGCGCCGCGTCAGCGCATAGGCAGTGAGCACAGTCACCACGAGGAGACATATCGCAGTACCCGCTGCCAGCGACAGCGAATTGACGAAGGCCGTGCGCGTCACCGCCTGTTTGAACAGGATCTCGGAGAAGGCGTGGAAGGTCATCGTCTTGAAGGTCAGCGGCACACCATAGGCCGGCACCAGCGCGCCCGCGAGCAGCGCGAAGAAAGGGGCGGCGAGCATGAAGAAGATGACGATCCAGAGCACCGGAGCGAACAGCAGCTTCCAGTATCCGAGCTCGAAAGTGGCGGTCGCGCCCGCGAGACCGAGCACGCGATAGTCTCGCCCGCGCAGCGCCCGGTCCTGAATGGCGAGCCCCGCCACCGAGATGATCGCGATGATCGCCGAGAGCAGCGCCACGTCGCCGAAGGTGCGGCTGGTGAAGGCCGAGAACTTTGTGAAGATCAGCGTCGGCAGCGTGTAGATCGAGGCCGGAATGCCGAGAATGGCGGGAATGCCGAAATTGCCGGTGCAGGAAACGAAGGAGATAGCCGCTCCAGCGATGATCCCGGGCAGCGACAGCGGCAGGATGATGTCGCGAAACACCCGGAAGCTCGAGGCCCCCGAAAGACGAGCCGCCTCGACCCCATCGCGCGGCAGCGACATCAGGCTCGCCCGCAGCGCCAGATAGACCAGCGGCGCATGCTGCACGCCATAAAGCAGGGCAATGCCGCCGATCGAATAGAGCGGCTGCGGCGAGCCCAGCGGCGGCGCGATATGCAGCGCCTTCAGAAGCGGGCTCGACGGCCCCGACATCTGCACCCAGGCTAGTGCCGTCACCTGCGGCGGGATCATCATCGGCAGCACGAAGAGGAAGCTGATCAGCCCCTTGGCCCTGATATCGGTGAGCGTCAGCAGGAAGGCGAAGGCGCAGCCGATCGCAAGCGAAATGACCGTGCCGAAGACGGCCGTGACCAGCGTGTAATAGGTCGCCGACCAGAGCGCAGGATCGGACAGAACCGCGATCGCGCCGCCATTAGCGAGCGCTGCAACACCCGTCATCGCCAGCCGCGCAAGCGGCAGCACGCTGAGAATGAGAACGATCAGAACGATAAAAGGAAACAGCCAGACGGGCTGGCTGTTTCCGGGACGCACATATCCGTACATCGAGATGAGATCAGTTCGAGCCGTAGATGCCCGAGAAGGTCTTCAGGTCGGCATCGGTGTTCTTCAGCGCGGCGGCAGCGTTGATCGGCAGCACCTTGATCGTGTCACGTGCCGGGAAACCCTCCGGAAGCTTCATGCCGTTGCGAGCAGGAATATAGCCGAGCTTGACGAAGCCTTCCTGGCCCTTTTCGGAGAGCACGTAATCGACGAACTTCTTGGCGGCGTCGGCGTTCTTGGCGCTGGCGAGGATGCCGACCGGCTCGGTCACAGCGGAAACACCTTCCGTCGGGAAGACGAACTCGACAGGTGCGCCCTTGGCCTTTTCGCGGATCGGCATGTAGTCGACGATCATGCCGTAAGCCTTCTCGCCCGAAGCGACGGCCTTGAGGATGCCGCCGTTACCGCCGGCAGCGGTTGCGCCGTTTGCAGCCAGATCCTTGTAGAAGTCCCAACCGAGGCCATCGACGCCGGCAAGCGTCTGCGCGTGGATGAGGGCAGCACCCGAGGTCAGCGGGCTCGGCATGGTGACGAGGCCCTTGGCTTCCGGCTTCGTCAGGTCCTTCCAGCTCGTCGGCTTCAGCGAAGCGGACGTGTTGTAGATGATGCCTGTCGTGATCAGCTTGGTCGAATAGTAGTAGCCGTCGGCGTCAAAAAGCGAGGCGTCGTAGTTGGCAGCCTCAGGCGACTTGTAGGCCATCAGCTTGCCGGCTTCCTTGAGGCGCTCCAGCGTCACGGTGTCGGCGATCAGGAGAACGTCGGCAACAGGATTGCCGGCCTCGATCTCGGCCTGCAGCTTGGCCATGATCTTCGGCGTGCCGTCGCGCACCCAGTCGACCTTGATGTCGGGGTTGGCGGCCATGAAGCCATCGACGGTTGCCTGCGCATCCTCGTTCGGCTGGCTGGTGTAGAGCACCAGGTTTTCGGCGGATGCGGGAATGGCAAACAGGCTTGCAGCGAGAAGGGCTGCGGCGGAAACGATGATCTTCATGGATAATGCCCTCGGTGATGGAAGGCCGTTCATTAGACATCTGGATTAACACGATTGTGACAGCTGCTATTCACCGATCACCGCACCGTCCGCCCCTTGACCCGTTCCCCTCACCCCTATCTTCTAGCCCGCGTTTTCATTTTCGATTTCGGGACAGGAGGAAGTCTTATGGAATATCGTCAATTGGGCCGTTCGGGCCTCAGAGTTTCGACCCTCACCATGGGCACCATGACCTTCGGCGGTAAGGGCTGGGCAAAGACCGTGGGCGACCTCGGCGTTTCGGAAGCCCGTCGCCTCGTCGACATGTGCATCGACGCCGGCGTCAACTTGATCGACACGGCCGACGTCTATTCGGCCGGTGCATCCGAGGAGATCATCGGTGAAATCCTCGGCGGCGTCAGGAAGAACGGCACGCTGATCGCCACCAAGGCCCGCTTCCCGATGGGCGAAGGCCCGAACGACGCCGGCAATTCGCGTTACCACCTGATCAGCGCCTGCGAAGCCAGCCTCAAGCGCATGAAGACCGATGTCATTGACCTCTACCAGGTGCACGAATGGGACGGCCAGACGCCGCTTGAGGAGACGCTGGAGGCGCTCGATACGCTCGTGAAGCAGGGCAAGGTCCGCTACGTCGGCTGCTCCAATTTCTCCGGCTGGCACATCATGAAGGCGCTGGGGATCAGCGAGCGCGAGCACCGCGAGCGCTTCGTCAGCCAGCAGATCCACTACACGCTGGAAGCCCGCGATGCCGAATTCGAGCTGCTGCCGATCAGCCTCGACCAGGGGCTGGGCGTGCTCGTCTGGAGCCCGCTCGCCGGCGGTCTTCTGTCGGGCAAGCACCGCCGCAACCAGGCCGCCCCCGAAGGCACCCGCCAGTTCGCCGGCTGGACCGAGCCGCCGATCCGCGATGAGGACCGCCTCTGGAATATCGTGGAAACGCTGGTGTCGGTCGCTGAAAGCCGCAACGTCTCGGCGGCCCAGGTGGCGCTCGCCTGGCTGCTTGGTCGCCAGGCGGTGACGTCGGTCATCATCGGTGGACGCACGGAAGCGCAGTTCAAGGACAATCTGGCGGCGGCCGACCTGAAGCTGTCGGCGGAAGAGCGCAAGCGGCTCGACGATGTCAGCCTGCCGCAGTTGCTCTATCCCTACTGGCACCAGCGCAACACCGCTAGCGACAGGCTTGGCGAGGCCGATCTATCCCTGCTCGGCCCACACCTCGATCAATAAAACCGAAACGGTCGGCGGCTCAGTGGCCGCCGATCTCGCCCGCGATCAGCTTTCCGAGCCGCGCGATGCCTTCCTCGATCTTCTCTTCGTTGCTCGACGAGAAGCTCATGCGCAAGGTGTTCTCGCCCGAACCATCGGCAAAGAAGGCGCGGCCCGGCACGAAGGCGACCTTGACGGTCTCGATCGATTTCGCGAGCAGCTTCGCTCCGTCCATGCCCTTGGGCAGCGTCACCCAGACGAACATGCCGCCCTCCGGCTTCGTCCAGCTCACGCCCGCAGGCATATGCTTTGCAAGCGCAGCCAGCATCGCGTCGCGACGCTTGCTGTAGGCGGCCTTGATCTTGGCGACCTGCGCGTCGAAGCCCTTGCGGGCGACCTCGGCGATGGCGATCTGGTTGATCGTCGAGGAATGCAGATCGGCCGCCTGCTTCATCAGCACCAGCTTGCGGATGACAGGGGCGTTGGCGACGATGAAGCCGACGCGCAGGCCGGGCGCCAGCGTCTTGGAGAAGGATCCGCAATAGATCGTCCTGGTCTTGTCGATATCGCCCTTCTCAGCAATCTCGAGCGACAGGATCGGCGCGATCGCCTCGCCGTCATAGCGCAACGACTGATAGGCAGCGTCCTCGATGATGGCGATGTCCATCTCGTCGGCGAGCTTGATCAGCTTCTGGCGGCCCTCAAGGTCGACGGTCTCGCCGGTCGGGTTCGAGAAGTCGGCGGAGAGATAGGCGAACTTCACCTTGCCACCGGCTTCCTTCGCCTGCGCCTGGTAGGACGCCGGCGTGCGGTTTCCGTTGGGCGTCAGCTGGTCATAGGCGGGCTCATAGGCATTGAATGCCTGCAGCGCGCCGAGATAGGTCGGCCACGTCACCAGCGCCGTGTCGTTGGGCGACAGGAACAGCTTGCCGAGATAATCGAGCCCCTGCTGCGAGCCGGACACGATAAAGACGTTGTCGAGGCCGCAGGCAATCCCGAGCTTGCCCATCTCGCCCACCAGCCATTCGCGCAGCGGCTTGTAGCCTTCGCTGACCGAATATTGCAGCGCCGAGTTGACCGCCGTGCTGTCGAAGATATCAGAATAGGCCTGCTTGAACTCCTTGTCCGGAAACAGCGCCGGATCGGGAATTCCGCCCGCGAACGAAATGATGTCGGGCTGGTCGAGAAGCTTCAGGAGTTCGCGGATTTCCGAAGCGCGCATGCGCGACGAGCGGGTTGCAAAGATGTTTTCCCAATTCAGCATGGGGTTTCCTCGAAATTTTTTGTCTTTACTGGACAAGACCACGCAATAAATGATAAGTCAACATTGCTGACCTATTTGTTTGCTACCATGACAATTTTCCGCAATTTCAATCCGAAAACAGGCCGAATCGGCCTTTGCAAAGCACACGCTGCGGCAGTAGTGTCGCCGCCGAAATCCCACAGGCTATGAAGGTGCCAGGAAATGACCGCGTCGTCGAATACTCCCGAAATCAAGATCGAATTCCATACCTCGCCGGTCTCCGACGCGGACCGCATCAAGGCTCTCGAAACACCCGGCTTCGGAAAGGTCTTCACCGATCACATGGTGCTGGCGAAGTGGACCGCGGACAAGGGCTGGCACGATGCCAAGGTCACCCCGCGCCGCCCGCTGGAACTCGATCCGGCAAGTGCTGTCCTGCACTACGCCCAGGAAATCTTCGAGGGCATGAAGGCCTACAAGGCCGAGGATGGCCGCATCCTCCTCTTCCGGCCGGAACAGAATGCCAGCCGCTTCAACCAGTCGGCCGAGCGCATGGCCATGCCGCCGGTTCCCGAAGAGCTCTTCCTCAAGGCGGTCGAAGAGCTCGTCCGCATCGACAAGAACTGGATTCCGTCGGGTGACGGCAGCCTTTATCTGCGTCCCTTCATGTTCGCCAACGAGGCCTTCCTCGGCGTTCGCCCGGCGCAGGAATATATCTTCTGCGTCATCGCCTCGCCTGTCGGTGCCTACTTCAAGGGCGGCGCCAAGGCTGTATCGCTGTGGGTCGAGACCGAATACACGCGCGCAGCCGCCGGCGGCACGGGTGCAGCGAAATGCGGCGGCAACTATGCTGCCAGCCTCGTCGCGCAGGCCGAGGCCGCCAAGAAGGAATGCGATCAGGTCGTGTTCCTCGATGCGGCCGAGCATCGCTGGGTCGAAGAACTCGGCGGCATGAACGTCTTCTTCGTGATGAACGACGGCACCGTCGTCACCCCGCCGCTCGGCGGCACGATCCTCCCAGGCATCACCCGCGCCTCGGTCATCGTTCTCGCCGAGGAAAAGGGCCTCAAGGTCGAGCAGCGCCCCTACTCCTTCGCGGAGTGGCAGGCTGATGCGGCCAGCGGCAAGCTCGTCGAAGCCTTCGCCTGCGGCACCGCCGCCGTGCTCGCCGGCATCGGCCTCGTCCGCCACGCAGGCGGCGAATTCAAGGTCGGCAACGGTGAGACCGGCAAGCTGACGACGGAACTGCGCAACGAACTGGTCGGCCTGCAGAAGGGCGTCACCAACGACCAGCGCGGCTGGACTCGCCGCATCATGGCGTAAGCCACCGGATAGATCCGATCACGACGAAAGGCCGGCAAAGTTTGCACCTTTGCCGGCCTTTTCATGTCTGATGATCAGGAGCGCAGAAGTGCCGCGATCTGCGCCTGGCTTGGGATCTGCCCTTGCGGCGTCAGCTTGTCGACGACACCAGGGAGAACCTTGGAAAGCTGGGTCAGCAGCTCCTGCTCGCTGATCCCCGCCTGGCGCGCCAGATCGCTGATCGTCTGCGAGCCGAGTGCGCTTTCCAGATTACCGGGAGCGATGGGCTGGTTCTGGCCGGGCTTTACCCAGGAATCGGCCACCGACCCCTGCCCGGCCTCAGCCAGCTTGCCGAGCAATCCGCCCAATCCGCCGAGACCACCAAGGCTGCCCGCCAGTCCTCCGAGATCGCCCAGCAATCCGCCAGAATCGCCGCCGCCGCCCGCTTGCTGGTTCGGCTGCTGTGGCTGTTCCGGCTCGCTCTTGCCACCGGCGCCAAGCAGCTTGCCGACGAGAAGCGCGCCGAGCGCGATCATGATCGGCTTCGAGATGTTCCCACCGGGAACGGCATCATCAAACAATCCCATGTCATTCTCCTTCGGTGTTGTTTTGAAACGAAGAGCAAAAACACAACATGAGGCCCGCTAGAGCCTTGAATTCCGCCATGACAACTTTAGCTGATGCTGAAAGATGGTCGGATTGTCCGCCCATTCAAGGAGGGGAAAACAAGATGTCTGTCATCGGGTGGATTATTCTCGGACTGATCGCCGGCTTCATCGGCAGCAAGATCGTCAACAAGACCGGCTCAGGCATTCTGATGGACATCGTGCTGGGGATCGTCGGCGCCATCGTCGGCGGCGTCATCTTCACCTTCTTCGGCGCCTCCGGCGTCACCGGCTTCAACATCTACAGCCTCGTCGTCGCCGTCATCGGCGCGGTCGTCGTGCTGTGGCTGTATCATGCCGTGAATGGCCGCAGATCGGTGTGACGCTTCGAACTAGGACGGAGCGTCCGGCCGTGCGTGGCGCGTCGCAACGTTTTATATATACGTTTTGCAATATGCTTTGCCTCCCATCTGACGAGGCAAGGCATCATGTCCGACGAACCGACCTCATCCTTCTACAGAGACAACGCCGCGACCTATGCCGCGCGTGAGAGAACGCTGCCGATCCGCCGTCTCGATGCCTTTCTCTCGAAACTGGAGCCGGGTGCAGCCGTTCTGGAACTTGGCTGCGGCGCCGGCCATGACAGCGCCTACATGCTCTCCAAGGGCTTCGACGTTACCCCGACAGACGGCTCCGCGGAGCTTGCAAGCGAGGCCGAAACCCTGCTCGGTCGCCCGGTCGAAATCATGCGCTTCGAGGAACTGGACGAGGACGAGGCCTTTGACGGCGTCTGGGCCGAGGCGAGCCTCCTGCATGTGCCGCGCGCGCAGCTCGCCGATGTCTTCGCCCGTATCCTGCGCGCACTGAAGCCCGGCGGTCACTTCCACGCCACCTTCAAGGCGGGCAACGACGAGGGACACGACGGCTTCGGCCGCTATTACAACTACCTGTCCGCCGAACTTCTGTCCGATCTGTTGAGCTCAGCCGGCTGGCACAGCGTCGTCATCAGCGAGGGAGACGGCAGCGGCTACGACGGCAAGCCGACACGCTGGCTGTCGATGCGCGCCCAAAAGTAAAAGGCCGGCGCTTTCGCACCGGCCTCTCATTTTCAGCAGATGGGGCTGGCCAAGACGTCGGCCAGCCTGTTGCCATCGATTAGTTGACAGCCTTGTCGACCAGCTTGTTCTTGCCGATCCAAGGCATCATGCCGCGCAGCTTGGCGCCGACTTCTTCGATCGGATGCTCGTCGTTGACGCGGCGGATACCCTTGAAGCGGGCAGCGCCGGCACGGTATTCCTGCATCCAGTCCGAGGTGAACTTGCCGGTCTGGATGTCCTTGAGGACACGCTTCATCTCGGCCTTGGTCTCTTCGGTGATGATGCGCGGACCGGTGACGTATTCGCCCCACTCAGCGGTGTTCGAGATCGAGTAGTTCATGTTGGCGATACCGCCTTCATAGATCAGGTCGACGATGAGCTTCACTTCGTGCAGGCACTCGAAGTAGGCCATTTCAGGCGCGTAGCCAGCTTCCGTCAGCGTTTCGAAGCCGGCGCGGATCAGCTCGACGAGACCGCCGCACAGAACGACCTGTTCGCCGAAAAGGTCGGTTTCGCACTCTTCGCGGAAGTTGGTTTCGATGATGCCCGAACGGCCGCCGCCGACGCCGCAGGCGTAGGAGAGAGCGAGTTCAAGAGCGTTGCCCGAAGCGTTCTGGTGAACGGCAACGAGGCAAGGAACGCCGCCGCCCTTCTGGTATTCGCCGCGAACCGTGTGGCCCGGGCCCTTCGGTGCGATCATGACGACGTCGAGCGAAGCCTTCGGCTCGATCAGGCCGAAGTGAACGTTGAGGCCGTGTGCGAATGCGATGGCAGCGCCGTCGCGGATGTTGCCGGCGATGTCGGCCTTGTAGATGTCGGCCTGCAGTTCGTCAGGCGTCGCCATCATGATCAGGTCGCCCCACTTGGCGGCGTCGGCAACGGTCATGACCTTGAAGCCGTCGGCTTCTGCCTTCTTGATGGTCGGCGAACCGGCCTTCAGCGCGATGGCGACGTTGGCAGCACCGCTGTCCTTCAGGTTCAGCGCGTGGGCGCGACCCTGGGAGCCGTAGCCGACGATGACGACGTTCTTGGACTTGATGAGGTTGAGGTCTGCATCACGATCGTAATAGACGCGCATTTGAATTGTCCTTCCCTTTGCTTGTCTTGTAGACTGTCAGTATTCGGTAAATCTGTCGTCAGACGACGGCCGGCATGTCGGCCAGCGCCTTCTCCGTCCCGTAGAGCCGGAGGAAGGCGGTCACCGCCTTTTCCGCCTGGCGCGCGGTATCCGTAACGCCCGTGGTGTCTCCAAGCAGCATGCGCACATGCAGGTCGGAAACGATCAGGCCGTAAAGTGTGTGATAGGCTTCGTCGGCATCGTTGAAGCGCAGAAGCCCTGCCCTCTTGCCGGAATCGATGAGCCCCATTGCGCGGCGGTCGATCTGCCGGCGGCCGCGCTCGAGCAAGAGCTTGCCGAGCTTCGAGCCGTCGCGCGGCGACTGGCCGATCGCCAGCCGGTTCAGCGCCAGCGACACGTCACCCGCCAGAACCTCCAGCAGATCACGCGAGAAAATCACGAGATGGTCATGCAGGCTGGCCGATGTCAGCCGCTCGCCGTTGCGCTCGAAGGTGCGCACCTTGCTCGCCTGGTAGGCGATCATCGCCGACAGCAGGCCGTCGCGGTCACCGAACCACTTGTAGAGGCTTTCCTTGGAGCAATTGGCCGCGCGCGCGACGCCCGACGTCGTCAGCGCCTTTTCGCCGCCATCGACGAGCAACCGCAGCGCCTGCTCCAGAACGGCGTTCTGGCGCGGCGAGAATTCGCTGGGCTCCAAGTTTTCGACAGACACGGCATTCGCTCCCGATAAGTACCGTACGGTACGGTTCGTGAGCGCTTATCGCCCAGAAGCAATCTCTCGTCAAGAGCCCGCAAAATGCAGAAGCATAAATTTTCGGCGTGCCGCGCTTGTTTATTCGGCAGCGTTCAGCACGGCATCCACATCGCGCGCCGGCGACATCCCGTATAGACGGCTATATTCGCGGCTGAACTGTGACGGGCTCTGATATCCGACGCGGTGCCCGGCGGTGCCGGCGTCCAGCCGCTCGATCAGCATAAGACGCCGCGCTTCGTGCAGCCGGATCTGCTTCTGATACTGCACCGGCGTCATCGCCGTGATCGACTTGAAGTGATGATGGAACGACGAGACGCTCATGTTGACGTGCTCGGCCAGTTCCTCGATGCGCAGCGTCCGCGCGAAATTCTCGCGCAGCCAGGCGATCGCGCGAGCGATCCGGTTGCCCTGACTGTCGGCCATGGCGATATCGATCAGCTGGTCGCCCGCAGGTCCCGTGAGAATGCGATAGAGGATTTCCTGCTCGATCAGCGGCGCCATCGCCGCGATATCCGCCGGACTATCAAGCAAGCGCAGGAGCCGCACGGCCGCATCGAGAAGCTCCGGCGTCGCGGCATTGACGACGATGCCGCGCTGGCCGGATGGAGGTGTCGCGCTGCGCTGTATCGTCGAGCGGCTGAGCAGATGCAGAAGTTTCTCGCTATTGATCGCAAGCGTGATGCAAAGATGCGGCACCTCGGCGCTCGCCTCCACCACCCGCCACGTGACCGGCAGATCGACCGAAGTCAGAAGATAATCGCCCGCTCCGTAGTTGATGGTATCCCCGCCCAGCTGCAGGCTTTTCGCCCCTTGGATGACCATGGCGAAACATGGCCGATAGCTGCTGTGGCAAGGCGCGCTCGGTGTGGTGCGGCGGCTGATCCCGAGCCCGTCGATCCCCGTCTGCACCTCGCCTTCGGCAAGCGCGAAACGGCCCGCGATCGACGCGATCTCCTGGTAGCGGTTAAACAGCAAGCTCATCAGTCGCACTTTCCGGTGGGAACGGCCTCGTCGCCGTATTGGAGGCTTATGTAGAATGGAATTGCCGCTTCGCAAATAGATCGCCCGGCGACTTTTGCAGGTCGGCTGAGTTTTGCAGGCCAAGCGACTTTTGCAGGATCGTGCAAAAACGAGAGAGGATCGCTCTAACGCTTCTTACTGCGTTGCGGCATAAATGCCCCGGTCCGAACCACCCCTCTAAATATATGGAGTTTTCCCATGGCTATCGCAAAAGGCTATGCTGCTACAGACGCCTCCAAGCCGCTGACGCCGTTCACCTTCGAGCGTCGGGAACCGAACGCGGACGACGTCGTCATCGACATCAAGTTTGCAGGCATCTGCCACTCCGACATTCACACCGTTCGCAACGAATGGCAGAATGCCGTTTACCCGATCGTACCGGGCCACGAGATCGCCGGCATCGTTTCGGCCGTTGGCGCCAATGTCACCAAGTTCAAGGTCGGCGACCGCGTCGGCGTTGGCTGCTTCGTTGACAGCTGCGTCGGTTGCGCCACCCGCGACGTCGACAACGAGCACTACATGCCGGGCCTCGTCCAGACCTACAACAGCGTCGAAGCCGACGGCAAGACGGCAACCCAGGGCGGTTATTCCGACTCGATCGTCGTCAAGGAAGGCTACGTCCTGTCGATCCCGGATAACCTGCCGCTCGACGCTTCCGCACCGCTGCTGTGCGCCGGCATCACGCTCTACTCGCCGCTCGCACACTGGAAGGCCGGTCCCGGCAAGAAGGTCGCGATCGTCGGCATGGGCGGCCTCGGCCACATGGGCGTGAAGATCGGTGCGGCCATGGGTGCCGACATCACCGTTCTCTCGCAGACGCTTTCGAAGAAGGAAGACGGCCTGCGCCTCGGCGCCAAGGAATACTATGCGACCTCGGACGCATCGACCTTCGAAAAGCTCGCCGGCACCTTCGACCTGATCATCTGCACGGCAGGCGTCGCCATCGACTGGAACGCCTATCTGAACCTGCTGAAGGTTGACGGCTCGATGGTCATCGTCGGCGCGCCGGAGCATGCCATCCCGGTTCACGCCTTCTCGCTGATCCCAGGCCGCAAGAGCCTGTCCGGCTCGATGATCGGCTCGATCAAGGAAACCCAGGAAATGCTGGATTTCTGCGGCAAGCACAACATCGTCTCGGAAATCGAGAAGATCAACATCCAGGACGTCAACGAAGCCTACGAACGCGTCCTGAAGAGCGACGTTCGCTACCGCTTCGTCATCGACATCGCCTCGCTGGCGGCCTGATCGAACGGATAGCGGGCTCGCCCGCTCCATCAGTCGAAAACCGAAGCCCCTGTCATCCGACGGGGGCTTTTTCGTTGCATACACCAGAAACAGAAAAGCCCCCGGTTCGCACCGGAGGCTTTGGATTGGTCGTCGCGATAGTCCGACGAGGCTTACTTCTCGTCGGCGATTGTCTCGCGCTGCGTGATCAGGCGGGCGCTGTGCTGGCCGCTGAGGAAGATCCACAGCCAGCTCCAGGCGACCGAAAAGCGCGAACGCGTGCCGATCAGGAAGTAGATGTGGGCGATACCCCAGATCCACCAGGCAAGTCCGCCCTTGAGCTTGATCCTGCCGAAATCTGCAATCGCGGCACTCCGGCCGATCGTCGCCAGGCTGCCCTGGTGCTTGTACTTGAAGGCCGGCGGCGTCTTGCCCTTCATCCGTGCGTGAATGACCTTGGCGACAAAGGCGCCCTGCTGCTTGGCGGCGGGTGCGACACCCGGCACCGGCGCGCCGCTCTCCTGCGTCACCGAAGCGGTGTCACCGATGACGAAGACCTCGGGCAGCCCCGGTGCCGTCAGATCCTTCTCGACGATCGCGCGGCCGGCGCGGTCCGCCGGGATGCCCAGCCACTTCGCGGCCGGCGACGCCTGAACACCGGCGGCCCAGCTGATCGTCCGGCTCGGGATGAACTCCTCGCCGATCTGCACACCCTCGGCCGTGCACTCGGTGACCGGCTTTCCAAGCCGCACTTCGACGCCAAGATCGTTGAGCGCCTTCAAGGCATATTCGGACAGTTCGGGCACGAAGGTCGGCAGGACGCGCGGCCCGGCTTCCACGAGGATGACCTTGGCCTTGCGCGTATCGATGTTGCGGAACTCTCGCGGCAGCGTCTTGTGCGCCAGTTCGGCGATGATGCCGGCAAGCTCCACACCGGTCGGGCCGGCGCCGATGATGATGAACGTCAGGCATGCATCGCGCTCGGCCGGATCGCGTGCGGTCTCGGCCCGTTCGAAGGCCAGGAGCACGCGGCGGCGGATCGTCGTCGCATCCTCGAGCGTCTTCAGGCCCTGCGCCACCGGCGCCCAGTCGTCGCGCCCGAAATATGCATGGGTCGCACCCGTGGCGAGCACCAGCGTATCGTATTTCAGGACGTTGCCGTCGCGCAGCGTGACCGACTTCGTGCCGGTATCGACGCCCGAGACATCGCCCAGCAGCGTCGTCACTTCGGGGCGGTCGCTATAGAGATGGCGGATCGGCCAGGCGATCTCTGAGGTCGACAAAATCGTTGTGGCGACTTGGTATAGCAGGGGCTGGAACAGATGGTGATTGCGCCGATCGACGAGCGTAATGCGGACACCAGCGCCTTTAAGGTCGTTTACGAGTTGCAGCCCTCCGAAGCCTCCTCCAACAACGACGACGTGATGATCAGCCATAGGTTACCCTTTTGGTAGTTTGCATAAGAATTGACCAATGTCATCTAACATACCCCCGTATCAACCACCGTTTCAGCATAGCTAACCTGCGTTGGCGAGCCTGCGACCAATCAGCGCGCGGGCCAGGGCCAAAACTAAGTCGATAGTCTAGCCGCCACAATTTAGTTGACTCAGTCAATCAATTGAAGGACAGGGTCTCTCAACAGGAGACCTGATCCATGTCCGATTCCGCCCTTATCGACGCCGCCCGCGACTTCAATCGCTTCTACACCAACTTCCTGGGAGTCCTGAACAAGGCCTATCTCGACACACAATTCACGCTGACAGACGCCCGCGTGCTCTTCGAAGTCGGCTCGCAGGAACGCGTCAGCGCCGTGGCGCTGGTCCGCGACCTTCACCTGGACCCGGCCTATCTCAGCCGCATCCTGAAGCGTTTCAAGGCCGAAGGCTTGATGGAGACAACGCCCGATCCCGACGATCGGCGAAGCCAGATCATCTCTGTCACCGACCAGGGACGTCAACAATTCCAGGACCTCGTGAGACGCTCCAACGCCCAGATCGCCGGACGCTTCGACAAACTGGCGGCAGGCGAACCGCAGAATGTCGTCGCGGCGATGAAGACGATCCGGTCCCTGCTGGATCCCGAAGCGACGCTGCCGCCTCTGGTCATCCGTCCGCACCGCTCCGGCGATATCGGCTGGATCGTGGAGAGCCAGGCAAAGTTCTATAGCGAGGAATATGGCTGGGACATGCGCTTCGAGGGCCTCATTGCCGAAGTCGCGGGCCGTTTCCTCACCAATTTCGATCCGGCCATGGAATACGGCTGGATCGCCGAGCGTGGCGGCGTCAACATCGGCTCCGTCCTGATGACCAACGGCGGCGACGGCATCGCCAAGCTGCGGCTCCTCTACATCGACAAATCGGCGCGCGGGCTCGGCCTTGGAAAGACATTGGTCGACGAATGCATCCGCTTCGCCAGAGCCAAGGGCTACCGGCAGATCTCGCTCTGGACCAACGATATCCTGTCTACCGCGCGCACCATCTATGTGAAGGCTGGCTTTCAGCTCGTATCCGAGGAGAAGCACCGCATGTTCGGCCCCGAACTCAACGGGCAGACCTGGGTTCTCGATCTTTAGACTAAATTGCGAAACCACAAGTTTTCGGCTTGATTTGGAAACGATCATTTCCTAATCAGTCGATCCATGACCACACACGCACTCATCGACACCGGCCGAGCGCGCGGACGCCCGCGTGAATTCGATATGGACGCAGCGCTTGGCAAGGCGCTCGACGTCTTTTCCGAACGCGGCTATCACGCCGCCTCGATCAGCGAGCTGACCGAGGCGATGCAGCTGACCTCGGGCAGCGTCTACAAGGCATTCAAGGACAAGCGCGGCATCTTCCTCGCCGCCTTCGACCGCTATCGACGAATCCGCCGCGCCCTGCTCGACGCCCGCCTTCAAGAAGCCGCCACCGGCCGCGACAAGGTCCGCGAGCTTCTGAGCTCCTACGCATCGTCTTCACATGGCACATCAGGTACGCGAGGATGCCTCGTGGTCGGCAGCGCCAACGAGCTCGCGATCTTCGATGAGGAGGCCGCGCAACGTGTCTCGGACGCCTTCGACGCCAACGAGGCGCACCTTGTCGAACTCATCCGGCTCGGCCAAAGCGATGGCTCCATTTCAGCCACGCTCGATGTCGAAGCCACCGCGCGCACCCTGCTTTGCCTGACCGCCGGCATGCGCATCGTCGGCAAGACCGGCCGCACCGCGCCCGATATGGACGCCGTCGCCCGCGAGGCGATGAAGCTTCTGACCTGATCGTTTTCCCACGAGCGCGCAAAACCGCGCTCGACCACCCGTACTATCCGTTTGCCCCACCGGAGCCCAGCATGAGCCTTTCGTCCACCACACCGGAGACCGTTGCCGCGCCAACGATCTCGCCTTTGATGACATTTCTTTTCGCCGCCGCCTGCGGGCTCGTGGCCGCCAATCTCTATTATGGCCAGCCGCTGGCCGGCCCAATCAGCGCGGCGCTCGGCTTCAGCCCGGCGGCCACCGGCCTGATCGTCACGCTGACGCAGATCGGCTATGGCCTCGGCCTGCTTTTGATCGTGCCGCTGGGCGATCTCATGGAAAACCGCAAGCTGGTGCTGACCCTGGTCGCCGCCTCGGCCGTGTCGCTGATCGGCGCCGCACTGTCGACGACGCCGACGATGTTCCTGACCGCCTCGCTCTGTATCGGCCTGGGCTCGGTCGCCGTTCAGGTCCTCGTCCCCTTCGCCGCCAACATGGCACCCGATGCCTCGCGCGGCCGCGTCGTCGGCAATGTCATGAGCGGCCTGCTCTGCGGCATCATGCTCGCCCGCCCGGTCGCAAGCTTCCTTGCGGAAGCCACCTCCTGGCATGTCGTCTATTACGCGTCGGCCGTCGTCATGATCCTGCTTGCCGCCATCCTGCGCGTCCAGCTGCCGGTCCGCACCCCGCACACCCGGCTGAGCTACGGCGCGCTGCTCGCCTCCATGGCGCATCTCGCCCTGCATTCCCGCGTTCTGCAGCGCCGCGCGCTCTATCAGGCCGGCATGTTCGGCGCCTTCAGCCTGTTCTGGACGACGACGCCGCTCCTGCTCGCAAGCCCCGCCTTCGGCCTGACGCAGAACGGCATCGCGTTCTTCGCGCTTGCCGGTGCCGCCGGCGCCATCGCCTCGCCGATCGCCGGCCGCCTCGCCGACCGCGGCCTCACCAAGATCGCCTCGACCATCGCCATGCTCTGCGGCATCACCGCCTTCCTGATCAGCCATTTTGCGACCGACGGCTCGGCGCTCGCGCTGACCCTGCTGACAGCGGCCGCGATCATTTTGGATTTCGGGGTAACGACCAATCTCGTCGTCGGCCAGAGGGCGATCTACGCGATCAGCCCGGAGCACCGCAGCCGCCTCAACGGCCTCTTCATGGCAACCTTCTTCGCCGGCGGTGCGCTCGGCTCCGCCATCGGCGGCTGGGCATTCGCCACCGGCGGCTGGACGCTGACTGCCTGGATCGGCCTCTGCTTCCCCAGCCTCGCCTTCCTGCTGTTCCTCACCGAAGGGCTGCGGAAGCGCTGATCAGTATCGGGAACGGCGTGACTCTTCACTCAGCGCCGCAAGCCACGCAAGCGTCACGCACCCGATGCGTCGAACTTGACCCGGGCGGAGCGAACGGCCTCATGGTTGTTCTCCGCCCAGTTCAAAAGCAGTGCCAGCGTCTGGTAGAGCGAGTTTCCGAGATCCGTCATCCGGTATTCGACGCTCGGCGGCTTGGTCGGAAAAACCTCGCGCTCGATATAGCCGTCGCGCTGCAGGTCGCGCAGCGTCTGCGTCAGCATCCGCTGTGAGATATCCGGGATCATCCGGCGAAGTTCGCCGAAACGATAAGGCTGCTGCGACAGCGCCTCCAGCATCAGTGTCGACCACTTGCCGCCGATCTGCTGCATCATGTCCCGCACCGGGCAATTGTTGAAATCGAGCTTGGAGAGATCGACCTCGTTCCGCACGCGCGGCTCGGCCTTGCTCTTCAGGTTGACGACAGTGCCGGCCATTCTGCTGGTTCCCTTTTGGTAACTTACGGCGCAAAAACTGCCTTCTTTACAGTTGTCGGTCAATCCCTATTTTAGCCCTAGTCTCTTTTCGAGACCAGCAATCGAACCTAGAGGTTTACAGACATGAGCGAAACGATCCTCATCACCGGTGCCGCCGGACAGCTTGGCCAGCGCGTCATCCATCACCTGCTCGAGACCTACAAGGTTCCCGCGGCCAACCTGATCGCCGCCAGCCGCGACACCTCCAAGCTGGCCGACCTTGCCGCCAAGGGCGTCCAGACCCGCAGGGCCGATTTCGATGATGCCGCCTCGCTGGAAGCCGCCTTCAAGGGCGCAGACCGCGTGCTCATCATCAGCACCGACGCGCTCGCCGTTCCCGGCCAGCGCCTGAAGCAGCACACGACAGCCGTCGCCGCCGCCGTCAAGGCCGGCGTCAAGCACATCGCCTACACGTCGATGCCATCGCCCGACAAGTCGCTCGTCACCTTCGCGCCGGATCATCTCGGCACAGAAAACGCCGTCAAGGCAAGCGGCCTGCCCTACACGATCATCCGCAACGCCTGGTATCTCGACAATTACATGCACTCCATGCCGCACAATCTGCAGGGCGGCAGCTGGTACACGGCATCGGGCGACGGCAAGGTCCCGAACATTTCGCGTGACGATTGCGCGCTTGGCGCAGCCGCAGCCCTCGCATCGGGCACCAAGGACAGCGCCACCTACACGCTGACCGGCGCGCAGTCGCTTTCCGCCGATGAGATCGCCGCCGCCATCTCGCAAGCCGCCGGCAAGCCGCTCGCCGCCGTGAAGGTGACCGACGACCAGCTGCGCCAGGGCCTGCTCGGCGCCGGTCTTCCTGATTTTGTCGCTGACATGCTGGTTTCGGCCGACGCCAATATCCGCGCCGGCAATTTCGATCACGTGACCGAGGACTTCACCAAACTGACCGGCAAGCAGCCGCAGTCGCTGAAGGATTACTTCGTGGCCAACAAGGCAGCGCTCGTCGCCTGACAGCGCGTTCCCTGAAGCCACAACCCGCTCCGCACCACCGGGGCGGGTTTTTGTTTGGCCAAACTGGATTTAGATCTTCTGGCCGCAGGCGCGGCAGAAGCGGCGCACGGTCTCCGCCATGCCGAACTCCAGCGCATCTGCCGTCAGCCCGTGGCCGATCGAGACTTCCGCAAGCTTCGGAAGCCGCTTCACCAGCGGCGGCAGATTGGCAACGGTGAGGTCATGCCCGGCATTGACGCCAAGCCCGATCGCCAGCGCCGCATCCGCCGTCTTGCCGAGCGCCTCGAGGATCGGCCCGACCCGCTCCGGCGCATCGTAACAGCCGCCGTATGGACCGGTGTAGAGCTCGATCCGATCGGCGCCCACCGCCTTGGCAATCGCCACCGCTTCCTCGTCCCCGTCCCCATCGGCAAACAGCGATACGCGCGTGCCTATCTTCTTCAGCCGCGCGATTACATCCGTCAGCAATGCGCGATCCTTGCGGAAGTCCCAGCCGTGATCGGACGTCGCCTGCGAGGGATGATCCGGCACCAGCGTCACCTGCTCGGGCGCCGCCTTTACGCAGAGCTCGAGGAACTCGTCCGTCGGATAGCCCTCGATGTTGAACTCCGCTTCCGGAAATTCATCGTCGATTAGGTTGCGGATGACAGGGAGATCGGAAAAGCGGATGTGCCGTTCGTCGGGGCGCGGATGAACCGTCAGCCCGCTCGCGCCCGATTTGAGCGCGATGCGCCCCAGCGCCTCGACGCTTGGCCAGGGCAAGTCGCGACGATTGCGAAGCATGGCGATGGCGTTGAGATTGACGGAAAGCGTGGTGGGCATGGCGAGTTTCCATTCAATGAAAGAAGCTGCCCCGCTTTTAAGCCAAGGACACCGTCGCGGCCAACGAGATTCGTGCATGATTGCATGTGAATTTCTGATTGGTGGTCCGCCGCCGCCACATCGCCGCAAGCAAAGTAACGCCAAGGGCAAGACGTATCAGAAAAACGATTAAGCATCTGGGACAGAAACGCGCCTGATGATTCGTTCAGAAGTTGCAGTGCAGCCGAATGTACATTCGACTATTATTTACAAGTGACTATTTTTAAGGATAACAAATCAGTCGTTTAACGCATAGTCTGATCGCAATGGATCACCAGATCGAGGATCCGTTGCTTTGCATGCCGACCGGGAATGCATCGTCAAAACCGCTCGACCGCGCCCGTATCCGTGTCATGCGCGCACTTGATCATGCGTAGAACAGGAGGGCTCATGTCCGAACGACATAAGCAGGCTGCCAGACCAAACGCTCCGCCCCAGGCGCCTCCGGATTTCAGGTTCCTGCCGCGCGTCGCACGCCCGGCAAGCCTGCCCGGCGGCAAGGTCGCGATTGCCGATATGGCCAACGCCTTCGGCGTCACCCACCGAACCCTGCATTTCTATGAGGAGAAAGGGCTGATCGCCTCGAGCCGCATCGGGCTGATGCGCGTCTACGAGCACGCCGACATCAGGCGCATGGCGGTGATAAACGTCTGCCGCGAAGCGGGCATGCCGGTGGCCGTCATTCAGGAACTGATGGCCGATCTCTGCAGATCCACCTCGCAGCAGGATGCCGACGCCGTCTTCGCCGCCGCGCTTGTCTCACGAAAGCGCGAACTGACGGCCGAAATGTCGACGCTGCACCGCCAGCTTCAGCAGGTCACCGAACTGCTGGAAAACACCGCCCCCGGCGACGAGCCGCCGCTCAACGACAACCAGCATGAGCGCTCGCTGACCGAACAGGAATATCGCTGCCTCGTGCTGATGACCGAAGGACTATCGACGCAACGCATCGCCCGCACTCTCGATCTCAAGGAGGAAGACGCAAAATCGATCGAGGCCGCGATTATAAGAAAGCTCGACACCAACAACCGCTTTCAGGCGATCGCCAAGGCGGTCCTGCTCGGCATCGTGCAGATTTAAATATTCAGCGGACGATCGTCAGCGTTTCGGCCGCGCGCGTGATCGCCGTATAGAGCCAGCGCTCCCTCGTATCGCGAAACGCCCAGCTTTCATCGAACAGCACGACATTGTTCCACTGTGAACCCTGCGCCTTGTGCACGGTCAGCGCATAGCCGAAATCGAACTCGTCATAGCGCTTGCGGGTATTCCAGGGAATCTCGCCCTCGACATCCTCGAAGGCCTGCTTCAGCAGCTTGATCTTCGCCGCCCCGCGATCGATATCGTCGTCTTCGGGACGGATCAGCAGGTTGATCCCCGGCTTCGTCGTCTCCTTCGAGGACGTCATCACTTGCCAGAGCGAACCGTTGAGCAGCCCCTTGGCGGGATCGTTGCGCAGGCAGACCAGCTTGTCGCCCGTCTGCGGATAATCGGCGGTGAAACCTTTCAGTTCGCGCAGCCGCTGATTGTAGCGCCGCCGCGTGCGGTTGGTGCCGACGAGCACCTGGTCGGCATCGAGCACCAGCGACTGGTTGACCTCGTTCTTAGAGATCACCTGCGCCGCGCCATAATCGCCATACATGATCTCCTTGCCCTCGCGCACCTGCATGGCGAGCCCGATGATCGGGTTGTCACGCGCCTGCCGGTGGATATCGGTCAAGAGATAGTCGGGTTCCTGGTTGGTGAAGAAACCGCCACCGGAGACCGGCGGCAACTGGCCGGGATCGCCGAGCACCAGGATCGGCGTGCCGAAGCTCATCAAATCCTTGCCTAGCGCCTCATCCACCATCGAGCATTCATCGACGATGATCAGCGCCGCCTTGGCGACGGGGCTCTGGCGGTTGATGGTGAACATCGGCGCGATCGAGGTCTTGCCGGTCTCTTCGTCCTCGACGGCCTCTTCGCCGCGCGGCCGGTAGATCAGCGAATGCAGCGTGCGCGCATTGCTGGCGCCGCGCGTGCGCAACACCTGCGCCGCCTTGCCGGTGAACGCCGCAAACAGCACCTCGCCATCGACATGCTCGGCGAAATGCCGCGCGAGCGTGGTCTTTCCCGTGCCGGCATAGCCGAACAGGCGAAAAATCGGGGCCTTGCCCTCCTTCAGCCATTTGGCAACGGCTTTCAGGGCTTCGTCTTGTTGCGGAGCAAATTGCATGATCCATCGACTTGGCAGGATTCGTCAGCGATAGGCAACCGCAAAATGCCGCGAGGCGGCCAGCCTTCCCGCCCGATCGAAAAAATCTGACGGCACCAGGGAATAAAATCGCCCCCCGCCTTGTCTCATGTCAGGCAACGCAGACCGCGTGCGCCCAACCCGAGGAGACACCCGATGAAATCCGCGAAATTCCTGATCGCTCTCGCCGTCGCATCCGCAGCAGCCACCGCCGCCTTCGCCGCCCCGCCAGTCAAGACGGTCGATTCCGCCAAGGGCAAGGTTCTCGCCGGCGAAAACGGGATGTCGCTCTACACCTTCAAGAAGGACACGAAGGACGTTTCGAATTGCTACGACGATTGCGCCAAGAACTGGCCGCCGCTGATGGCCGATGGCAATGCCAAGCCGGAAGGGGCATACTCGATCGTGGACCGCAAGGACGGCATGAAGCAATGGGCGAAGGACGGCATGCCACTCTACTTCTGGGTCAAGGACAAGAAAATGGGCGATATCACCGGCGACGGCGTCAAGGATGTATGGGATGTCGCAAAGCCATAAGGACAGGGCAGGCTTGATCGCATGAAGCCACCCGCACCCGAAACATTCGAGGGCCAGATCCTGGCCCTCCTCCCATCGCTCAGGCGCTATTCCCGCAGCCTGACGCGCTCCGACAGCGATGGCGAGGACCTGCTGCAGGATTGCGTCGAGAAAGTGCTCGCCCGCCGCGCGCAGTGGCGCGGCCTGAACCTGCGCGGCTGGGTGCTGACGATCATGACCAACCTCTACCGCAACCAGCGCCGCACCATCCTGCGCGGCAACACGGTCGATATCGACGGCGCCATGGACGTGGCAGCCCCCGAGACATCCGCCGACCCGCTCGAACGCTCCCGCTTGGAAGACGCGCTGAACGGCCTGTCGGAAGATCACCGCGCCGTGCTGATGCTCGTGGTCATCGAGGGCTACACCTACCAGGAAGTGGCCGACATGCTCGACATACCCCTGGGCACCGTCATGTCGCGCCTGTCGCGCGCCCGCCAGCAACTGGCCGAACACATGAAATCAGACAACGTCATTACGCTTCGGAGACCAAAATGAACGCCGCCGACCAACCCGTCACCGAAGCGGACCTCCACGCCTACACCGACGGCCTGCTCGCCGATGCCGACCGCGAGCGCATCGAAGCCTGGCTGCGCGACAATCCCGAGGATGCCGCACGAATAGCCGAATGGCAGGCGCAAAACGCCGGCATCAAGGCGATGTTCTCAGGCTACGAGAAAAGCAGGCCCGGCGACGCCGACATGATCGGCAAGCCCGCCGTGCTATCCCCCTGGTCGAAGCGCCTCGCCGCGGTCGCCGCAACCTTCGCCGTCTTCGCCGCCGGCACGATCGCCGGCCACTATGGCCCCGCTCTTTTCGAGCGTCCCCAACTGCAGCTGACGGCCCAGGAAACCTTCCCGAAGGAAGCCCAGAACGCCTTCCTCGTCTACGCCAGCGAAGTCCGCCACCCCGTCGAGGTCTTCGCCAACGAGGAAGCCCACCTCGCCACATGGCTCGGCAAGCGTCTCGCTATATCGAACCTCAAGGTGCCCGACCTCACGAGCCTGAACTACCACCTCGTCGGCGGCCGTCTGCTGCCCGTCGACGGCAAGCCGGGCGCGATGTTCATGTACGAGAACCAGACCGGCGAACGCCTCACCGTCCTCGTCGGCCGCAACACGGCGAACAAGACCACCAGCTTCCGCTTCGCCTCATCGGACAACATCGAGACCTTCTACTGGATCGACGGCGAACTCGGCTACGCCGTCACCGGCGAGATTTCACGCGAGGAGTTGAGGAAGGTCGCCGAGGAATGCTACCGCCAGTTTCCATCGTGATGTCACCACGAGGAGACGACCGCACCATCAACGCTGCGGATCATTTTCGAGCGTAATCGGCGTCCCATGCGGTGTCGCCTCGGCAGCCCGCTGCCAGCTCTGCTGCAGGCCCATGATCGTCTCGGAATCGGCCACACCGCGATCGACGAGGATCGACGACAACGCCGCCACCCAGCAGTCGAAATAATCGCTGCCATCCTCCGCCCGGCCAGGCTTGTGCAGCTCGCCGGACAATGCCTCGGCCCACTCGGTCCAGGCAAACAACCCGCGCTCATGCAGATGCACCGTCATCGCAAACGCCTCAGCCGCCCAAGGCTCCGGAAACACCGGCTCGCCATCCTGGGAGCGTGGCAGCTGTGGTGACTGGGCAAGCGGCGAGCGCGTATCACACTGGCTCAAGATAGCTCTCCCGAGCACTGAATGAGGTCGATCATACTGATCTCCTTGATAGCATCATGAAAATCGCCAGGTCCTTTGTCTTACGAATTGGAATTAGGCACCAGACGATCTCTGACAATCTCAACCACTTCGTCAAACAAGATCCTATCGTCCATCAACTGTTCGACAGCCTTCGCAACAAATAGCTTTGCGGCTTCCGCTTGCTGGGGATCGCGATCGTACAAAAGCGTATAGCCATTCAATGCCAGGAAGTAGCGCGCAGCCGCCCAAGCAGTCCGCTTGTTGCCTTGTCCGAAACCGTGAGCTTTTCCCACGCCATAGATCATATGCGCGGCGAGAACGGCAAAGTCCGTCTCTCCATATGCAAATTGATTTCTAACGCGATCGATTCCGGCTTCTATCGCCCCCATGTCGCGGACAAGGTGAGGCTCCCCGGTCGCTCCGACAGCCCGCTTGTTAAAGTGAACGACATGGTCAGCCGCCACCCAAACGGGTTCGTCGCTCACTTGGCAAGATGCTCCATAATCACGGCATCTTCCTCAAGCAGGTAATCCATGAATGCATCTGGATCGAGCGGGACGGGCTTAATCGCGGTCGCGGATTTGGCAACATCGCGCCCGCGCTTAGGCAAAGCATTGTTCTGACTCACGACCGCGGAAGACGTCCCGGCTTTGGCATCTCTACCTACCAGAACGTAAGACCCATCACGCGCGGATCGTGTCTGAGAACCCACTTTAACACTTTTCTTGCTCATGCTTGCAAATATAGCGACGGCCTGTCGCTTGTCAAAGAGGCGGAAACGCCGGTCCCGGCGACCTTCTGAAATCAGTCGCCAGCCGGAACCAGATACGATTCCCACGCATCGATCGACACCGTCAGCGACGGATCCGCCCCCTCGCCCCAGATCTCGCCGCCATCGAACACGACGGTGTAGACCCATTGCGGGTTCTCGCCCTTGCCATGCGCGTTATCATCAGGAAACACGAAGGAACCCTGCACCGCCTCGATGACGCCGACCTTGGCGCGCGCATAACGCGGCAGCCGCGTATGCGTCGTCGGATTGAAATTTCTCGTCTTCACACGATCGCCAACAGCGAACCGCGCCGGCTGATCCAGCGGCCGATCGCAGGGGCCGCCCTTGGCGAGAACACCTGATACCATATCGGCCTTCAGCACCCGCTTCGGCGCAGCGCCGTCGAACTGCCTGTGGCCGCTTTCGATCTCGTCCGCGCTGGTAAAGCCGTGGCGCTCGAGCAGCACCTCCAGCGCCCGCGTCCAGATCTCGTAATAGCTGGCCGAGAGATAGCTGGCCGGCGGGATGCTTTCGCGCGCGTGTCGGCTCTCGTCGATGTTCCAGGCGCCGAAGGCGCCGCAGGAGAGCGTCAGCCCCAGCGCCCGCTTTTCCCACTCCGCATGGAAATAGGGCTCGTCCTTCTCGGGCGCGATAGCGCCGAAGCCCATCTGCCCGCCGAGATCGTGCGGCCCGTTCATGCCGTCGCTCCAGGTGCTGCAGCAAGGCCGGCGCCGATCATCGAGTCGCGACTGACCAGATCGGCCAGCTGCTCCTCGCTCAATCCCTCGGTGCCCTCGGGCCGCTGCGGAATGACCAGATAGCGCAGCTCCGCCGTCGAATCCCAGACGCGGATCTTCTGCTCTTCAGGCAGGCTCACGCCGAATTCGCCGAGCACCCCGCGCGGGTCGATCACGGCCCTCGAACGATAGGCCGGCGCCTTGTACCATGTGGGAGGGAGCCCCAGCACCGACCATGGATAGCAGGAGCAGAGCGTGCAGACGACGAGATTGTGCGTCTCCTCGGTGTTGAACACCGCGCGCATGTGCTCGCCTTGCCGTCCCGTGTAGCCGAGGCTGGCGATCGCAGCCGTCGCGTCGCGCTTCAGCCACTCGGCGAAATCGGGATCGCTCCACGCCTTGGCGACCACGCGCGCGCCGTTCCTGGGCCCAACCTTGGTCTGATAGGTGTCGACGATCGCGTCGATCGCCGCGGGATCGATCAGCCCCTTCTCCGTCAGCACCGTCTCCAGCGCCTTCACGCGAGCCTGCATGTCGGAATAATGGTTGTCGTGGTGATGATCATGATGATGATCGTGATCATGGTGATCGTGATGTTCGTGGTCGTCGTGCAAGAGACTATCCTCCGCGAGTGTCGACCTATCCTTAGGCACTCGCGAAGCGGACGCCAAGTCCCCTCTGACGCGACCGGCCTATTTCAGCATCGGCCAGAGGCTGAGCACCAGAAGCACCGCCATGATGATATTGAACCACTTCAGCCGCACAGGATCGGACAGCCAGTCGCGCAGGGCCGAGCCGAAACCCGCCCAGGTGGAAACACTCGGCACATTGACGGCGGCAAAAGCCAGCCCGACGATCATGACGCTGACGAAGTAGATATCCTGGATCGTATAGGTCGCCATCGCCGTCACCGCCATCACCCAGGCCTTCGGATTGACCCACTGAAACGCCGCCGCCGACAGGAAAGACATCGGCTTCACCGCGCCCTTCCCCTCACTCAGCGACCGCGACGTCGCGATCTTCCAGGCGATCCACACCAAATAGGCGCCGCCCGCAAACTTCAGCGCCGTATAGACCGCAGGCACTGTATGCAGCACCGCGCCGAGCCCGAACCCGACGCCGATCAGCAGCGAGAAGAACCCGGCGCCAATCCCGATCATGTGCGGGATCGTCCGGCGAAAGCCGAAATTCACGCCCGAGGTGAACAGCATCATGTTGTTCGGACCCGGCGTGATTGATGTGGTGAAGGCAAAGAGAAGCAGTGCCAGAAATGTATCCAGCGGCATGGGTGACCTCCGTGGCCCGCAAATCATCGCCACGGGCCTTGTTAATTTAGGTCAGCATAATTGACCTAAATCGGAGTTTCCATCTGCCTATTGTCATGGTGACAGGATTGTCAGCCGGAAGCACTGGCCACGTCGAGGTCGAGCAGCCTGCCGACATAGCTTCTGACCAGTGTGACGAAACTTGCGGGCGTCGGCTCGATGAAGCGCAAGAGCCTTGCAGCCTTGTCGATCGACCGAATCTGGTCTGCCAACACCATCCCCCGCGTTTTCAACCCATCTGGCAATGCGATCTTGGTCATCCATGGCTGCATGTTGCTCGTGATCGGACAGACGATCACCCGGCGCGACCGCAAGTTCATCATATCGACCGACAGGATGATGACAGGTCGAATTCCAGCTTGTTCGCTGCCAAGGATTGGATCGAGATTGGCCATATATAGAGCGCCGGCGAAAGGCGATGCATCACTCATCATCGTAGAAGCGCTCGGAACCGACATCACGCCCCCAATCCACGGTTTCCGGCTCGTTCTCCCACCCCAGCCTGTCCATCTCCGCCACCAATTCCGCAAGTGAAGGCGCCAGCTGCTGCTTCGGCTTTTCCAGCGTCGCCTTGCCGTCGCGAACGTCGAGGTTGACGATATCGCCGGCGCGCAGATGCAGTTCGTCCGTCACCGCCTTGGGCAGGCGGATCGCGATGCTGTTACCCCACTTGGAAATCGTCACCTTGGTCATATCTAGCCCCTGATATCCAATGTATATCACTTGCCGGAGACACCGACAACACGAGGCCCACCATGCAAGACGATCCGATCCCAACGCTGACCATGCGCGACGGCAGGGAAGTGCCCGTGCTTGGCCAGGGCACCTGGAACATGGGCGAAAAGGCTACTGAGGCCAAGCGCGAGATCGAGAGCCTGCGCGCCGGCCTCGACCTCGGCATGACGCTGATCGACACCGCCGAGATGTATGCCGAGGGCGGCGCCGAGAAGATTGTCGGCGAAGCGATCCGTGGCCGTCGCGACGAGGTCTATCTGGTCAGCAAGGTCTATCCCTGGAATGCCAGCCGCAAGGGCACGATCGAGGCCTGCGAAAACAGCCTGTCGCGCATGGGCACCGACCGCATCGATCTCTACCTCCTGCACTGGCGCGGCAACCACCCGCTGGCGGAGACCGTCGAGGCCTTCGAGACCTTGAAGGCTCAAGGCAAGATCGGCCAATGGGGCGTTTCCAACTTCGACACCGACGATATGGAAGAACTGCTCAACGTTCCCGCCGGCAGCAATGTCGCCGCCAACCAGGTGCTCTACAATCTCGGAAGGCGCGGCATCGAGTTCGATCTCCTGCCCTGGTGCCAGGAGCGCAACATTCCGGTCATGGCCTATTCGCCGATCGAGCAGGGCCGCATCATCCACCACCCCGAAATCATCCGCATCGCCAAGGCCAACCAGGCAACCCCCGCGCAACTGGCGCTGGCCTTCCTGCTGGAACGCGAAGGCGTCATCGCCATCCCCAAGACCTCGAATGCCGCCCGCGTCACAGAGAACCGCGACGCAGTCTCGCTCGACCTCAGCGACGAGGACCTCGCCGCCCTCGACGCCGCCTTCCCGCCACCATCAAGAAAAAAGCCGCTGGAGATGCTCTGACCTCCAGCGGCTTCCTGTTCAACGGACTTTGGTGTCGGGACTTACATGCCCTGCGGACCGCGGTTCATCGCGGCGATCCCGGTGCGGCAGACCTCGATCAGGCCCAGCGGCTTCACGATCGCCACGAACTGGTCGATCTTCGAGGACTTGCCGGTCAATTCGAGAATGAAGTGCTCGACGGTCGCATCGACGACCTTGGCATGGAAGGCATCGGCCAGGCGCAGTGTCTCGGCGCGCGTCTCGCCATCGCCGGCCACCTTGATCAGCGCAACCTCACGCTCGATCGGCCGCTCCTGCCCAAGTTCGCGGGCGCGCACCGTGAGATCGACAACGCGATGCACGGGAATGATGCGCTCGAGCTGCGCCTTGATCTGCTCCAGCACCTGCGGCGTGCCGCGCGTCACGATGGTGATACGCGACAGATGCGCCTGGTGCTCGGTCTCCGACACCGTCAGGCTCTCGATGTTGTAGCCGCGGCCGGAAAACAGACCGATGACGCGGGCAAGAACGCCCGGCTCGTTGTCGACGAGAACCGAAAGCGTGTGGTTCTCGATGGCCGCCGTTTCCGGCGAAATGAAGTAGGCGGAGCCCGTCGGCTGTAGGTGTGCGTTCATGTCTTGGTCCGTTTCCTCAGATTATGTCAGGACGCCAGCTCAACGCTGACGGAATTCATGTGTTTTTGAGCAAGCTTGACGAGACCCTTGTCGAAGGTGAGAAAGGTCTCGCCGGCCGCGGTGAGGCTGACGTGCAGGGCGTCGGCGAAATCCATGCCGGCTGCATGAGCGCGAACGGCAACCGCCACGGACGTGTGCTGCTCAAATTCGAAAGCGCCGATCTCAAGAGCCGCGGAAAGAAGCTGATTGATTGTCTGACGCGAGATTTTCATGATCCCGCGCATCACCCATTCACCTTCAAGCAGAACAGTCGGCGTTACCACCAGCGTCGCCGATGACAGCAAAGCTTCCGCGATGCGGCCGTGCTCTGATGCTTCTTTCACCAGTGCACGCACGAAGACGTTGGTATCAACGACTATTCTTCTCATTCCAGCGCCGCTTGGCCTCCTCCAGAACCGCTTGCTCGATCATCTCGTCTGTGATCGGCGGCCCCTCGTATTTAGGCCGCATCGCCAGAAACTCCTCGATCGTGAGCGTCTTCTTCTTGGCGGGTACTTCCTGTTCCGTCTCCACCGGCTGCAACACCACCCCGCGCCCGCCATCGACGATCTCGAGCTCGGCGCCCGGCTTCCAGCCATGCGCATCACGGACCGCCTGCGGCAGTGGCACGCTCCCGTTCTCCGAAATCCTCACTCTGGCCATGGCACCTGCTCCTCAAGGAAGGGACGCGATCAATCTAGCGCGTCCCCTCGCTTCGATCAAACCAGCGCACGCCCCTTGGCGTCGATGGCGTTGGCGACGGCCTCGTCGGTGGCTTCATCCGGCAAAAGCATCTCGTTATGTGCCTTGCCCGACGGGATCATCGGGAAGCAATTGGCGAGATTGGCGACGCGGCAATCAAAGATCACAGGCTTCTTGACGTCGATCATCTCCTGGATGGTCGCGTCGAGATCGCCCGGCTTTTCGCAACGCAGGCCGACGGCGCCATAGCCTTCCGCCAGCTTGACGAAATCGGGCATCGCCTCGGTGTAGGAGTTCGACAGGCGGTTGCCGTGCAGCAGTTGCTGCCACTGGCGCACCATGCCCATATACTGGTTGTTCATGATGAAGATCTTGATCGGCGCTTCATACTGGATCGCCGCCGACATTTCCTGGATGCACATCTGGATCGATGCGTCGCCGGCGATGTCGATGACGAGGCTCTCCGGATGCGCGATCTGCACGCCGAGTGCGGCCGGCAGGCCGTAGCCCATCGTTCCCAGGCCACCCGAGGTCATCCAGCGGTTCGGCTTCTCGAAGCCATAGAACTGCGCCGCCCACATCTGGTGCTGACCGACTTCGGTGGTGATGAAAGTGTCGCGATCCTTGGTCAGCGCATAGAGGCGCTCCAGAGCATATTGCGGCATGATCACGTCGTTGCTGTGCGTATAGGCAAACGAGTTGCGCGCGCGCCAGCGGGTGATGTCCGACCACCAATCCGCGATCTGGCTCTTCTCCGGCTTCTTCGGCAGGGCGCGCCACAGGCGAACCATGTCTTCCAGGATATTGCCGACGTCGCCGCGGATGGGAACATCGACGCGGACATTCTTGTTGATCGACGACGGATCGATGTCGATGTGGATCTTCTTCGAGTTCGGCGAGAACGCATTCAGGCGGCCGGTGATACGGTCGTCGAAGCGGGCGCCGATGCAGACCATGACGTCGCAGTCATGCATCGCCATGTTCGCCTCGTAGGAGCCGTGCATGCCGAGCATCTTCAGCCAGTTCTTGCCGGATGCCGGATAGGCGCCGAGACCCATCAGCGTCGAGGTAATCGGGAAATCGGTGAGCTCGACCAGTTCGCGCAGCAGCTTGGAAGCCTCGGGCCCGGAGTTGATGACGCCGCCACCGGAATAGATGATCGGACGACGCGCCTTCGACATCAGCTCGATCGCAGCCTGGATCTGGTTGAGATCGCCCTGAACCTTCGGCTGATAGCTCTTCTGGATCGCGTGGGCGGCCGGCGGCGTGTAGGTGCCGGTGGCGAATTGAACGTCCTTCGGAATGTCGACCAGAACCGGACCCGGACGGCCCGACTGCGCGATGCGGAAGGCCTCATGAATGATGGCCGCCAGATCGTTGACGTCCTTGACCAGCCAGTTGTGCTTGGTGCAGGGGCGCGTGATGCCGACCGTATCGGCTTCCTGGAAGGCGTCGGAGCCGATCAGCGAGGTCGGAACCTGGCCGGAGAGGCAGACGAGCGGGATCGAATCCATCAGCGCGTCCTGCAGCGGGGTGACCGCGTTCGTGGCGCCGGGACCTGACGTGACGAGCATGACGCCGACCTTGCCGGTGGAGCGGGCATAGCCTTCGGCCGCGTGGCCGGCGCCCTGCTCGTGGCGAACGAGGATGTGCTTGATGTCGTCCTGCTGGAAGATCTCGTCATAGATCGGAAGCACGGCGCCGCCGGGATAGCCGAACAGGTGTTCGACACCATTGTCCTTGAGCGCGCGGATAACGATTTCCGCGCCTGTCATCCGATTTTCGTCCGTCTGCTTGTCCGTGCCCGTCATGTTTTTGTTCCATTTTGACTGCTGGGATTTGAAGGTCTTGGCGGCGAGCCTGAATTTCAGGCATAAAAAAAGGCCCCTTGGGGAGCCTGTTATCTAGCGCATGGGTGGCTATCGCCGGATGGTTACACCATCCTGCCCATGCGCTGTCCCACCACAATAAGAATTGCTGCTATCTTCATGGCCGGAAGTGATAGACAGAAAATTTCGCAGCGTCAACGCTTAAAGCAATAAAAAGCCAAGCATGCAGTGTCGGTAATAAACATGGCCGCAGAAGCCCTTGCGGCAAAGGGTTTATTAAACGTTCGCTTATATCCTGCCCTGCAATCTCAGGGAGTAGCCCTTTGCAGAACAACGACTTGCAGACGTCAGGCAGCGCGGGCGAGCATGACCGCCGCGATGTGCTAGCGCCGGGAAACCGTTTCCTCGGCCGCGTCGTCGCGTGCAGCGGGTCCCGCGCCACCATCGCAGCCGTCGCCGAAGCCGGCGCCACCGACCTCACCGAACTCTGGTCCGTCGGCCGCCTGATCTCGATCACCGTCGGTCGCAACCGCGTCGTGGCGCTCGTCTATTCTATGAATACGGGCACGCATGCCTGGGGCGAAGGCGAGGACAACTATTTCAAGATCGAGACCGAGCTGCTCGGCGAGGTCCGCGTCGACGAGGACGGCACGGAGCAATTCTCGACCGGCATCTCGCGTTACCCCTATCTCGGCGCCGTCGCGCACCGCATCCGCTCCGCCGACCTGATGCGCATCTATGACGCGGGCACGGGAACCACCGCCGTCATCGGCAAGTTGACCCAGGACGACACCATCGATGCGTCCATCCACGTCCCCTCCATGCTGTCGAAACACTTCGCCATCGTCGGCTCCACCGGCGTCGGCAAGTCGACCGCCGTGTCGCTGCTGCTTCACAAGGCGATCGAGGCCGACCCCAAGCTGCGCGTCCTGATCCTCGACCCGCATAACGAATTCGCCGCCGCCTTCCCCAAGCACTCCGTCGTCGTCGATACCGATACGCTCGACCTTCCCTTCTGGCTGATGCGCCTGGAAGAATTCGCCGAAGTCGTGTTCCGCGGCCGCACGCCGGTGCCGGAAGAGCTCGACATGCTGCGCGACATCCTGCCGGAAGCCAAGCGCGCCTTCCGCGGCAGCGACAATTCGCTGGTTCGCCGCACCACCGAGAAAAGCTCGATCACCGCCGACACGCCGGTTCCCTACCGCATGGCGGACCTCCTGGCGCTGATCGACGAACGCATCGGCCGCCTGGAAGGGCGCGGCGAAAAGCCGTTCCTGCGGTCGCTGAAGATGCGCATCATCGCCGCGATCAATGACCCGCGCTACCACTTCATGTTCTCCAACAACACGATCTCCGATACGATCATGGAGACGGTGGCCGAGATCTTCCGCGTGCCCGGCGACAACAAGCCGATCTGCACCTTCCAGCTCTCCGGCATCCCGTCGGAGGTCGTCAATTCCGTGGCCTCTGTACTGTGCCGCATGGCGTTCGAAATCGCGCTGTGGAGCGATGGCGCCATCCATATGCTCGTCGTCTGCGAAGAAGCGCACCGCTACATTCCGTCGGACCCCACGCTCGGCTTTTTCCCGACGCGCCAGGCGATTGCCCGCATCGCCAAGGAAGGCCGCAAATACGGCGTCTCGCTCGGCATCATCACGCAGCGCCCGGGCGAACTCGACCAGACGATCCTGTCGCAGTGCTCGACGCTGTTTGCCATGCGCCTTGCCAACGACCGCGACCAGGAAATCATTCGCTCGGCCATCCCGAATTCCTCGATCTCGACGACAAGCTTCATCTCCTCGATCGGCAACGGCGAAGCCATCGCGTTCGGCGAGGCGATCAGCGTGCCGATGCGCATGCGCTTCTCCCGCGTCAGCGAGGACCTGCTGCCGAAGGCCAATGGCGCCACGCCGAAATTCACCGAGGAAGATCCAGATAATGTCGATCTGCGCAAGATCGTCACCCGCATGCGCGCGGTGAGCGGCCCCGACATCTCCGCCTTCCAGCAAAGCGTCAAGAACGCCGGCCTCGACCTAGGGGAAGAAGAGGACGCGGACTACGACAAGGTCTTCGCGGCCGACGTCTATCCGCCGATCATCCCGGCGCCGATCCCGGTCACCCCGCCGCTCGCCCCGATCGAACCCTACCGCCGCGACATGCTGCCGTCAGCCCCAGCATCGCGCGAACCGGCAGCACCGCCGCGATCATCGCGCGAATCCTTCGGCGTCGCCGCCGACACCTCGATCGACAGCCGCTTGGAAGCACTGAGACGCGAAATGCGCGGCGAACAAAATCCGGCCCCGCGTCCCGCCGACCCACAAGCGCAGCCGACGAGTATTCGTCGCGAACCCGGCGTATCGCTGCGCGAAAGCATCCTGAAGAAGCCGCTGAGCAGCCTTTACGACAAGGATTGAGTGGGCGGACCGAGTTAGCTCCGCCGCTCCCAGCTCTCATCCATCTGGTTGCGAAACCACGTCATCTGCCGCTTCGCATATTGCCGCGTCGCAGCCGCTCCTTTTTCGAGCACATCTTCGCGCGACATCGTACCATCAAGCATGGCCGCGATCTGCGACACACCGATCGCCTTCATCACGGGCATCTCAGGCGCCGGCGACAGCGCCAGCAGCGCCCTCACCTCGTCGGCGGCGCCCTCAGCCAGCATAAGCTCGAAACGCCGGTTGATACGGTCGTGCAGCACCGCGCGCTCCGGCAGCACCACGATCTTTCGCGCCCTGTCCGGATCGATCACCATGGGGCCGGACCGCCCCTGCAGCTCGGTAATCGACCGTCCCGTCACCTCAAGCACCTCCAACGCCCGGACGATCCGCTGACCATCCTGCGGATTGAGCGCCGCCGCCACGTCGGCATCGCGCGCCGCGAGCTCCGTATGAAGCACCGCGCCCCCTTCCTCGATCAGCCGCGCCCTGAGCCGCGTGCGGACTTCCTCGGGGATCGCGGGCATGTCGGAGAGGCCGCCGGTCAGCGCCTTGAAATACAGCCCCGTTCCACCGACGAAGACAGGCAGACGCCCGTCCGCCCGCAGTTGCGGCAACAGCGCCGTCACGTCGCGCAGCCAGGCGCCGGTCGAATAGGCGGTCGCGGCGGGCACGTGGCCGTAGAGATAATGCGGCACGCCCTGCATATCCTCGTCCGACGGACGCGCCGTCAGCACCCGCAGCGTGTCGTAGACCTGCATGCTGTCGGCATTGATCACGACGCCATCGTGACGTTTCGCGAGTTCAACGGCCAGCGCGGACTTGCCGCTGGCCGTCGGCCCGGTTATCAGGATCGCGTCCATTGCGTTCAGAAGGTTTTCCATCATGGCTCTCGTTGCCACGCTTGTTGCCAATCCGTCAAATCCTGTTCTGACAGCCGCCATCGCCGAGAAGGCCGCCGACGCCGCCAAGGCATCCGGTCTCTACTGGCTGGCCGACGGAGTAGCCTGCGATATCGCGCTGCGCGACGGCACCGACGCGACAGCCGCCCACGCCGCGATAACGGCGGTCATCGCCAGCGCCCCGATCGATCTCGTCATCCAGGACCAGCAGACGCGCCGCAAGAAGCTTTTGATCGCCGACATGGATTCGACCATGATCGGCCAGGAATGCATCGACGAACTGGCGGCCGAAGTCGGCCTCAAGGACAAGGTGGCCGCGATCACCGCCCGCGCAATGAACGGCGAGATCGCCTTCGAACCCGCTTTGCGCGAACGCGTGGCGCTCCTCAAGAGCCTGCCGATCTCCGTCATCGACGAAGTGATCGCCAAGCGCATCACGCTGACGCCGGGTGGCATGGAACTCATCGCGACGATGAAGGCGAAGGGCTATTACACGGCGCTGGTCTCCGGCGGCTTCACCGTCTTCACCAGCCGCATCGCAGCCACCCTTGGCTTCGACGAAAACCGCGCCAACATCCTGCTCGAGGAAAACGGCCACCTCACCGGCTTCGTCGCCGAACCGATCCTCGGCAAGCAGGCGAAAGTCGATGCGCTTGAGGATATCTCCAAGAAACTCGGCATCTCCCCTGAAGAGGCAATGGCCGTCGGCGACGGCGCCAACGATCTCGGCATGCTGCATCTCGCCGGCGCAGGCGTCGCCCTCCACGCCAAACCCGCCGTCGCCGCCGAAGCGAAAATCCAGATCAACCACGCCGACCTCAGTGCGCTCCTTTACATCCAGGGCTACCGCAAGACGGATTTCGTGACGGTATAAAACAGAAACCGGACCACTGGGGTCCGGCTTTCAGATATCCATGAATTGGCTGACGCAGCCCTACTCCATCGGCACCGCAACAAACCGCAGGTCGCCGTTTGCAGAGGCGATCATCATCTGCGCGTTGCGGCGGCCTTCCTGCTTCAGCGACTGCACCTTGGCGACGACGGTCTCCGGCGAGCGCATGAATTCCTGCGCCACTTCCACGATCACATCGCCGGCCTTCAGGCCCTTTTCGGCCGCAAGCGAACCCGGCTTGACCTCTGAGACGAGAACGCCGTCGACGCTCTCGGCGATGCCGAAGCTCTTGCGATTGTCCGCATTGAGCGCCGATAGCGACAGGCCGAGCACGTTCTTTGCATCGCCGACATCAGGCGCCGGCTGGGCCGGCTTGCCCTTGCCGTCGGGCATAGGCTGGGCCTGATCGCTGTCGGGCTCATCCATGTCCTGGTTTTCCTGCGGATCCGGGTTGATCACGCCGCCGTTGCTGTCCGAGCTGTCCGCAGCCGCCTGATCGCTGTCTTCGAGCCGGCCGAGCGTGACCTTGACGGTCTGCTCCTTGCCATCGCGCAGCACCACGACATCGACTGCCTTGCCCACGGGGCTTTCAGCCACCACGCGCGGCAGGTCGCGCATCTCGTTGACGGCCTTGCCGTCGAATTTCAGGATGACGTCGCCGGCCTTGATCGAGCCGTCGTCGACAGGCCCGCCCTTGATGACACCCGCAACCAGCGCGCCTCTGGCGCTAGAGAGGCCGAGGCTGTCGGCCACGTCGTCGGTAACGGGCTGGATGCGCACGCCGAGCCAGCCGCGACGCGTCTCGCCGAAGTCGCGCAGCTGCTGCACGACGCCGGCCGCGAGTTCCGAAGGCACCGAGAAGCCGATACCGATCGAGCCGCCGCTCGGCGAGATGATCGCCGTGTTGATCCCGATAACCTCACCCTTCATGTTGAAGAGCGGACCACCGGAATTGCCCTTGTTGATCGCCGCATCCGTTTGGATGAAATTGTCGTAAGGCCCGGCGTTGATATTGCGCCCACGTCCCGAGATGATGCCGACGGTGACCGAACCGCCGAAGCCGAACGGGTTGCCGATTGCCATCACCCAGTCGCCGATGCGCATGCCGCTGGAATCGCCGAACTTGACTGACTTCAGCGGCGCCTTCGGCTCGACCTTCAGCACCGAGAGGTCGGTCTTGGTGTCGGTGCCGATCAGCTTGGCCTTGAGCTTGCTGCCGTCGGCGAAATTGACTTCGATATCGTCGGCGCCTTCGATCACGTGGTTGTTGGTGACGATGAAGCCCGCTGGATCGATGACGAAGCCGGAGCCGAGCGAGCTGACATTGTGGTTGCCGCCGGGCCGCCCCTTCTGCTTATTGAAGAAGTCGTTGAAGAACTCCTGGAACGGCGATCCGTCGGGTGCGCGCGGCGCCGGGCCGGCCCCCTCGTCGTCCTTGACGTTCTGCGATGTCGAGATGTTCACGACCGCGTCGAGCAGTCCTTCCGCGAGATCGGCAACCGACGCCGGACCGTTGGTCGGCGGCGTGGCCTGTGCATGAACAACCCCGGCAAAGCCGACATTAGCCAGCATTGCTGCCCCGGCCAGAAGCGCGAGCGATCGTCTGAAGGTCGGGCGGATCGTGGGGGCCATCAAGCATCCTCATGTGTGTCAAAAACGCACTCTGAACATGAGCATAAGGCGTAATGATGGAGGGTGAAATCACCTTTTCGCGAAATCCCGTGCAATCTGCGTGGGGTGTTCGTGAACTCTGGGAACCGCGGCAAAATCCCCATAAAATAAAGGGGCCGGCAAGATGCCGGCCCCGATAGAACTTCAGATGATCGCGATCAGTTCGCCGGTGCAGCCGGAACCGCAGGCAGGCTTGGTGCCGCCGAAGGAACCTGGCCTGGCTGGCCGGTCGCGCTGTTGAAGTAGCGGAAGAAATCCGTGTCCGGCGAGAGCACCAGCGTCGTGTCCTGCGAGGACATAGCCGTGGTGTAGGCCGCCATCGAGCGGTAGAACTCGAAGAACGCTGGGTTCTTGTTGAACGCATCGGCAAAGAGCCTGCTGCGTTCCGCTTCGCCTTCACCGCGCAGGATTTCGGAATCACGCTGCGCTTCGGCGGTGATTTCGACAACCTGTCTGTCGGCGATGGCGCGACGACGCTGACCCTCTTCGCCACCCTGCGCACGCAGGAGTTCGGCTTCGGCAAGACGCTCGGCGCGCATGCGGTCGTAGGTCTTCGGCGCGACTTCGCGCGTCAGATCCGTACGGCGAATGCGCACGTCCTGGATGTTGAGGCCAAGCGCCTCGGCATCCTTGTGCAGGTCATCACGCACCTCGAGCATCATCGCCACGCGCTCTTCGGAAAGAGCGGCATCGAAATCACGCAGACCGTAGACGCGGCGCAGCGACGAATCGAGCTGCGTGCGGAGACGTGCTTCGGCGGATTCGCGGTCGCCCGATACCGTTTCGCGGAAGCGGCGAACGTCGCGGATGTCGTAGATCACGAAGGCATCGACATCGAATGTCGCGCCGCCGCGAACCTGCACGCGGATGTTGTCGAGGTCGAAGCGAAGCGCCTGCTTCTCGACGATCTGGACGCGATCGGCATCCATGAAGGTGAACGGCAGCTTGAAGTAGATGCCGGGCTCGGTCTTCACCGACTGGATCTGACCGAAGCGAACGACGATCGCCTGCTCGCGCGCGTTGACCACGAAGATCGACGAGTAGAGCACCATGAGAACCACGGCGAAGACGACGAGAAAGATGGGAAGTTTATTCGACGTCATGGATCAACCTCCCTGCTGCGCCGGTTTGCCGATTTCGTTGAGCGGCAGATAGGGCACGACCCCCTGCTTCTCGTCGATGATGACCTTCTTGGAGTTCTTCAGCACCTGTTCCATGGTTTCCAGGAACAAACGCTTGCGGGTCACTTCGGGAGCCTTCGTGTATTCGTCGTTGACGGAACTGAAGCGCTGCGCCTCACCTTCCGCTTCCTTCACGACGCGATCCTTGTATGCGGCAGCCGCTTCGCGGATCTGCGCCGCGTCACCGCGAGCCTGACCGAGCTTCTGGTTGGCATACTGGTTCGCTTCCTCGACGAGACGCTGCTTGTCCTGGTCGGCACGCTGCACTTCTTCGAAGGCATCGGCGACTTCACGCGGCGGCGCGACGTCCTGGATGGTGATCGCATTGATCGAGATACCGCTCTTGTAGCGATCCATGGTGCCCTGCACGATGGCGGCCACTTCGGTTTCGATCGGCTGACGATTGTCGCGGAACGCGTCCTGGGCAGGACGGCGGCCGACGACTTCGCGCATTGCGCTTTCGGCGACCTGCTGCAGCGTCTCGGCTGGGTTCTCGACGTTGAAGAGATAGGCCTTCGGATCCGTCACGGTGAAGAACACCGAGAACTGGACGTTGAGGATGTTCTGGTCACCAGACAGCATCAGGCCGTTCGACGAAGAAGACGAGGTCGCGCCGATATTCTGCTGCTGGACCGTGACCTTGACGATTTCGACCGTTTCCATCGGCCACAGGTGGAAATGCAGGCCCGGTGCGGCCACTTCCTGCTTCGGATTACCGAAACGCAGCTCCACCCCGCGCTCGTCCGGCTGGACGATGTAAATGCACTGGAAGAGCCAGAAAGCCACGATGACAGCCGCGACGATCAAGAGAACGCCTGTGTTGAACCCGCCGGGCACGACGCCGCGCAGCCGGTCCTGACCACGACGGATCATGTCTTCCAGATCGGGAGGTCCGCCCTTTCCGCCGCCACCACCGCCGCGTGGACGGTTCGGCCCCTGCCCCCATGGTCCCTGATTATTTCCTCCACCGCCGCCGCCGCCCCAAGGGCCGCCGCCGCCATTCTGATTGCTCCAGGGCATCAAAACCTCGTTGTTCGTTACACTCTGCGATCGCTTAACCCACGGGGGCGACGGATATTCGCGCTCGAAACCGTTATAGGTATCGCTGCATCGGCTTTCAACGCAGCATGAGGAACTTGGCAATGTTTATTGGAAAATAGTTTCTTTTCGCCGCTCAGCGCCTGTCATAAACGACGTAGCGGGTCGGATAGGTATCCTTCTCGCCCGCTGGCACGTCGAGTGTCTCGCCGGCACGCCAGATGGCGGGATCGATCGCGGGAAACGACGTATCGCCATCCACATCCGTCTCCACATGCGTCAGGCAGAGACGATCGGCGATATCGATCGCCTGGCCGTAGATCTGCCCGCCGCCGATAATGCAGATCTCGTCCGCGCCGGTTTCCACCGCCAGCCTCTCCGCCAGCGCGACAGCTTCGTCGAGCGAGCCGACGGTGCTGACGTCAGGATGATCGATGACCGTTGAACGCGAGATCACCACGTTCGGCCGTCCCGGCAGCGGGCGACCGATCGAATCATAGGTCTTGCGCCCCATGATCACGGGCTTTCCCAGCGTCAGCGCCTTGAACCGCTTCAGATCGGTCGAAAGCCGCCACGGCATGTCGCCGTCACGGCCGATGATGCCGTTGCGCGCAGCGGCAACCACGATCGTCTTGCGGATATCGGACATGAAACCCCTCAATCAGACCGCGATCGGCGCCTTGATGCTGGCATCGGCCTCATAGCCGACCAGCTCGAAATCCTCGAACTTGAAGCCGAAAATGTCCTTAACCTCGGGATTGATGCGCATGAACGGCATCGGCTTCGGCTTGCGCGTCAACTGCAGCTTCGCCTGCTCGAAATGGTTATGATAGATGTGCGTGTCGCCGAGCGTATGCACGAAGTCGCCGAGCTTCAGCCCGGTCACCTGCGCGACCATCATCGTCAGCAGCGCATAGGAGGCGATATTGAACGGCACGCCCAAAAACACGTCCGCCGAGCGCTGATAGAGCTGGCACGACAGCTTTCCGTCGGCGACGTAGAACTGGAACAGGCAGTGGCACGGCGGCAGCGCCATGTTGTCGACTTCGGCGGGATTCCAGGCAGAAACGATATGACGGCGCGAATTCGGGTTCTTGATCAGGCCGGACACCAGATTGGCGATCTGGTCGATATGCCCGCCATCGGGCGCCGGCCAGGAGCGCCACTGCGCGCCATAGACAGGGCCGAGATCGCCCTTCTCGTCGGCCCACTCGTCCCAGATCGAGACACCATGCTCCTTGAGATAGGCGATATTGGTGTCGCCCTTCAGGAACCACAGGAGCTCATGGATGATCGAGCGCAGGTGCAGCTTCTTCGTCGTGAGGACCGGAAAGCCCTCCTGCAGATCGAAGCGCATCTGGTAGCCGAACACCGAACGCGTGCCGGTTCCGGTCCGGTCGCCGCGGTCGGTTCCGGTTTCCATCACGTGGTTCAAGAGATCGAGATATTGCTTCATCGCCCGCCGCCGATTCCATTTTTCCCATATTTAAGCCCATCGACCGGCAAAACCAATCACGCCCCCGTGTTTTTCCCGGTGATTCCTTGAAAGACCACGATGCTTTTGTGACGATGGCTCTTCCCATGCGCTCCGGAAAACACTATATCAGCCTTGCCAGTCCTCGGATTGGCTATGGCGATAAATGAGCGGTGTAATAAGCCTATTGGACCCGGGGGCGGTACCCGGCGCCTCCACCAAAAACCGGCGGCCTTACAAAGAGATGGCCGGCTTTTGATGGGGGCGAAACAGGATCGACAAGGGTGTAAAGATCGTCTTTTTGCTCGGCATTGTACCGCCGTTATCGGGCTAAAATTGTAGTTGCAAACGACAACTATGCGGAAGCTCGTCTCGCTGCTTAATCGCGGTGTGACACTTCAAATTAAGTCCTGAAGGTTCGCACCTTAAGGCGGGGTCCGAAGGCACCTGGCAACAGAAGCCTTCACCTTCTCCCCCAAGCTCAAATCATGTATGATTTGCGAAAGCATGACTCGGCTGCGGGCTTTTCCAAGCCGCTTGAGCATGGCATATAGGCTTGGAACAGACGTACGGACGAAAGAAAGACAGGGAAAGCATGGGGCAGGATCATATCCGGTACGACATTCTGGCACAGGACGCGCTTCGCGGCGTCATCCGCAAGGTATTGTCGGAAGTCGCGGCAACCGGCCGCCTGCCGGGCGAGCATCACTTTTTCATCACCTTTCTGACCGGCGCTCCCGGTGTGCGCATCTCGCAGGCCCTGAAGTCCAAGTATCCCGAGCAGATGACCATCGTCATCCAGCACCAGTTCTGGGAAATGAAGGTCACCGAATCGAGCTTCGAGATCGGCCTCTCCTTCTCCGACGTTCCGGAAAAGCTCTTCATCCCCTTCAACGCCATCCGCGGCTTTTACGATCCGTCGGTCAATTTCGAGCTTGAGTTCGACGTGCCGCTCGCCGATAGCGACGAACTGCCGGAAGCAGAGATCACCGCCTACCCGGTCGCCCCCGAAAAGGCGGAAAAGACCGAAGACGCGGCGGCCAAGCCTGCCGACGGCGACGAGAAGAAAGCCGGATCGGTCGTCTCTCTCGACGCCTTCCGCAAGAAGCAGTAAGAACCAAAGGGAAGCAATCGCTTCCCTTTTTCATATCGCCTGTTTTTATATTGTAGGTGTCCCGTGAGCGCCGAAATCGTCAATCTCCGCCAGTTCAAGAAGAAGCAGGCCCGCTCCGACAAGGAGAAGCAGGCCGAGCAGAACCGGATTTCCTTCGGCCGCACCAAGCAGGAAAAGCAGCTCACCAAGGCTTTGAACGACAAGGCCGAGCGCGCGCACGACCAGGGCCGCATCGACAAGAACGACGACGCCGAATGACCGCGCGCGACCGCGAAAAAGACTCAGCGATCAAGCCTTTGCGCGCGTTTGCGGAATCAGTTTCCGAACAATCTGCGCAATGATCCGCAAGCACTCCATCACGCTGCATGGCCATCGCACCAGCCTGTCGCTGGAAGACGAGTTCTGGACCGAGCTCACCGCCATCGCCGCCGCCCGCACCATCCCGCTCGCCGGCCTGATTTCCGAGATCGACGACAACAGGGACGCCGACAGCAACCTCTCCTCGGCGCTGCGTCTCCACGTGCTCGCCTGGCTGAAATCGACGGGCGTCGCTCCGTCGCCACAGGATAACCAGCCCGACAACGGGGAAGCGACGGATGCCGGAGCGCGTTGAGATCGTCCCCTATGACGCAGAATGGCCGGCGCACTTCCGCGAAATCGCTGCCGCCCTGAAAACCCTGCTGGGCGATCGCATGCTCGATATCCACCACATCGGCAGCACCTCCATCCCGGGGATGGCCGCCAAACCGCTCATCGATATCGATGTGAACATGCCGACCGCAGCCGACGTCATCGACGCCTGCCCGCTGATGGAAGCGGCCGGCTACGAGCCGCGCGGCAACCGCTACGACGCCGACATCTTCGCCTTCATGAAGCGCGCCACGACACCCAGGCAGCGGATCTACCTATGCCCCGAAGGCCACGACACGCACCACCGGCGCATCCAGTTCCGCGATTATCTGAGAACCCACCCGCAAGCCGCCGCCGACTATCAGGCGCTGAAGCTCAAGCTGGCCGAACGCTTCGAATATGACGGCGACGGCTACACCGCCGCCAAGGCCGCCTTCGTCAACGACATCGTCGCCCGCGCCCGCAAGCGCTGAGACCTCACCGACAGCCGGCACCGGCCGCGCAAGACGCTATTGCGGAACCTGCACGCCCGGCAAACCCGGCACCGTGTTGAAGTTCAGCGAATTCTGCGGCGGCGTGATCAGTTGCTCCTGCGCGCGGCGCGCCGCCTCGGCCGCGGCCTTGGCATCCGCTTCCGCCTTGGCCTTCGCGGCGGCTTCCGCCTGCGCCTTGGCTTCAGCTTCGGCCTTGGCCGCTGCTGCCGCCTGGTCGCGCTCGGCCTGCTGGGTCGCGAGCAGTCTCAGCCGCTCCTCCTCCGCCCTGCGCTGCGCCTCGATGGCGGCGGCCTTCTCGCGCTCCTGATCGTTGAACTTGGCGAGCGACACCTCGCGGCGCAGACGCTGCTGTTCGAGAACGTTCGACTGCAGCTTCTCAACCCGCCGCCGTTCGCGCTCAAAGGCGCGCAGCGACAGGTAGCCGGTGATATCGGTGACATCCATGACCCGGCCCGGCGATCCGAGAACGCCGGAGAAGTCGAGCCGGATCGACGGATCCGCGCCGGTCAGCGCCTCGCCCATCGGATTGAGGTTGATGTCGAGCGACGCGTTGATCCGCTCCTGCGGCAGGTCGATCTGCGCATTGCCCGTCAGCGTCGCCTGGTCAGTGGCGACAGTCACGTTCTGAACCCTCAGCACTCCGTCCGTGACGTTGAACGGCACCGCCGTCGCCGGCAGCTTCGCCTCGCCGTTGTTGAGCAGCGTCTCGACGATCGGATGCACCTTGCCGGCGTTCAGCTGGTCTTGCATCGGGTCGGTCGCCGACAGAAGCGGCGCCAGCATGCCGAGATTGAGACCGCGCACGCTGGTATCGCCGAGCTTCATCTCGCCGGAACCGTTGAGCGAGCTTGCGATATCCTTCATCGACTTGCCGGAAGCCTCCATCGACAGCGCCAGCCCGAACTTGCCGCTGGCCACAGGCGAACCGCCGTCCCGCTGCCACACGACACCGCCGAGATCGGCATCGGCAAGCGCAAGCTTGGTCTGCAGGAAGCCGGTTCCATCGGCATTGGTGAACTTCACATTGGCATCGACAGTGCCACCGTCCCAGTTGCCCTTCATGTCGTTGAGCTGCAGTTCGTCACCCTTGTAGGCGACGTTAGAGGTGAAGTCGGTGATCGGGTTCGACCAGCCGAGCCAGAACTGCTTGGCGTTAAGCTTCAGGTTGACATCCATGTCCTTGAACACGGGAATGCCGAGCGGCGCGGCCAGGAGGTTGCCGTTCGCGGGATCGGTCATCGGCCCGTAGACCGCTTCGCCAAGCCAGGTGGCATCGGCCTTCGTCAGGGCAAGATCGCCCGAGGCGGTCGTCCGCTCTGCCTTGCGATCCAGCGTCATCGCACCGGTGAATTCGTTGTCCGCCGCATGGCCGGCAATGTTGCCGAAAGCGACCTTGTCGCCGTCGATCGCCGCCGTCGTCGTCAGCTTGAACGGCAGGCCGGTGCCCATCTGCGGCACGCCGATACCGTTCATCACGAGATAAGGGTCGAGATCGGCGCTCTCCAGCGACAGCGCCAGCTGCCCGTTCATGAAGCTCTGCGGCCGGATATCGACCTTGCCGGCGGCGGTAAACGAGGTGCGGTCCGTGGCGAATGTCAGGTTGGCATCGGCCGGATCGGTCCCCTCCGCCTGCACCTTCAGCGTCATGCGGCCGTTCGCATCCGCATCGACAGGCAACGGATCGAGCCCCGCCTGGCCGAACAGCACCGACGTCACATTATTCTCGAGCGTCGCCTCGAGGCTGGTCGTGCCCTTGCCGGTCAGCGCCAGAAGGTCGGACATGCGGTAATCGAGGTTCACGCGGCTGCCATTGGCGACACCGGCAAGCGTCACCGAGAGGCCATCGCCCTGATCGCCGCCGAGCGTGACGGCGCCGCGCAGCGCCGTGTTCGTGTACCAGGCCGCGTTACGCACCAGCCGATCCATAACAGGATGGGCCGGCAGCTTCTGCTTCAGCATCGTGAAAAACGGGCCGGGATCGGCCGCCTTGAAGGTGATCTCGCCCGAGCCCTTGTAATCGAGCAGCGAGCCCTCGGCGCGGCCGGTCGCCGTGAACTCGGCGCCCGCCAGGTTCTTCACCGAAAGCTTGTCCACCCCGAGCGCGCCGTCGGCGATCGTGAAGCTCGTCTCGACATCGCCCGCTTCGACACCGAACGCCGTGAACTTGTCGGCCTTGAGCTGCGCCTTGATCTTGTGGTCGAGCACGTTATTGCCCGCATCCTGCCCGGTAAACAGGCCGGTCAGTGCCCTCAGCGCATCGAGATCGAGCGCATCGCCGGCAAGCGCGACATCAAGCGTCGGCGCCTGGTTCGGCACCGCCTGGCGGTCGAGCCTGCCCTTGAGCGTCGCGGGACCAACCGCGATCTCGAGATCGTCGAACGTCTGCCGCTCATGCGTGAGGTTCACATTCGCCGAAAACCCGGCCTGCTGCAGCGACCGTATCGCCGGATCGACATCACCCGACAGCCACGAGGCAAGCCCGGTCGGCTGCTTGGAGGCGACGGTGATCGCACCCTTGAAGGATGGCTGCCCCTGCAGCGTCAGCTGACCGTTACCCTCGACCAGCGTGCGCCCCGGCAGCGTGCCGAAGGCATGGTCGATCGTCCAACCACTGCCGGCCGGCTCCAGATCGAGCTGCACGTCGCGAATGGTGGTATCACCGGCAACAATCGCCGGCAGCCTGACACTCGCCTTGCCGGGCACCTGCGGCACCGGGATCTGCGAGACGATCTGGATCAGCGCGTTCAGCCGCTGCTTGGCCGACAGGCTCGGATCGCGCGAGGTCTTGCCGCCGGAGCCCTGGTTGCCGATGCGGTTGACGTCGATCTGCTGGCCATCGGCGGTAAGCAGGAACTGCGGCTTCACGCCGGTATCAAGCGTCGCTTCGCCGGTCACCACATAGGGGTCTTCCACCGCGCCGATCTCGAGACGGTATTCGGGAATGCGGATGCTCTCGTTGGTAAGCTCGAACTTGCCCTTCAGCCGCGGCGGCTGGGTCTTGTCGGTGCCCTTTGCCTGGTTCGTGCCCGTGCGCTCGATCTGCGCCGACATCGTGCCCTGGTAATTGGGCTTGCGGTCGACGAGCTTCAGCTCGCCATCGAGATCGACCGAAACAGGATGCTTGTCCGGCTGCAGCCGGGTGCGCATCCTGAGAACGCCGTTCTCGTCCAGCTGGTTGCTGGAGATGAGGAAATTGCCATGCTCGCCGTCGAGCGCCGCATCACCCTCGATCCGCCACGGCCCGGCCAGCGATTTCGCCGACATCTCGGCGTTGATCCCGGTCACGAGCCGCGTACGGCCCGATTGGTCGTCGATGAACTGCACGTCGCCGCCGCTGACATGCACGTTCTCGAGAACGACGGTCTTGGCGGGAATTTCCGGCTGACTGCCGCGCGTCCAGTCGAGCGTGCCGTCCTTCAAGAGCCGCAGCTTGACCTTGGGGTTGACTACACGCATGTCGAAGATCAGCGCCTCGCCCGAGAGGAACGGCGCCAGTTCCGCATCCATGGAAAACTGCTCGACCTGCACGATCGGCGAGCCGTCCTGCTCCTGGCCGACGCGCACGTCGTGCATCGTCACCGAGGGGAACGGCAAAAGGCGCGCATCGACCGCGCCGTGGACCACGACCTTCTTGCCGATGATACGGCTGGCCTGATCCTCGAAATTCTGTCGGAAGCCGGTCCAATCGATGAACATAGGCGCGAACAGCGCCACGAACAGCGCCACGACAACCACACCACCCAGTACGACGAGAAACCGGCCTACCAAGTCAATCATTCTCCATTCGGGCTACACCGCGGACACCAGGCCAAACTCGATCAGGAAACCCGATCGAATTTTGACCCTAGATCATCAACCCGAAGCGTGTGAAGCCGCTTTCAGGCAACAAACCGCGCAATTCCTTGTTACGCCCACGCTTTCCCGGCGGCGCTCCGATTCGCTACGCTGTTCTCAATCCCTATCGGCATTCATGCCGCAAGCAAGCCAAGATCAAAACAGAGTGTTGATTTTCAGGCAGAATGGAAAATCTTGCCCGGATTGAAGATGTTATCCGGGTCGAGCGCATGCTTGACCTGGCGCATCAGATCGACCGCGCCCCCGAGCTCTTCTTCGAGAAACGCCATCTTGCCCTGACCGATACCGTGTTCGCCGGTGCAGGTGCCGTCCATTTCAAGCGCCCGCTTGTTGAGGCGCGCCACGAAGCCCTCGGCAACGGCGATCCCTTCCTCCGTCTTGTCATCGAACAAGAGCAGCACGTGAAAGTTCCCGTCGCCGGCATGGCCGACGATCATCGCCAGCAAGCCGTGCTCCTCGATATCGGCCTGCGTCTCGCCGATGCAATCGGCCAGGCGCGAGATCGGCACGCAGACGTCGGTCGACAACGCCGCCATCTCCGGCGCCAGCGCGCGCGAAGCCCAATAGGCGTCATGGCGGGCTTTCCAGAGTTTGTTGCGTTCCTCGGCGTTGACGGTCCATGCGAACTCGCCGCCCCCGCACTCCGCCGCGATCTCGCCGAACTGCGCCGATTGCAGCGCGACGGTCTCATCGGTTCCGTGGAACTCGACGAACAACGTTGGCTTTTCGTCGTAGTTCAGTTTCGAATAGGCATTGCAGGCACGGATCTGCAGGGCGTCGAGAAGCTCGATGCGCGCGACCGGCACGCCCATCTGGATCGTCATGATGACAGCGTCGCAGGCGGCACGCACCGTCGGAAACGCACAGACGCCGCCGCCGATCTTCTGCGGAATACCCTGCAGGCGCAGCGTCACCGAAGTCAGGATGCCAAGCGTACCCTCGGACCCGACGAAAAGCCGCGTCAGATCATAGCCGGCGGAGGATTTGCGAGCGCGCCGCGCCGTGCGGATTTCCTCGCCATTGGCGGTGACGGCGGTCACCGACAGGACATTGTCCTTCATCGTGCCGTAGCGCACGGCGTTGGTGCCGGATGCCCGCGTCGCCGTCATCCCGCCGATAGAGGCGTTGGCGCCGGGATCGATCGGGAAAAACAGGCCGGTGTCGCGCAGATAAGTGTTGAGGTCCTCGCGGGTCACGCCCGGCTCGACGGTGCAGTCGAGGTCTTCCATATTGACCTCCAGCACACGGTTCATCCGGCTGAAATCGATCGAAATGCCGCCATTCGGCGCATTGACCTGCCCTTCCAGCGACGAACCGGTACCAAAGCCGATGACGGGCACCTTGTGCTCGGCGCAAACCTTGACGACAGCCTTCACATCATCGGCGCTCTCGGCGAAGAGCACGCCGTCAGGCAGCTGCGAGGGAATGTAGGTGGTCGTATGCGCGTGTTGCTCGCGAAACGACTGGCCGGTCTGGAAGCGCTCGCCGAAGCTCTGTTTCAGGATACCGAGAACGCTGGCGATACCCGCCTCGTTGCGTGTGCCGGCCTTTGCGTCTTTGAGCGCCATCTCTTTGATCTCCTTACCGTCGTTGCCCGAGGGCACGTTGGTATGAGACAAGAGATGGCGACTGTCCAGTGGCAGAATGGCCGCAGCAGTACGGCCATCACCGACCTCAGACGAGCGGCGGGTTCAATCGCGCGAAACCCTCCTGCCGCTGATACGGAAAATAGGGATAAGGCGCGCTGACGGCACTGGCCTTGTCGAGCCGCTCGACCTGCTCCTTCGACAGCGACCAGCCGACAGCGCCAAGGTTCTGCCGCAGCTGCTCCTCGTTGCGCGCGCCGATGATCACGCTCGACACGGTCGGGCGGCCGATCAGCCAGTTGAGCGCGATCTGCGGCACGGTCTTGCCGGTCTCTTCGGCGACGATGTCGAGCGCATCGACGATATCGTAGAGCTTCTCATCGTCGACGTGAGGCCCGTATTCCGCCGTCTGGTGCAGCCGGCTTCCCTCGGGCAGCGGCTGCCCGCGCCTGATCTTTCCGGTCAGCCGTCCCCAGGCAAGCGGGCTCCACACCAGCGCCCCGACGCCCTGGTCGGCGGCGAGCGGCATCAACTCCCACTCATAGTCGCGGCCGGCCAGCGAGTAGTAGACCTGATGCGCCACATAGCGCGAATAGCCATGCTGAGAGGACACGCCGAGCGATTTCATCAGCTGCCATCCGGAGAAGTTGGAGACACCGACATAGCGGATCTTCCCGGCATCGATCAGCTGATCCAGCGTCGACAGCACCTCCTCGATCGGCGTCGATGCATCGAAGGCGTGCAGCTGCAGGAGGTCGATATAATCCGTCCCAAGCCGCTTCAACGCTGCATCCGTTGCCCGCAGCAATCTTGCGCGCGACGTCCCCCAATCCCCCGGTCCGTCACCGATAGGAAGCGCCATCTTCGTCGAGATCAACACCTGATCACGCCTGCCCTTGATCGCATGGCCAAGCACCTCCTCGGACGCACCCGCCGAATAGACGTCGGCGGTATCGAACAGCGTCACCCCCGCCTCGATCGCGATATCCACCATCCGCGACGCCTCGGCGCCCGTGGTATTGCCCCAGGCGCCGAAGAGCGGCCCAGATCCGCCGAACGTGCCCGCGCCGAAACTCAACACCGGCACGCGAAGGCCGGATGCACCAAGCTGTCTGTATTCCATGGTCTGTCTCCTGTTGTTTCACCAGAGATAGACACTCCACACGCGATGAAATAGATTGCCGTCAGGCACACAATTCATGAATTGAAGTCATCATGAGCAGACCAGACATCAACCGCTCCGGAGAGATGGAAGTCTTCGTCCGCGCCGTCGAGCTAGGCGGCTTCACCGCCGCCGCCCATGCCTGCCGCATGACGCCATCGGCCGTCAGCAAGCTGGTCGCGCGGCTCGAAGCCCGGCTTGGCGCCCGCCTCGTCAATCGCTCCACCCGCAAGCTGCAATTGACGCCCGAGGGCTGCGCCTTCTATGAGCGCAGCGTCACCATCCTCGCCGATATCGCCGAAGCCGAGCGCTCCGCAGCATCTGGAGAACTTGCCGCCGGCCCGGTGCGCATCAACACCAGCGCCTCCTTCGGCAACCACATCCTGGCGCCGCTCGTCTCGGGTTTCCTGGCGCTCCACCCAAGGATCACGCTCGATATCTCCCACACCGACAGGGTCGTCGACCTCCTCGACGACCGCGCCGATGTCGCCATCCGCGCCGGACCGCTGAAGAGCTCGACGCTGATCGCCCGCAAGCTCGGGGCGACGGACATGGTCATCGTCGCCTCGCCCGGTTACCTCGAAACACGCGGCACGCCCGCCACCGTGTCCGATCTCCAACATCACCGCCGCATCGGCCTCTCCTATGCTCGCAGCGTCGAGGGATGGCCCATGCGCGATGGCGGCGACGTCATCCGGCTGCCTCTCATACCGGGCATCCAGGTCGCCGATGGCGAGGCGATGCGGCACATGGCCTTGTCGGGCGCCGGCCTCGGCCGCCTCGCCCGCTTCACCGTCCGCGCCGACATCAAGGCCGGCCGCCTGATCCCGGTTCTCGAAGACCTCAACCCTCACGACACCGAGGAATTCCACGCCGTCTATATCGGCCAGGGCGGCCCTCTGCCGGCGCGGGTGCGCGCGCTCCTCGATTTCCTCGCCGCCAATGTCAGGATGTAAAAGCCCAAGAATTCGCAATTGACCCCCGACCCCGCCCGCGCCTATATCCACGGCACGCCATCGGCGCCCGCCGATTTTCCAGCAAAGCCTCTGCCGCTCCCCCAGACGTCGCATCGACCCGTCATCAGCATTGGCAAGACATGCATCGGATAAGCCGTTGAAAGACGCCAGCCGCCAGTTCCGAACCGCCAGCCTGCCGCGCTGGGCTTTGCTGCTCGCCCTCTCCACCATTCTTGTCGTTGGCCTGGAAATGCTCGGCCTGCCCGCCTCGCTGCTGATCGGCCCGATGGTGGCGGCGATCCTCCTCGCCGTCTCGGTCGGCAAGGGCTCGCTGCGTGTCCCGCGCTGGCCGCTGCTTTTCGGCCAGGCGCTGGTCGGCTTCATGATGGCCCGTGCCATCACCGTCGATATCCTGCAGACGATGGCGAGCGACGCCCCACTCTTCCTCTCCATGATCTTCGCCGTCATCGCCGCAGCCGGCCTGCTCGGCTGGCTCTTGACCCGCTGGCAGGTGCTGCCGGGCACGACGGCGGTCTGGGGCTCATCGCCGGGTGCTGCGGCGGCCATGGTCGTCATGTCTGAGGCCTATGGCGCCGATGCGCGCCTCGTCGCCTTCATGCAATATCTGCGCGTCGTCTTCGTGGCCGTCGCCGCCTCCGTCGTCGCCCGCCTGTGGGTGGCAGCCGATGGCGGCGAGCCGCCACCGCTCATCCTGTTTCCGCCGATCGACTGGCCGGCCCTGGCCGCAACCGTCGCGCTCACCTGTCTCTCGGCCTATTGCGCCACGCGCTTCCGCATTCCCGGCGGCACCATCATCGTCTCGCTGTTCACGGGCTCGCTGCTGCAGGGCCTCGGCCTCCTGAAGATCGAGCTCCCCATGTGGCTCCTGGCGATCAGCTATGCCTTGATCGGCTGGAGCATCGGCCTGCGGTTCACGCGCGGGATCATCGCCCATGCCGCCCGCGCCCTGCCGCGCGTGACCGCCTCGATCCTGATCCTGATGTCGCTGTGCGGCTGCATGGCCTATGCGCTGCATGTCTTCGCCGGCGTCGATCCGCTGACCGCCTATCTCGCTACCAGCCCGGGTGGCGCCGATTCCGTCGCCATCATCGCCGCCTCCAGCAATGTCGACGTGCCCTTCGTGATGGCCATGCAGATCGGCCGCCTGCTCATCATCCTGTTGACCGGCCCGATGCTCGCGCGCTTCATCGCCAAGCGCTCCGGCCTTGCGGAAAATCCGGCCTAGAAAAGGTCTCGCCTCAGCCCCGCCCATTGGCCTGGCGTCATGCCATAGGCCTTCTTGAAATGCCGATTGAAGTGGCTCTGGTCGGCAAAGCCGGTGGCGAACGCCGCCTCGGCGAGTGCCTCCCCGGCCCCGATCATCGCACGCGCCTGCTGCAGCCGCCGCATCAGCAGATAACGGTGCGGGCTGGTCGCGAACGCCGCCCGAAAATGCCGCGCCAGCTGAAACCGGTCGAGCCCCGTGACCGCCTCCAGCTCGCCCGATGTGACCGGCCGTGTCGCATGCGCCTCGAGATAATCCCGCGCCAGCCTCGCGCGCTGCCAGGCAATGCTGCCGAGCGGCCGGGGCGGAGCACCCGCATGCCGCGCCAGACCATCCGCCACGCGTGACACGAAATCGTCGACGAAGAGTTCATCCAATTCCCGGTCCAGCTCGCCAAGCGCCGCCAGAAGCGTGCCGGCAAGCACGGGATCGTTGACGACAGGCTGATCGACGAAGGGCAAGCCGATGCGCGCCGCTTCAAGACAATCGAAGAGCAGCGAGGGTTCCAGATAAAGCATGCGGTATTGCAGCCCGTGATCGGTCCCGGCCCCGCCATCATGCTCCTCGTCGGGATGCAGCACGATCACCTGCCCCGGCAGGCTGAAACGCCGCTCGCCGCGATAGGAAAAGGTCTGCACGCCCTTGATCGTCACCCCGAGCGCATAGGTATCGTGACGATGCGGCTCAAACGCGTTTCCCGCGAACTGCGCCTCGATGCGCTCGATGCCAGGAAAGGCCGGCGCGGTCAGGATGCCGGGCGAAATAGCGCGCCCGTTGGCACCCTTCTCCGTGCACAAACGTTCAAGACCCTCAAGGGCGTGATGGCTTAGATCCTCATCCAACCGACGTCGAAACCCGCATGAAAAGAGACTGGAATGTTTGATACCAAAATTGCGATCGTGCTGCGAAACAATCTTCCATCCTGGCAGACGCTGAATGTCACCGCCTTCCTGATGAGCGGCATCACCGGCCAGAACCCGGAGATCATCGGCGACGCCTACAAGGACCGCGCGGGCAATCTCTACAACCCGCTCTCGATCCAGCCGATCATCGTTCTGGCAGCACCCGAGGAGACCATGTCCACCATCCACCGCCGCACGCTGGAGCGCGGCATCACGGCGTCGCTCTTCATCGAGGAGATGTTTGCGACCGGCCACGACGCCGCCAACCGCGCCGTCTTCGAAAAATACGCGCCCGATGATGCCAAGATGGTCGGCATCGCCATCCGCGCCGACAAGAAGATCGTCGACAAGATCACCAAGGGCGCTGTCATGCACCCTTGAAGCAATGCCAGGAAAAGTGTGAAGCGGTTTTCCGGCCGGAATTGCGTAATTCAAACTACTCTGACGCAAAACGACCGGGCATCGAGCCCGGCCGCTTTAACTCTCAAGCCAGCCCGATCAGCTCTGGGTGATCGGCGCGATCTGGATTTCGACGCGGCGGTTCTGCGCGCGTCCGGCTTCCGAAGCGTTCGAGGCCACCGGCTGCGACGGGCCGAAGCCGACGGCCGACATGCGGCGCTGGTCGATACCCTGACCGCCGAGATAGCCGGCGACGGACTCGGCGCGGCGCTGCGACAGATCCTGGTTATGCTGCAGGCTGCCGGTCGAATCGGTGTGGCCGTTGACGTCGATCAGCGTGCGGTTGAACTTGCGCAGCACGATCGCCACCGAGTTCAGCGTCGGGTAGAAGCCCGGCTTCACGGCATCCTGGTCTACGTCGAAGGTGATGTTCGACGGCATGTTCAGGATGATGTTGTCGCCGTTGCGGGTAACGGAGATGCCGGTGCCCTGGAGCTGCGCGCGCAGTTCCGATTCCTGCTGGTCCATGTAGTTGCCGATCGCGCCGCCGGCGAGAGCGCCGACACCGGCGCCGATCAGCGCCGCGTTACGTCGACCAACCGGCGAACCACCAACGGCGAGACCCGCGAGCGCGCCGACGCCGGCGCCGAGCAGCGCGCCGCCCGATGTGTTCGACATCTTCTGCTGGCCCGTATACGGATCCGTCGTCGTGCAGGCGCTGAGGTAGGTCGCGGCAACGGCGAGAAGGATGAATTTCTTGATCATGGACAGGCGTATCTCCAATTCGATGGTGATGCGAGCAGTATTAAGGAATGCGGCAAGAAGATGAAGTGCGCGCCCTGAATACTGGAAAATCGATGGATTGCACAGCCTTAGAGCCGGAACTCCCGAAAAAGTCACCGGCGTCGGCGACGCGGGCCCCCAAAAGCGGCCCCAGCAAAACAATACCCGGCAGAAGTTGTGGGACAGCAGCCGCCCCCGATAGTAAGGTGGGGTTTGGATGTTTAGTGATTTGAGGC
>NZ_JBGLYS010000039.1:0-50108 GCF_047304155.1 Rhizobium sp. Rhizsp42 | reverse complement strand
TTTTTTAAAACCCCCCGGCCTCCCCCCCCCCCCCCCCCCCCCCCCCCCCCCCCCATTTGGGGTGGGGGGGCCCCGGCACTGTAGGCATGGTCTCAGTCAGCCGGATTTCTTCAGCTCGGAATGGCTCTTCAGCACCTTGCCGCCGTCTTCCTGCTCGATCAGATAGGCCGGCTCCTCGGTGCTCGCCTTGCGCTTGATCACCGCACCTTCGATCGTGCGCTCGACGTCGTCGGTGAAGCTCTCCTTGATCTTGCCGGTTCCGGTTCCCTTGCCCCATTTCCATTCGACATCAGTGCCGATGCGGTACTTGTGCATGACGATCTCCTTTCGAGATGCCAATGCGCGACGCCGGGTAGGGGTTCCTCAATCGTCCTGCTGGAACAGGCGGAACTGAGCGGCTTCGAGATCCTTCGGTGGCTGCATGCCGAGGTGCTTCCAGGCGGTGGCGGTCAAGACGCGGCCGCGCGGGGTGCGCTGGATGAAGCCCTGCTGGATCATGTAGGGCTCGATGATATCCTCGATCGCGTCGCGCGGCTCGGAAAGCCCAGCTGCGATCGTCTCGATGCCGACGGGGCCGCCGCCGAAATTCACCGCGATCATGTTGAGATAGCGCTTGTCGAGCTGGTCGAGGCCGAGATTGTCGACCAGCAGCCGGGTCAGCGCCTCGTCGGCGATCTCGCGGGTGACGGCTTCGGCTCTCGCGACCTCGGCGAAATCGCGCACGCGACGCAGCAGGCGGCCGGCGATGCGGGGCGTGCCGCGGGCGCGGCGCGCGATCTCGCGGGCGCCTTCATCGGTCATCGGCAGGTTCATCAGCCGGGCGCCGCGGCGCACGATCAGCTCCAGTTCGTCGACGGTGTAGAAGGAGAGCCGCACCGGGATGCCGAAGCGATCGCGCAGCGGCGTCGTCAGGAGGCCGAGGCGGGTGGTGGCGGCGACCAGCGTGAATTTCGACAGGTCGATCTTCACCGAGCGCGCGGCCGGGCCTTCGCCGATGATGAGGTCGAGCTGGAAGTCTTCCATCGCAGGATAGAGGATTTCCTCGACGGCGGGGCTGAGGCGATGGATTTCGTCGATGAAGAGCACGTCGCGCTCCTCAAGATTGGTCAGCAACGCCGCGAGATCACCGGCCTTGGCGATAACCGGGCCGGATGTCGAGCGGAAGTTGACGCCGAGTTCCTTGGCCATGATCTGCGCCAGCGTCGTCTTGCCGAGACCGGGCGGGCCGACGAAGAGAACGTGATCGAGCGCCTCGCCACGGTTCTTTGCGGCCTCGATGAAGATCTTGAGATTGGCGCGAGCCTCGGCCTGGCCGGTGAACTCGTCGAGCGACTGCGGCCGCAGCGTCGCGTCGAAATCCTCGCCGCGTTTTTCCGGGGTGATGAGGCGGGCGGTGTCGGTCATGCGAGAAGTTCCATTCCGGGAATTTTGCGGGCGGCCTTGCGGTCGAAGGTAAAGGTTTTGGCGCAGCCGTCGAGCCGGTTCATTTCACTGAGGAGCACATCGGCGAAATCGACATTGGCGGTTCGGCAGAGATAGACGGCATTGCCCACGGCTTCATAGGCGGCGACCTCGAATTCTCGTCGTTCGAGGACCGCCTGGATGAAATCGAGAATACGCTCTCTCGGATAGCGATACATGCGGTTCAGCACCCAATAGGCTTCCAGAACGACGGAGACATTGACGAAGAGGACATCGTCCTGCTCCAGTCGGCGCAGGAGAGCCGCCACGGCATCGGCTTGCTTGGCGTCATCAGCCATGGCGACGCGCAAGAGCACGTTCGTGTCGATGCCGAAGCGCTCAGTCATTCACGCTCACTCTCTCCAATCGCATTTTCGTAGCGCTCGACGGCGGCGTCCATGATCGCCTCATCGATGCCTTCCTGGGACAGTGGCGCATCAATCGGCGGCTTGCCGAGGATGCCTGCAAGTTCGCTGAGCGGCTTGTTGCGGGGGACCATGATGAGTTCGCCATTTCGGACCCAAGCATAACATTTGTCGCCGGCCTTGACGTTCAGCTGATCGCGCAGATCCTTGGGGATCGTCATCTGTCCCTTCGATGTGATCGTGATGTTGAAGCCCATGATCTCGCTCCGTTGTTCTGCCTTACCTTTGCATAATAGTAAGGCGGGATCGCCCTGGCAATTGCGCTTACCGCGACAACTCCTTCAACCCCAACCGGATCAACTTAGCGCTGTCGGCGCCTTCTCCCGCGGTCTTCATCGCAGCGGCAACCGCGTTGGCGGCCTGGTCTCTGCTGTAGCCGAGATTGGTCAGCGCCGAGACGGCGTCTGCGACAGGCGCGGAGGCGACGCCCTCGCCGAGTTCCTGCTTGAGGCCGATATTGGCGGATGCCTCACCGGCGAAGGCGGGGGCCTTGTTCTTCAACTCGGTGACGATGCGGACCGCGACCTTGGGGCCGACGCCGTTGGCGCGGGAGATTGATGTCTTGTCCTGCAGGGCGATGGCGTTGGCTAGTTCGCCCGGTGTCAGTGTCGAGAGAACAGCAAGGGCGACCTTGGCGCCGACGCCCTGGACGCTCTGCAGCAGGTTGAACCATTCACGCTCGAGCGCGGTCATGAAGCCGAAGAGCTTGAGCTGGTCTTCGCGGACATAGGTCTCGATGAAGAGAATGCAGGCTTCGCCCACCGAGCCGATGCGCGACAGGGTGCGCGCCGAGCAATGGGCGACGTAGCAGACGCCGTGCACGTCGACGAGCACATAGTCGTCGCCGATTTCGTCGATGGTGCCTTTGAGCTTGCCGATCATGTTTGGTGGTCCGCCGGTTAAGAGTTTAGATGGGATGGGTTTCGGGCGTGATGAGGTCGAGCGCCGGGAAGTAGGCCTTGTAGCGCCCGGGATCGCGGGTCAGCAGGCGATGGGAGCGAACGGACGCATGCGCGCCGATCAGGAAATCGGGCAGGGTGCGTTCGCGCGCGCCGCCGACGCGGCGGTAGGAAAACTGTGCCTTGCCTGCCTCGAAAGCAGCCTCATAGGAGAGCGTTTCTCGCTTCAGACCCAGCCAGCCGAACGCCAGATTGATTTCCAGTTCGCTCAAGGGCGATGCGGAAAGCTCCGACCAGATAACCGGATTGATGACCAGCTCGCCTTCCTCGTGGCAACGCTTCAACGCGGACAGCGACCAAGTCCTGAAGACTGTTGCGGGTCCGAGCACGTCGATCAGCACGTTGGTGTCAATGACGGTCGAGATCTTCACGCGGTCCCCGCAGCCATTCCATATATTCGTCCGTGGTCATGCCTTGCGTGTCGAACGTGCCCTCGACGCTTTTTGCCCATTCCTCGAAGCTCTGGATCTCGGCCTTGCTGTCGCCGATCTTCACCAGCATCGCGCCCTGATCGGAGATGACAAAATCCACCTCCGATCCCGGGCCGATGTTCAATCGGTCGCGGATTTCCTTGGGGATTGTCACCTGGCCTTTTTCGGTTACACGCATGGTAATACCTCTCAGGTATTACTTACCACGGAATGAGAACAAGTCAAGAACAGGCTAGCCGGCGAGCGCTGCCATGCGCATGCGGGCGCCGCCGCGGTTGTGGGCGTGGCAGATGGCGATGGCGAGCGCGTCGGCGGCGTCGTCGCCCTTGAACTCGGCTTTCGGCATCAGGATCTTCAGCATCATGTGGATCTGCTTCTTCTCGGCGTGGCCGACGCCGATGACGGCCTTCTTGACTGCGTTCGGCGCGTATTCCGAGACCTGCAGGCCGGCGCGGGCGGGGACCAGCATGGCGATGCCGCGGGCCTGGCCGAGCTTCAGCGTCGCCACGGCGTCCTTGTTGACGAAGGTCTGCTCGACGGCGGCCTCATCAGGCTGATGCACGTGTACGACGTCGGCAAGGCCATCATGCAGCTGGCAGAGGCGCGAGGCGAGGTCCATGTCGCCATCGGATGTGACGGTGCCGGAGGCGACGAAGCGCAGCGAATTGCCCAGCGTCTCGATGACGCCCCAGCCGGTGCGGCGCAGGCCGGGGTCGATGCCGATGATACGAATCGCGCTTTGCATGCGGTAATCCTATTGCAGATCAGCGATAACTGCCATCGATATGTGAACAAAACAAAAACATCCCGGTGTTTTTGTCAGGGCTCATTTACGTGAATTTAAATTCCCTCGGTAACTTATGATCCACAAGAGATGAGAGGAGCCAGCTTTCTTGAGTGAAGGCTCCCCGTGTTCTGTTTTCAGGCCTGCCTTTGGGGCGCCAGCCCCATCGGTATCAGCCGTTCCGGAAGGGGTTCGAGTTTTCCATGGTTCAGAGATTCCAGTCGCTGTCCTTCAAGGTCATTGCTACTTTCATTCTGCTGACGGCGCTGTCGATCGCCGCCATCAACTGTCTCGCCTATTTCGCCAGCAGCCGCATTTCCGGCGAGCAGGCGCTGAAGGCCAAGGAGAGCGTGCTGATCTTTCGCGGCGACATGCTGCACGATCAGTTGGCGCAGCTGGAAAACCAGGCCAATTCGATCGCCCGCATCGAGGCGCTGCAGATGTCGATCACCAGCCTGAAGAGCGGCTGGAAGACCATCGAGAAGACCTCGGGCGATGTCCGCGCCGAGCTCAAGAAGGTGTTCATCACCGACAATCCGAACCCGGCCGGCGAGCGCGAGAAGCTGGTGAAGCCGGATGCGCCGAGCGGCTTCTATTATTCCAACCATGAGAAGACCCAGGGCGAAGTGGCGCGCGATCTGCAGAATACGCCGTTCAGCGACCTGCTGATCGCCGATCTCGATGGCTTCGTGCTCTATTCCTACAAGAAGAACGACGATTTCGCCGAGAACCTGAAGTCGGATGCGTGGAAATCGACCGGCGCCGGCCTTGCCTTTGCCAAGGCGATCGAAAACACCGCCAAGGCGACCGACGACGGCGCGCCCGCCGGCTTCTCCGGCCTGCGGGTGGATGCGAACGGCGCGTCGGCGATCTTCTATGCCGTGCCTGTCGTCAAGCTCGGCCAGCCGAAGGGCGTGATGCTGTTTAGGGTGCGCGACGATGTCGTCGCCAGCATCCTCTCCAAGGGCATCGTTGCCGGAAGCACCGCGCAGGCGGCGATTGTTTCCGATGATGGGTCGGCGGTCACGGTCAACGAGGCGGGCCGGTTGGCGACGCTCGATACCGCGCCCTTCACCTTCCTGAAGAATGCGTTTGCCAATCCCGCTATGTCGGTCAACGATTTCAGCCGCACTGATGGTGCTGCGCGCGCCTATGTGAAGCCCGTCGATTATCAGGGTGCGCGCTATCTGGTGGTCGAGAGCATGCGTCTCAGCGAGATCAACGCCGGATCGCTTGAAATCGCGGCGCTGTTGACGATGATCGGCTGCGGCGTGCTCGTGGTCATGGCGGTTGCCACCGGGATCATCACCAAGATGCTGTTTTCGCCGCTCGCCAAGCTTGCCGGCGTCACGCGTGCGGTGGCCGATGGCGATCTCGAGGTCGAGATCGGCAGCCAGAACCGCCACGACGAGATCGGCACGATGGCCAAGGCGCTCGCCCGCTTCAAGCAGTCGCTCATCGATAGCCGCACGCTGGAAGCGGCAAGCGCGGAGACGCGCGACCGCGCCGACCGCGACCGCCAGCAGCATATGGCCGAGCGCGAGGCGGAGGCGAAGACGTTGCAGGAGGTGGTCGAGGCGATCGACGAAGGTCTGCTGCATCTGGCGAATGGCGATCTCGCCTACCAGATCGACCGCCGCTTCCCGAACGAGCTCGAGGGGCTGCGCCACAATTTCAACCAGGCGCTGGCGACGCTCAGCGACACGATGACGGCGATCGGCGGCAATTCGGCGGCGGTGCGTTCGGGCTCGGAAGAGATGCGCGCCGGCTCGGATGATCTTGCCGGCCGCACCGAACGGCAGGCGGCGTCGATCACCGAGACGGCAAGTGCCATCGACGCGATTACCCAGTCGGTCCGCTCGCAGCTCGCGCGCGCCGAAGAGGCCGAGCGGATCGCCCGCGACGCCAAGCGCGAGACATCCGGCTCCGGCCAGATCATGCGCGACACGATTGCGGCGATGGAGGCGATCCAGGCATCGTCGCGGCAGATCAACTCGATCATCTCGGTCATCGATTCCATCGCCTTCCAGACCAACCTCCTGGCGCTGAATGCCGGCGTCGAGGCGGCACGCGCCGGCGAGGCCGGCAAGGGCTTCGCGGTCGTGGCGCAGGAAGTGCGCGAGCTTGCGCAGCGTTCGTCGGGTGCTGCCAAGGAGATCTCGCATCTCCTGCAGAAATCCACCCATGAGGTCGAGGCCGGCGTGTCGCTGGTCGAGCGGGCCGGCGTGGCGCTGACGGGCATCGGCGGCCATGTCGAGGCGATCAACGGCCAGATCAGCGAGATCATGGACGCCACCCGCGAGGAAGCGGAGACGCTGCGCCAGATCAACAGCGCCGTCGCCGAGCTCGATCAGATGACGCAGCAGAACGCGGCGATGGTCGAGGAAAGCACGGCCGCCATCCATCTGCTCGCCACCGAGGCTGTCGAGATGGACCGCCAGCTCGCCAATTTCACGCTGGCGCAGGGTGAACATCAGCATAGCGCTGAGGTGCATGTGCTCAGGCGGCGTGGGTAAGATAGGCATTGAGGCCGCCACTTCTCATGGTTGAAGCGGCGGTGCCTGACCCTGCGTATTCTAGCGTCCAACTTCCGGCGATATCAGCCCATCGTGAATGTTCTGCCCCGGGCAGCCAGCCGTCCGGCTAAAGCCAGCAGCGCGCCACTTGCCGCCAGCGCGCGATTGGCGTAAATAAGCGCATCGCGAAAAGCGACCGCTTTCCTTGATCCGCTCAGTGGCGGAGTAAAACAGGTGGACGAATTGTCGTCCATGCGGTCAAGCACACGCCATCCATGCCGTCTCCGGCATCGATCGGCCAGCGTTCCCAAACATCAATCGCCTGCATCGTCAGGCCCTATCGTGAGCCATCGGCGCCGCGTGCGTTCGTGCGCTTGCGTTCGATCGGAACACGCCATGACCACACCATCTACCAGACCACTTCTCGTCATCTTCACTGCCATAGTCCTAGATGCCGTCGGCATCGGGCTTATCTTTCCCATCCTTCCCGCACTGCTCAAGGACGTCACCCACACCGACAACGTCGCCTCCACCATCGGCATCATGACCGCGCTCTATGCGGCCATGCAGTTCATCTTCGCGCCTGTGCTCGGCTCGCTGAGCGACCGGCTCGGCCGGCGCCCGGTGCTTTTGATCTCGCTTGCCGGTGCGGCCATCAACTATCTGTTCCTCGCCTTCGCACCCAGCCTCTGGATGCTGCTTCTCGGCCGCGCCATCGCCGGGCTCACCAGCGCCAATGTCTCCGTCGCATCGGCCTACATCACCGACATATCGCCCGAGGACAAACGCGCCCGCCGCTTCGGTCTGATCAATGCGATGTTCGGGGCAGGCTTCATCGTTGGCCCTGTGCTCGGCGGCGCGCTGGGCGACTATTGGCTGCGGTTGCCCTTCATCGCCGCGGCGGTGCTGAATGGCTTCAACCTGCTTCTCGCTTTCCTCATGCTGCCGGAATCGCGCAAACCGAGCCGGGAGAAGATCGACCTTGCGGCATTGAACCCGCTGCGGCCGCTGCATTGGCTCTTTTCCATGAAGAGCCTGCTGCCCATCGTCCTCATCTTCTTCGTCTTCAGCGCCACGGGCGAGGTCTATGGCACCTGCTGGGCGCTTTGGGGCGCGGACAGCTTTCAGTGGAACGGTCTGTGGGTCGGCCTCTCGCTCGGCACCTTCGGTGTCTGCCAGACGCTGGCCCAGGCCTTCCTTCCGGGCCCCGCCGTCAAGCTGCTCGGCGAACGCGGTGCAATCCTGACAGGGGTCGCCAGCGCTTGTCTCTCGCTCGTCGTCATGGCGTTTGCCACGCAGGGATGGATGATCTTTGCGATCATGCCGCTCTTTGCGCTGGGCGGCATCGGCGTTCCGGCGCTGCAATCGCTGGCGACGCGGCAGGTCGACGAGAGCCAGCAGGGACGGTTTCAGGGCGTATTGTCGTCGGCGGTCAGCCTTGCCTCGATCGTCACGCCGCTCGGCTTCTCCAGCGTCTACTTTCTCGTCAGAGCGCAATGGCCCGGCGCGATCTGGCTATCTGTTATCGTCGTCTATGCGGTTAGCGTGCCGCTCGTCTGCGGATTGCGGTTCGGCAAGCCCGAGGCGGTTCCCGTTCCGTCTTCACCGTGAGCGGATACCAACTCACTGTCCGATATTCCGAACAGCCCGTGCGGATTGTCCTGGCTTATCGATAGAACCAGACTGACCTATTTCTCGTCTTGATCGAAACGGAGAAAGATCATGTCCAATCTTGAAAAGTCTGGAACATTCAAACTCGGCAACCGCACCGTCAAACGGCTCGGCTATGGCGCCATGCAGCTTGCCGGCAAGGGCGTCTTCGGGCCGCCGAGAGATCGCGCGGAAGCGGTGGCGGTGCTGCGTGAGGCGGTCGAGAGTGGGGTCGATCATATCGACACCAGCGATTTTTACGGCCCGCACGTCACGAACCAGATCATCAAGGAAGCGCTGCATCCTTATAAGAGCGACCTCGTGATCGTTACCAAGATCGGGGCGGTGCGCGGGGCGGATGCGTCGTGGAACCCGGCGTTTTCGAAGGAGGCGCTGACGCAGGCTGTGCACGACAACCTCAAGAACCTTGGCCTCGATGCGATCGAGGTGGTCAATCTGCGCGCCATGTTCGACGTGCACGGCCCGGCCGAGGGATCGCTGGAGGAGCCGCTCACCGTGCTTGCGGACCTGCAGCGCCAGGGCCTCGTCAAGCATATCGGCCTCTCCAACGTTACCGCCAAGCAGATCGCCGATGGGCGCAAGATCGCCGAGATCGTCTGCGTGCAGAACCAGTACAATCTTGCCCATCGCGGCGACGATGCGCTGATCGAAAAGCTTGCGGGCGAGGGGACGGCCTATGTGCCCTTCTTCCCGCTCGGCGGCTTCTCGCCGCTGCAGTCCTCGACGCTGTCGGATGTCGCGGCCGAGTTGGGTGCCTCGCCGCTGCAGGTGGCGCTGGCCTGGCTGCTGCAGCGCGCGCCGAATATCCTGCTCATCCCCGGCACCTCGTCGCGCGGGCATCTGCGGGAGAACCTCGCCGTTGCCGATCTCGTGCTGCCCGCCGATGCCATCGCCAAGCTTGACGGTATCGGATCGGCGAAGGCTGGTTGATCTCTCGACCACAACAGGCTCATGCCGGCGTTGGCGCCGGCATGAGCGGGATCGTTCTGTTCATTATCCCTCGGGGAGTGCCGCACGGGCCGTTCTGCGGCGCAGGGCGGTGGCGATCAGCAGGCCGAAGGTGGCGGTGATGCCGCCGACAAGGAAGATGCTGTCATATCCCGCCCGATCGGCGAGGAGACCGGCAAGCGGTCCCGTCAGCCCATAGGACGCATCCTGGAATGCCGAGAAGCCGCCGAGCGCCGTTCCGCGCAGATGCGGCGCGACGAGGTGGACGACCTCGCGGCCCATGGCCGGAAAGATCATCGAGCATCCGAGGCCGGTCATGAAGGCGCCGATCAGCGCGACGCTGGGGTCGCCGGCGCTCCAGATCAGGGCCTGGCCAACCGCCTCGACGGCAAGCGATACCATGGCCACGGCAAGCCCGCCGAACCGATCCGGCAGGTGGCCGAAGAGAATGCGCACCATGACGAAGCCGACGCCGAAGGCCGTCAGACCGAGGCCGGCGAACGCCCAACCTTTGCTCTGGAAGTAGAGCGTGAAGAATGCGCCGATCGCGGCGAAGCCTATGCCCTGCAGGCAGATGACCGCGCCATGCAGCCAAATGCGGCCAATCACGCTGAGAAGCGGAGGGCGCTGCTGTGCGGTGTGCACCGGAACTGCTGGAACCCTGCTGATGGCGATGAGCCCCAGCAAGGGCAGGATCGCGCCGACCGCCATGGTTCCGGCAAAGCCGAGATGGGCGAGCAGCAACAGGCCGATGGGGCCGCCGACGGCAAGCGCGCCATAGATGGCGGCGCCGACGAGGGCGAGCACCTTGCCGGAGCGCTGCGGCCCGACGATGCCGATACCCCATGAGATGATACCGACCGCGACGAGACTTTCGCCAAGCCCGAGCAGCAGGCGTCCGGCAATGAGCACAAGGTAGGCGGCGGCCGGCATCTGCGACAGCAGGCCTGATATCAGCGACACAAGCGCGCCAACCACGTAGAGCGCAAGCCCGCGCTGCACGGCAACCTTGGTGCCGCGCTGGTCGCTCATTCCGCCGGCATAGCCGCGGCTGACGATGGTCGAGAGGAATGCAATGCCGACGCCAAGACCGGCCCACATGTTTCCAAGCTTGAGCGTGCCGGTGACGTAAACGGGGATGACGGGAAGCGCGATCGCGATGCAGAGATAGGAGATGAAGAGGATCGCTGCCAGCAGATACAGCCGGCGCTGCTGCGGATCACGAAAAGTCTGGAAAGCCACGGTAACCTCCTGGCTATTCCTCGTCCAACGGGCACAAAAAAACGCACTCCGACCGACGAGGATCGATAAGTGCGTTGCTTGACGTTAGACGCTTACGACCGGTCAGCCGGTATGAGGCATGCTTAGACAACCGCCGGCGGGCTGTCAATGCGCGCGCTACCTTTCCGTGTTGCGGTCGGTGTTTTTCGCGCGCTGCCCTTTGGGGCTTCCGTTCGAGCACCTACATAGGATGTCCAATCCAACCACCGACAGGCCGCGCCATGGTTCCCTTCTCGATCCTCGATCTCTCACCCGTTGCCGAAGGCAGCACAATCAGGCAGTCGCTGGAGAGCTCGGCGCAGATGGCGCAGCGGGCCGAGGCGTTCGGCTATAACCGCTTCTGGCTGGCCGAACACCACGGCATGCCGGGGATCGCCAGTGCCGCCACTGCCGTGGTCATCGGCCATGTCGGGGCGGCGACGAAAAGGATCAGGATCGGCTCGGGCGGTATCATGCTGCCGAACCACTCGCCGCTGGTGATTGCCGAACAGTTCGGCACGCTGGAGGCGCTGTTTCCGGGGCGCGTCGATCTCGGGCTTGGGCGCGCGCCGGGCACCGACATGCGCACGGCGCAGGCACTGCGCCGCAATCTCGATGCCAGCAGCTTCCCCAACGACGTCGTCGAATTGCAGCAGCTGCTCGGCGCACCGGTCGAAAACCAGGCGATCCTCTCCGTGCCGGGCATGAACAGCAACGTGCCGATCTGGCTGCTCGGCTCCAGCCTCTACAGCGCGCAGCTCGCCGGCATGCTCGGGCTTCCCTATGCGTTCGCCTCGCACTTCGCGCCCGACTCTTTGATGGAGGCGCTCGATATCTATCGCGACCGGTTCCAGCCATCAGCCGTGCTCGACAAGCCCTATGCGATGGTCGGCGTCATGGGATCGGTGGCGGAGACCGACGAGGAGGCCGCGTATCACTTCACCTCGGCGCAGCAGCAGTTCGTGAACCTGCGCCGCAACGTGCGCGGCCAGTTCCCGAGGCCGCTCCAGGATATGGAGAGCTTCTGGTCGCCGATGGAGAAGATGACGGTCGAGCATACGCTGCGTTACGCCGTGGTCGGGTCACCGAAGACGGCGGAGGCGAAGCTCGCGGAATTCCTGCGCGACACACAGGCCGACGAACTGATCATCTCGATGCCGATCCACGATATCGAGGCGCGGCTGAAGTCGGTCGAGCTGTTCGCCGGGCTCAATACATTGATGCAGGCCGCAGCCTGACGGCAGCAACCGGGATGCAGGCCGCCGCCTGAGGGCGGTGGTCTGAGCCTCTACTTGATCGTCTCGTTGGGATAGACGCCCCAGAGCGCGGATTGCCTGACGAAGCCGTCCAGATCGTGGCCGGTCACATCCACCTTGCACCAGCTGCCGTCGCAATCGCTGATCGCGACTCGAACGCGAGGGGTCAGCGAGGCCAGCTTGCGGGCAGAACTGCTCGGTCCGTCGCGAAGCGGCACATGCGCCGATAGCCACGGCCCGACGATGGCCGTGCGTTTGCTCGACAGCAGCGCGCGGTGCATCCAGCCGGAAACGCCGTCGCTGTCGCGCACCTGGCGCCAGTTGCCGTATTCGGCGGTGATCTCCAGCGGCAGGCCGGGAACGCGGTAGATCCAGGCGATGCCGTAATCGAGCGAGGGGCCGACGCGCATGCGGGCCTCGCGCGACCGCAGCGATACGAAGCGAGGAACCTTCAGCCCGGTCTCGCGGCCCTTTGGGCCATTGTCGGCCTTCGCCGCGACCGGTGCGGGTTGCGACAAAAGCGGGTTGGCGGCGATCGAGGTGCAGGCCAGCGCCATTCCGGCGAGGCAGATTGCCGCCGTGCGTTTCCAGCCGCGAGCAAGGCGGGAAGGGGACGGCACCCGGGCGCCGTCCTTTCGAGCGCGCCTCATGCCGAGATGCGCTTCGTCAGTTTTGTCTTACGCATTGTGATCGGCTCAGTTGCACTGTGCCATGCGCTTTAGCGCGGCGGTGACGCCGTTCAGCGAGTAGGTGTAGCTGGTGGCGGTGCCGCGGCGCGAGACGGCGTCGACGGTCATGTCGCTGCCGCCGCGCATGGAGTCGATCAGATCAGGCTCCTTGGTCTCTTCCAGCACCCAGGCGGACGAACCCTTGGTGAACATGGTGAATTCCTTGCCGCCGATCTCCACCTTGGCACGCGAGCCGGGTTTCAGGTCATAGCCCATGATCGCCTGCGGCTCGTAATTGGTGCCACGGCCGGGGGCGCGGCCGACCACGAAATAGTTGCGGCCGTGATCGACGGCGGCGGGCTGCATGGTCTTCGGAACTGTCAGAATATAGCACACCGTCTTGCCCGAACGGTCGTAGGAATAGACACCCCAATCGTCGAACTGCTTGACCATGGATGGCTGCGCATGAGCCGAGATCGCGCCGGCGAGTGTGCCTGCAAGTGCGATGGAGAGCGAAAGGGATAGTCTTTTCATGGGTCGTTTTCCCGCCGAGAGTATGGAGTGAGGCTGGCCTTGAGGCAGACCGGCTGGAGCGAATGGGCGGCATTCAAAGCGGCCAGGGTTACCGAGGCCTTAACAAACACCCCGTGTTCACGGACGTGTTACCGCTTGAGGCCAGTATGTGAGGGTTCACGCGGATAGGCCTGTGGACAACAAAAAACCGGCCGCGTTTCCGGGGCCGGTTTTTTGAAGATTAAGATCGTAAGTGATCAGGCCGAGAGCTTGGCCAGCACTTCTTCCGAGACTTCGAAGTTCGAATAGACGTTCTGCACGTCGTCGTCGTCCTCGAGGCTGTCGATCAGCTTCAGCAGCGACTGGGCGCGCTCTTCGTCGACGGGCACGTTGTTCTGGGCGCGCCAGACGGCCTTGACGGTTTCGGCTTCGCCGAGCGAGGCTTCCAGCGCCTTGGCCACTTCGCCGAGGGCTTCGAAACCGCAGGTGATGTAGTGGCCTTCTTCGTCGGTCTCGACGTCGTCGGCGCCGGCTTCGATCGCCGCTTCCATCATCTTGTCGGCATCGCCGGCAGAGAGCTTGTAGGTGATCTCGCCGACATGGTCGAAGGAGAAGGATACCGAGCCGGTTTCGCCCAGTGCGCCGCCGGCCTTGGTGAAGATCGAGCGGACGTTGGAGGCGGTGCGGTTGCGGTTGTCGGTCAGCGCTTCGACGATGATCGCGGTGCCGCCCGGGCCGTAGCCTTCGTAGCGCACTTCATCGTAGTTCTCGCCGTCGGCGCCGGCAGCCTTCTTGATGGCGCGGTCGATGTTGTCCTTCGGCATCGACTGGGCCTTGGCGTTCTGGATCGCCAGGCGCAGACGGGCGTTCATCGTCGGGTCGGGCAGACCGGCCTTGGCGGCAACGGTGATTTCGCGCGCGAGCTTGGAGAACATTTTCGACCGCACGGCATCCTGACGGCCCTTGCGATGCATGATGTTTTTAAACTGTGAATGGCCAGCCATGGCACCCCTGTTCACGTCTTATTGTTGGGAATGGGCCGCCTTATAAGAGTGAAACGGGGCGCGTTCAAGGGAAAACAGGCGTGCCGGATGGCTGCGGCGCCGGGGCGCGGCGTCAATCGACGGTGTATTTGTTGCGGCTCGCGAAGAAGCCGTGTCCGTCCTTGCGGCGGCAGGTGAGGCCGCTTTCATCGGACATGCATGTAAACGGTCCGGCCTTCCAGCGATCGCCGTAGTTTAGCACGTTGACATCGTCGCAACAGGCGGTATCGCCCTCCATCTCGAAGATGAAGGCCTTGCCCGAGGCCGACAGGATCAACCGGATGTATTTCGGCTCGATGCGGTCGCATCCGAGCTCAGGGCCGCCGTCATCGGGCTTGTACATCTCCGTGCCGCCCTTCGGGATATAGGTGCAACCGATGTTTCTCGATGGGGTGACGAAGACGATCTGGCCGTTCTCGTCGGGCATGAAGCTGCGATCGGCGGCGTCGGCGGGCAAGACCGATGCCAGAGACAATGCCGAGGCGAAGCCCAGCGTGACCAATGCCGCTATGCGCATGACGATCCCCCATATCCCCACGATACCAGGAGCGTAGCATCTGTTTTCACTTTGGGGAACAAAGCCCGCGAGATGACGTTTCAAACACGGACCATTCGAAACGGAAGGAAGCGCTATGGCTAGTTTCAACGAGGCACGGGAACACCCGGCACGCCAGCTCTGGGATCAGGTCAACGACATTCATGCCGGCATGCTCGGCGTCGATGGCGCCGACATGCACATGCAGCCCATGGCGCCGAACGCCGATCCCAAGACCAATACCATCTGGTTCTACACCAAGTCGGACGCGGAGATCGTGCGGGCGATCACGCCCGGAACGCGCGCGCATTTCTGCGTGGTCGGCAAGGATCACGACTACCACGCCTGCCTCGCTGGCAAGATCGAGGTTCGCCAGGATGCCTCCAAGATCGAGGAATACTGGAACTCCGTCGTGGCCGCCTGGTACGAGGATGGCAAGAAGGACCCGAAACTGACGATGCTCGCCATGCATGTCGACGACGCCGAAATCTGGGTGTCGACCGGCAGCAAGTTGAAATTCGGCTGGGAAATCGCCAAGGCCAATCTCGACGAGGACAAGATGCCGGATGTCGGCGTGCGTCAGCATCTGCAGTTCGCTTGAGTTAGGTCGTGCTGCGAGGTCGATCGAGGCCCGGGAGCTTTTGCTCTTGGGCTTTTTTGTTGCGTCGGTTGCATCGGGATCGGAGGTTTGACGCGTCTGTTGGTGTGGTGTAGCTTGTGTTGCAACCGGAGGTGAGGCGATGGGCAATCATGAGCTTTCGGACCCGATCACCATGCGTCTGCCTGTCGGTGTGCTGGTGGAGATCGAGCAGATCGCTGGCATCTTCGACCGAAGCAGAAGCTGGGTGTTCGTGCGCGCTCTGAAATCCTATCTCGCATCGGAGGGTCGGGAAATCATCGAGCTGGATCAAGCTCGCAAGGATATCGACGCAGGCCTAGGACATGACCTGGACGACGCGATCGATGAGGTCGATGCCATCGTGAAAGGTGCCGTTGCATGAAGATCGCACCACTTCTCGCCATGCCGACGAACGAGGCGGAGTATGATCGCCTCGTCGGGCAGCTTGACGAAATCTTTGCCGAGATCGGTGATGACGAAGATCATCCGCTCGCCTTGCTGGCGTCGCGGATCGGCGATCTTGTCGAAGCCTATGACGAAAAGAACCGCCCGATTTTCCCGTCGCCTTGAGTGACGCAGGCAATCCCTCTACTGCATCCCCTTCGCCACAAAAATCTGTGGCTTCTTCGGCAGCGTGCGCATCGAGACGTCGATGCTGTTGCCCGTGGCGTAGACGACGTCGAAGTCGGGGCCGAACATGGAGAGGAAGTTGGCGAGCGGCCGTTGCTGGTGCATCGGCAGCACCAGCGAGGAGCGCAGGCGCTTGATGATGCGGCTCATACTGTCGGCGCCCATGGTGAGCCCGCCGTCGACGGGAACCATGACGATATCGAGCCGGCCGATCTCGGTGTAGTGGGCGTCGGTCAGCTCGTAGTGCAGGTGGCCGAGATGGCCGATGCAAAGGCCTGCGACCTCGAAGATGAAGATCGAGTTTCCATCCGCCTGCGGTCCGCCGTAGCCGCCCCTGATATCGGTGGTGACGTTGCGAATGTAGGTGTCTCCGACCGTCAGATCGATCTTCGCTTTTTCTCCCGGCACGTCGCTCCAGCCATGCAGCACATATTTGATCGCCGGATCAGGCGTCAGCGTGTAGTGCGAGGAGTGGGCGCGGTTCATCGTCGCCACCATCGGCATCCGCGGCGGCGTGTACCAGCCGCTGTAATCGGTGGCGATGCTGACGCCGCCAGGTGTTTCGATCAGGAAGGTCGAGTGGCCGATATAGGTGAGCGTCACGGTCTCGTTGTCCGCGGCGCCTGCGATCGGGACGGCGCCGGAGAAGCTCGCGAATGTCGCTTTGGGAATGGATTGCGCGATCGCCTGGCATTGGCTGACGTTGCGGCGCGCTTCCTGCGCCTGCGCGGCGTCAGGACCCAGCCAGCCCGGCAGCAGGCCGGAGAGGGTGGTCATTGCGAAGACAAGAAAATGCAGCTTCATGCCACGTCCCCAGCGCTTTCACTGGCAAAAGGATGCGGCAAGGGTCGGCAGCGGTCCAGATCAAATCCTGCAACCGCTGCTCACTTTTCCGTCACTGGCAGGCCGTGCCCGGTTTAGCGCCAGAATTCCGGGATGGTTTCCGACAGTCTCGGGCCGAGGCGCAGCGGCGCGATCTTTTCGGCAAGTCCCGTCGCATCCGAGATCTCGACGCCTACGCCGCAGATGGTGGCGGGGCCGGTGGCGGCCTCCATGCGGCCTTTCGGCATCTTCGAGATGAAGCGGTTGAGCGGCTCTTCCTTGTCCATGCCGAGCGAACTGTCATAGTCGCCGCACATGCCGGCATCGGAGAGATAGGCGGTGCCGCCGTTCAGGATCTGGTGGTCGGCGGTGGGCACATGCGTGTGGGTGCCGACGACGAAGGAGGCGCGGCCATCGACGAAGTGGCCGAAGCACTGTTTCTCGCTGGTGGCTTCCGCATGGAAATCGAAGATGATCGCATCGGCCTGTTCCTTCAGCGGGCAGGCGTCGAGAATGGTCTCGGCCGCCTTGAAGGGGTCGTCGAGTTCCGGATGCATGAAGACGCGGCCCATGACGTTGGCAACCAGTACGCGGGCGCCGTTGCGGGCATAGAACAGGCCGGAGCCGCGGCCGGGTGTGCCCTGCGGATAGTTGGCGGGGCGCAGGAACTGGTCGTTGCGGCCGGCGAAAGCGACGGCTTCCTTCTGGTCCCAGACGTGGTTTCCCGTCGTCACCACGTCGGCGCCGGCATTGATGGTCTCGAGAAAGATGTCCTCGGTGATGCCGAAGCCGCCGGCGGCGTTTTCGCCGTTGACGACGACGAAGTCGAGCTTCAGGTCCGATATCAGGCCGGGAAGGCGATCCCACACCGCCGTGCGTCCCGTCTTGCCGACCATGTCACCCAAAAAAAGCAGTCGCATTGCTATCCAATCCAAGAGGCAAAAAAGCGCAGGCCGCTTTCTGTCAGGATGGCATCCAGGCTTACATCGTGCGGCTCGTCGGGCACATGTGCCACTTCCTGGCAGTCGAATGCAATGCCGATGAGTTTCGGATGCATGCCTTTTTGCCTCAAACGGTCGATCGCGCGGTCATAATGACCGGCGCCGTAGCCGATCCGGTGGCCGCGTGTGTCGAAGGCCGACAGCGGCACCAGCAAGATCTCGGGATCGAGTACCGGCGCGTCGGGGCCGGGACCTGATGTGCCGAAGCCGGTCGAGACCAGCGGCGCACCATCCACGAGTTCGCGAAAAGCGATGGTCTGGCGATCGAGAATGGCGGGGACGCAGAGCCTGGCGCCGCGTGCGCGAAACCGCGCCATCAGCGGGCGAAGGTCGGCTTCCGAGCGGATCGGCAGGAAGCCGGAGATGATCGTGCCGGGATCAAACGCGATGGCCTCGCCGGCGTGTTCGGCCATGGCAAGGCTCATCGCGGCCCTGGTCTCCAGGGGAATGGCATCTCTCAGCGCCAGCCTTTCGGCGCGCATCGTGGCCTTGATGTCTTTTGCGTTCATGGTGTCCGCCTTGCTCTCTTGGCGGGACAATAGAACGCCGGGCGCGCAATGCAACGCGCGTATGCAAAAGCAACGCGCGAATGCGACGTTCGGATGTCAGGCCGCCGGCTGTGTCGCGAGCGCGTGGATGGTTTCCTCGAAGAGCGGCAGTCCGCCCGGCTGCCAGCCGAGCGCCTGCAGCTTGGTCGTGTCCATCGGCGTGAGCAACGATTTGTCGGCGGCGACAGGCAGGCGGTTGGCGCAATCATGTTCCCAGCGGATCGGCTCGAGAATATCCCAGGTGTCGAGCGCGAGATCGGAGACGTTGAAAGTCTCGCCCGAGATGCGACCGGCATCGGCCTCGAGCATGACGCGCACGGCCTTGCCGACATCCTGGCCGTGCACTTCGGTGCCTGCCCGCGCCGGGATCGGCCGGCCGCTCAGGTAATCGCCGAACAGCTTGTCCCATTTGTTGGGGCGCAGATTGCCGTAGACGCCGGTGAGGCGCAGGCTGGCGGTCGCGAATCCGGGCGCGGCCAGATGCGCAAGGCTGCGTTCGGCGTCGAGCTTGGTCTGGCCGTAGAGCGTTTCCGGCTTTTCCTGTGTGGCTTCCGTCAGCGTGGTTCCCGGCGGATGCTCGCCATAGGCGGCACGGCTTGAGATGAAGATACAGCGGCGCGTGCCGGCGCGCTTGGCGGCCTCGAAGAGGCGCACGGTGCCGTCGAGATTGAAGCGCTTGAAGGTTTCGGGATCGTCGCCTTCGCCGCCGCGATATTTGCCAGGCGCGTGATGGAATGCGGCGTGCACGAAGAAATAGGCGTCGTCGAAGGCTTCGATATGGTCGTTTTCGGGATCGAGCGACAGCGGTGCGAAATCGACGGGGCGGGAGAAGGCGCGCGGCAGCGGGGCGTGGCGCCCACCGATGATGACCGAATATCCGGCTGCAAGCAGTTCCTCGACGATATAACGACCGACAAGTCCTGTTCCACCCGATACCAGTACCTTCATGCTGCCCCTTTCGGATTGGCCATGGCCGATATGTCCGGCACGTCCTTGCCCGTGTAGAATGCCTGCCAAAGGTCGATCAGCGGCCGCAGGCTTTCGGCCTTCGGATGATCTGTTTCCCATGGCTTTTCATACTGGTAGTGCAGGATGGAAATACTGTTCCAGTCCCAAAGCGCAGGCATGGTAAACCAGACATATTGTAGCATGTTGAAATAGACCGGTAGACCATGCCATTCTGGGAAAAACGCCTGCAAGAAGGTCTGGTCAGTGCGTTTCCACAGGATTTCCGGCTGGTCGAGTCGCTCCAGCATGGCGCTGAATGTGTCGCGCGAGGGCTTGGCGACGAAGACGCCGGAGTTCATGCGGTGAAAATCGGCGAGCGATTCGTAGACATTCGGGGCGGCGGAGAATTCGGGGTAGGCGAACAGCCGGTCGATGTTGCGCAGGACGATCGCATCGGCGTCGATGAAGACGCAGGTCGTGTATTCGGTCAGTTCCCAGAGGCGGAGCTTGCAGAAATTGTCGAGCGGCGAGTGGAACAGCGGCTTGCGGCCCTTGGTGAAGGGGGCGGCGGCGTGGAGTTGGCCGCGCGCGTGGCGGGTGTTGAAGGCGTCCGACAGCGGCAGGTGCTCGACGGGGAGGAGGCGGCATCCGAGGGTGCGCAAGGGGTCGAGGTCAGCTTCGGTGACGCCGCCGATGTGGAGGACGACGATGTCGGCGGTCGTGTGGGTCATGCGGAGCGAGCGGGCGAGCGCGGTGGCGCCCATGGCGTAATCGGCGTTGGTGACGAGGGTGACGTAGGCGTTGCGGGATGTCATCGTGCGAGGGTCTCGGGGCGGGACGTGATGTTGGCCTTCGCTTGTCGCTCAGGCCGCTCGGCATACCTCGCCCCCCTCATCGCCTCGCTGGCGCTCCGGCACTTCTCCCCGGTGGGGAGAAGAGGCAGGTGGCGAGCATCGCCGCCTATCGCAGGAACCGAACGCGTGATCTCTGTCGAGCGCGTGCCACGAGTCTCTTCTCCCCAGCGGGGAGAAGGTGCCGGCAGGCGGATGAGGGGGCTCACCGCTCTATGCTTCCCGTGTCTCGCCACCCCTCACGACACCGACTTCAATCGCTTGCCCTCGGGATCGTGGTTGATCGTCGGCGCGATATCCCTCGTCCAGGCCGACACCGCCGGCACGCGGCTGCGATCGACGCGATAGGCGAATTTCCTGGCGACATCGACGATTTCGCCCATCAGTCCCGTCTTCAGCGTGATCGGGTCGAGGCCGAGATTGCGGAACTTGTCGTTCTTCACGATCAGCTCGTTTTCCGGCGCTTCCTTTCGCGGATTGGGCAGCCAGGCGATCTCGGCGCCGGTCAGCTTTGCAATCATTTCGGCGAGGTCGCGGACGCGATGGGTTTCGGTCATCTGGTTGAAGATTTCGACGCGGGCGCCGCGCGTCGGCGGGTTCTTCAAGGCCAGCTCGATGCAGCGTACGGAGTCCTGGATGTGGATGAAGGCGCGGGTCTGGCCGCCGGTGCCGTGGACGGTCAGCGGATAGCCGATCGCCGCCTGAATCAGGAAGCGGTTCAGAACGGTGCCGTAGTCGCCGTCATAGTCGAAACGGTTGACCAGCTGCTCGTGACGGCGGGTCTGCTCGGTGTGGGTGCCCCAGACGATGCCCTGGTGCAGGTCGGTGATCCTGAGGCCGTCGTTCTTGGCGTAGAAATGGAAGAGCGTCTGATCCAGGCACTTGGTCATGTGGTAGATCGAGCCGGGATTGGCGGGGTAGAGGATTTCCTGGCTGACGGTTTCGCCACTCGTCGTCTCGATGCCGACCGGCAGATACCCTTCGGGGATGGCGGCACCGACCGTCGAATAGCCGTAGACGCCCATGGTGCCCAGGTGGATCAGGTGCGCGTCGAGCTGCAGTTCGACCAGCGCGTTCAAGAGATTATGGGTGGCGTTGATGTTGTTGTTGACGGTGTAGTTCTTGTGGCGGTCGCTCTTCATCGAATAGGGCGCGGCGCGCTGTTCGGCGAAGTGGATGATGGCGTCGGGCCGGTTTTCGGCGAGCCATTTCTTCAGAAGCTCGTAATCCCTCGCGAGATCGATCAGGTTGAAGTGGATACGACGGCCGGTCTCGGCATGCCAGATGCGGGTGCGCTCCTGGATCGAGTCCATCGGGGTCAGCGATTGCACGCCGAGTTCTGTGTCGATCCAGCGTCTCGAGAGGTTGTCGAGAATGTGAATATCGTGGCCGGCGTCCGACAGATGCAATGATGTTGGCCAGCCGATAAATCCATCTCCGCCCATCACCGCAATCTTCATGGTGTCGTCTCCTTGTTGGCCTTCGCTATCGAGGATTACTTAGAAAGCGTGACAATTGTTCAATGCTTGCAAGGCGGAATGTCTTCAGCCAAAGAGGGCGCGCGACTTTGGAGAAAATTATGGCGGACGGTGTGCATTCGATCTCTCATTCGATCTCGGGCGAACTGACGGAAGCGGGCCACCGCCTGCTGCAGCGAGTCTATTATGAGGACACCGATTTCTCCGGTCTGGTCTATCACGCCCGCTATCTGCACTTCCTCGAGCGCGGCCGCACCGACTATCTGCGCTGCCTTGGCGTCGAGCAGCGCGAGTTGATTACCGCCGATGAAGAGGGGCTGGTCTTCGTCGTCCATCGCATGGAGATCGATTTCAAGTCGCCGGCGCGCATGGACGATATCCTGACGGTGACGACACGCACCGAAAAGGCCGGCGGCGCCAAGATGGTGCTCGTGCAGGAGATCCGTCGCGACGAGACACTCCTGATCGCTGCCAAGGTGATCATCGCCGTCATCAACGCCAGCGGGCGGCCGCGGCGGCTGCCGGAGGGGTTGGCGAAGCAGATGATGATCGCGGTCTGACCTCGGCGGTTCGTTGAAAATTCGCGAGCAAGCTGCTATGTAGTCACCTGTGGTCACGCTGAGGTCCCGATGACGACAGTTACACTTCGCGATGCAAAGGCAACATTCTCCAGTCTCGTCGATGAAGCGATGAGCGGCGAGTTCGTGACGATTACTCGGCACGGAAAGCCGGTCGCCGCTATCGTTTCGCTTGAGGCGGCGGAGGAGGCGAAGAAGGCGCTTGCCAAGACGAAGCTCAATCTCGGCGAATATCTGATGTCATTTCCCGGCGGTCTCGACGATGACCTCGATCTGGATCGGAACATGTCCAGTATGCGTGATGCCGAGCTGTGACCGGTTACCTGCTCGATACCAACATCATCTCGCTGTTCGCGCCGGATCGGCCGGCGATTTCACCTGATATTCGGGATTGGATGTCTGAGCGAGGCGGCGAAGGCTCGCTCTATCTCTCAGCCATCACCATTGCGGAGATCCAGCGCGGGATCAAAAAGCTCGAACGCAAGGGTGCTGATGCGAGGGCTGCCAAGCTCGCGGAATGGCTTTCCGGATTGATCGGTCAGTTCGGTGAGCACGTTCTGCCTGTCGACGCGGATATTGCGATGGCGGCCGGTCAGATCGAGGAGCAGGCGGAGGCGAGGGGCCAGAGGCCGGGCTTGGCTGACGTGCTGATCGCGGCAACCGCTTCGGTGCGTAACCTGACGGTGGTCACGGCGAATGTTCGTCACTTCACGCCGTTGGGCGTGATCTTGCTCAGCCCTGACGACATGGCAGCTTCCTGAAAACGCTGCTTGCAAAAACATGACTTTCATGTGAAGGAATTGCCGCGCGCAAGGTTTGTGCTGTTTTGGTCATCGATCTGAGATCTGGCCAAGTATTCCAAGGGATCAACCTCTCGCCAATAGTCAGCCTTTTATGATCCGGCGCTAACGAACTATTAACGATAATAGTGTCTTACTCGGATTGTCAGAGTTTGTGCGGTGCACGCCTTCCTTTGACCAAATTTGACGGCAAGGAAGGCGGATAAGAGCTTGGAAGCTTGACCAGGGCTTTGGGCGGCGGCAGCCAGACATATCTTGCGAGATCTTTTTGTGCCGCCCGGTCAAGTGCCGGGCGTTTGGATTCGGGGATTTTGGATCAATGGAACAAGTAGGATTGGCAGCGGCTCACACGGACGTCAGTCTCTGGTCGCTCTTCATGCAGGCTGGCCTCGTCGTCAAGCTCGTCATGCTCGGTCTTATCGCAGCGTCCGTCTGGACCTGGGCGATCGTCATCGACAAGTATCTGGCCTTCGGCCGCGCCCGCCGGCAGTTCGACAAGTTCGAGCAGGTATTCTGGTCGGGCCAGTCGCTGGAAGAACTTTACCGCTCGCTGTCGGAGCGTAACAACACGGGCCTCGCCTCGATCTTCGTCGCCGCCATGCGCGAGTGGAAGAAGTCGTTCGAGCGCGGCGCACGTTCGCCGATCGGCCTGCAGATGCGTATCGACCGCGCCATGGACGTGACGCTTGCTCGCGAATCCGAAGGGCTCTCGGCCCGTCTCGGCTCGCTGGCGACGATCGGCTCTGCCGGCCCGTTCATCGGTCTGTTCGGTACCGTCGTCGGTATCATGACCTCGTTCCAGGCGATCGCCGGTTCGAAGTCGACCAACCTCGCCGTCGTTGCACCGGGTATCGCCGAAGCGCTGCTCGCAACCGCGATCGGCCTCGTCGCCGCTATCCCGGCGGTTATCGCCTACAACAAGTTCTCCGCCGATGCGGGCAAGCTCTCGGCACGCATGGAAGGCTTCGCGGATGAATTCTCCGCCATTCTTTCGCGCCAAATCGACGAGAAGCTGCAGCCGCGTCAGGCCGCGCAGTAATCCGACGGAAACGGAGAGAACGACATGGGTATGGGTGCTCCAAGCGGTGGCGGAGGCGGTGGAAACCGTCGGCGTCGTCGCGGTGGCCACAGAGGTGGCGCCATTTCCGAAATCAACGTGACGCCGCTGGTCGACGTCATGCTCGTGCTTTTGATCATCTTCATGGTCGCCGCTCCGATGATGACGGTCGGCGTGCCGATCGACCTGCCGGAAACGCAGGCCAAGGCGCTGAATTCCGAAACGCAGCCGATCACGATCTCCGTCAAGAACGACGGTACCGCGTTCCTGCAGGAAACGCCGATCCCGGTCGATGAAATCGCCGCCAAGCTCGAGGCGATCGCCACCACCGGCTACAATGAGCGCATCTTCGTTCGTGGCGACTCGGCCGCGCCTTACGGCGTGATCGCCGATGTCATGGCACGCATCCAGGGTGCGGGCTTCAAGAACATCGGTCTCGTCACCCAAGAGAAGAAGGGCCCGTAGTAGAGCTATGAAGGCCAGTATTGTCTCATCTGCTGTACTGCACTGTGCTCTGCTCGCCTGGGCGCTGATTTCGATCGGCTCCCCGTCGGAGTTCAAGGTCGAGGATTTCGAGGCCATGCCCGTCAACCTCGTGCCTGTCGAGGACCTGACGCAGTTGCAGCAGGGAGACAAGACGGCCAAGCCGAGCGACAAGCCGGCGCCGAAGCCGACCTCCAAGCCGACCAATGTGGCCAACGCCGAAAACATGGGCGAGAACAAGGTCGACCTGAAGACGCCGCCGATCCCGAACGCCAAGCCAAACAACAACGAGTCGGCCGCAGCCCCCAAGGCCTCCGAAAAGCCGCTTCCGGAAAATGATCCCGTGCCCAACGAGGTGAAGGACATCATGAAGGAAGATACGGCGGTGGAGCCGAGCCAGGTCGCGTCGATCACGCCGCCGAAGCCGGAAATCGCGCCGACGCCTCCTAAGGCTGAAGAGAAGCCGCAGGACATGCCCGAGCCGCCGAAGCCGGATGCGGAAGCATTGCCGGACAAGGTGCCGACACCCGTAATCAAGCCGCAGCCGAAGCCGCCGGAACAGAAGCCGGCCGAAAAGCCCGCGGAGAAGAAGACGGAAGACAAGGCGCAGACCGACGAAAAGCCGTCTGACAAGAAGAAGTCCGACAAGAAGCAGGAAAAGGCCAAAGCCTCTTCCGCGCAGAAGAGCGACTTCAACGCCGATGACATCGCCGCACTCTTGAACAAGCAAGATCCGTCGAATGGCGGCGCCAAGAGCTCGACCGAGGTTGCCTCGCTCGGCGCCAAGAAGGCGACCGGCGGCTCCAAGCTGTCGATGAGCGAAATGGATGCGCTGCGCAGCGCGATCGCCGGCAACTGGTCGGTCATTCCCGGCATGGAAGGCGCCAGCGAAGTCCGCATCAGGGTTCACATGAAGCTCGACCCTGACGGCAACATCATTGGCGCTCCCGAAGTGGAAGCCATCGGCGGCACCAACGAATCGACCCGTATGGCGCTCGCCAGCGGTGCCAAGCGCGCCGTCATGAAGTCGTCGCCGTTCACCAATCTGCCGAAAGACAAATACGACGCCTGGGGCGAAGTCATCGTCAATTTCGACCCCAGCGATCTAGCCCTTTAAAATGCTGAAAGGCTTGTCCTCTATGACCAAGTGTTCCCTTTTTCGCGCCCTGATGGTCGCCGTTGGCATGATGACCACCGCGGTCATCGCCACGCCGGCGCATGCGCTTGTCGAAATCAACATCAACAAGGGCAATGTCGAGCCCCTGCCGATCGCGATCACCGACTTCCTGCAGGGCGACATGGGCGCCCAGGTCTCGCAGGTTATCGCCGCGGATCTGCAGCGCTCGGGCCTGTTCAAGCCGATCGCCAAGAATGCCTTCATTGAGAAGATCTCCAACCCGGATGCCGCTCCGCGCTTCGAGGACTGGAAGGTCATCAACGCGCAGGCGCTGGTCACCGGCCGCGTCACGCAGGAGGCCGATGGCCGTCTTCGCGCCGAGTTCCGCCTCTGGGACACGTTTGCCGGCAGCCAGATGACCGGCCAGCAGTTCTACACGCAGCCTGAGAACTGGCGCCGCGTGGCCCACATCATCGCCGACGCGATCTACAAGCAGATCACCGGTGAAGAAGGCTACTTCGATACCCGCGTCGTCTTCGTGTCCGAATCTGGCAGCAAGCAGGAGCGCAAGCGCCAGCTCGCCATCATGGACCAGGACGGCTTCAACGTGCGCATGCTCACCAATGGCAGCGACCTCGTTCTGACCCCGCGCTTCTCGCCGAACCGTCAGGAAGTCACCTACATGTCGTTCGCCAACCAGCAGCCGCGCGTCTACCTGCTGCAGCTGGAAACCGGACAGCGTGAAGTGGTCGGCAACTTCCCGGGCATGACGTTTTCGCCGCGCTTCTCGCCTGACGGCCAGAAGGTGGTGATGAGCCTGCAGCAGGAAGGCAACGCCAATATCTACACGATGGACCTGCGTTCGCGCACCACGACGCGCCTGACGTCCACGGCCGCGATCGATACCTCGCCGTCCTATTCGCCAGACGGTAGCCAGATCGTGTTCGAAAGTGACCGCGGCGGTCGCCAGCAGCTCTACAAGATGAGCGCCGATGGTTCCGGCCAGACGCGTATCTCCTTCGGCGACGGTTCCTACTCCACGCCGGTCTGGTCTCCGCGCGGCGATCTGATCGCCTTTACCAAGCAGTCGGGCGGCAAGTTCTCGATCGGCGTGATGAAGCCTGATGGTTCGGGCGAGCGCATCTTGACCACGGGCTTCCACAATGAGGGCCCGACCTGGGCGCCGAACGGCCGCGTCATCATGTTCTTCCGCCAGGCGGCGGGGGCAGGTGGCCCACAGCTCTATTCGATCGATCTGAGCGGTTACAACGAGCAGATGATCAAGACCCCCGCATACGCTTCCGACCCGGCCTGGTCGCCGCTTCTGGAGTAGGGAAGTCCGCATGCCTGCCTTCTTGTCGCCTCAAAAATCTACGAATGGGGCGACAGAGGGCCAAATCAACCATTCGTTAACCATAGTTCTTGAAAGCCGATTAACCGAGAACGGTTACAGTCCGGCAACCTTAATCAAGTCGCAAGGAGACCGGCCATGAGCCGAATTCATACCCCGGCAATGAGCCGCATGCAGAACTTCGCCCGCAACCCGGTCATGATCGCGCTCGTCGCCGGTCTGGCACTTGCTGGCTGCGCCAACAAGAAGAACATGGCCAACAGCGCCGGTGACCTCGGCCTCGGTGCCGGTGCCGCAACGCCGGGTTCGGCCCAGGACTTCACCGTCAACGTTGGCGACCGCATCTTCTTCGACACCGACTCGACCTCGGTCCGCGCCGACGCTGCCCAGACGCTCGATCGTCAGGCTCAGTGGCTCGGCCGCTATCCGAAGTACGCAATCACGATCGAAGGTCATGCCGACGAACGCGGCACGCGCGAATACAACCTCGCTCTCGGCGCTCGCCGTGCGGCTGCCACCAAGGACTACCTCGCTTCGCGCGGCGTTCCGGCTCAGCGCATGAAGACGATCTCCTACGGCAAGGAACGCCCGGTTGCCGTTTGCGACGACATCTCCTGCTGGTCGCAGAACCGCCGCGCCGTTACCGTTCTCGGTGGCGCTGGCATGTAATTGCCGATCCGGCGATAAAAAGCCGGGTTTTATTACAAATTGGAAAGGCGGCTCCATCGCGGGCCGCCTTTTCTTTTTGAACACACTTTGGCCGAACTCCGTTGCTTTTTGAAAGCAATTGGAAAAATCTCCTGTTCGTGCCATCGAGGCGCGAAGAATCACTGGGACAGGACGAACCAAATGAAGAAATTTGTCGTGGCGGGCATGCTCTGCCTCGCAACGGTGGCCGGGGTTGGCCAATCGGCGAACGCGTCGTCGCTATTCGGATTGCATTTCGGAAACAAGACGGCCAGCCAGGCACCGGCGCAGGCGCCCGTCGTCAACGTGCAGGCCGGCGGCGCGGAAGTGCGCATCCAGCAGCTCGAAGATCAGCTTCGCCAGCTGAACGGCCGCATCGAGGAAATGAGCTTCCAACTGCTGCAGATGCAGGAAACCATCCGCAAGGCACAGGAAGACAATGAATTCCGCTTCCAGGAACTGGAAAAGAGCGGCGGCGGTGGCGGCAGCGCCGGTGGTGCATCCAAGCCGATGAAGAAGAGCGAAGCCGATATCCCGGCTTCCAACCAGACGGCCCAAGGCCAGCAAATGGGCCAGGGAATGAGCCAGGGACAGGGCGGTGGCGACGATGTCGCCCGCGCCATCCAGACCTCGAGGGCACCCGAAACGTCGCCCTCGACCGACGTTCCTGAGAACACCGGTCTCGGCCAGCCGCCACAGCAGCTGGGCTCCATGCAGTTCGACCAGAACGGCAATCCGATCGGTGGCTCGGTCAATCCGGGCGCCGAAGTCGGCTCCAGCCCGCTGCCGCCGGTCGGTGCAGCCGGCTCGCAGACGGCGTCTCTCGGCAGCGAGGCCGATCAGTACAAGGCTGCTTACGGCCATGTTCTTTCGGGTGACTATTCGACCGCCGAAAAGGAATTCAACGCCTATATCGGCCAGTATCCGAACAGCGCGCGCGCGGCGGACGCCAATTTCTGGCTTGGCGAAGCGCTCTATTCGCAGGGCAAGTTCAACGAATCGGCCAAGACTTTCCTCAACGCGCACCAGAAGTACGGCACGTCGGAAAAGGCGCCGGAAATGCTTCTGAAGCTCGGCATGTCGCTGGCCGCACTCGACAATACGGAAACCGCCTGCGCAACGCTGCGCGAAGTACCGAAGCGTTATCCCAAGGCTTCCCGCGCCGTCATATCCAAGGTCGCGAGCGAACAGAAGCGTCTCTCCTGCTAAGGCTTTCCGGTCTTGCGCCCGGACGGCATCCTCTCTCCAGAGACGGCGACACGCCGCTTTCTCTCCTCGCTTGACCAGCCCTCGCGCATTCTCGTCGCGATTTCGGGCGGCAGCGATTCCACGGGCCTGCTGATTGCGCTCCATGATGCGCTGAAGGCCGAGCCCAATCCCCAAATTTCCCTCTGCGCCGCGACCGTCGACCACGCGCTGCGTCCGCAATCGGCCGATGAAGCGCGCGATGTCGCTGCGCTCTGCCGATCGCTCGATATTCCCCATGTCATCAAGGTCTGGCAGGGCGCGAAGCCGAAGGCCGGCATCATGGCGGCGGCGCGCGACGCCCGCTACGGGCTGCTCGCCGAGGCGGCGCTCGAACTCGGCGCTGACATTATTGTGACCGGCCACACGCTCGACGATCAGCGCGAGACATTTGCCATGCGCGGCCAACGCTCGGCCGCCACCACGACCGGGATCGCCGATCTGGTGCTTTTCGACCGCCGCATCTGGATCGCGCGGCCGCTGCTGTCTTCGCTGCGGGCGGATATCCGCTCGATGCTGGAGCTGCGCGGTATCGGGTGGAGCGATGATCCGAGCAACGAGGATGTAAAATACGAGCGGGTGCGCACGCGCCAGGCATTGGCGGGCGAGGGGATCTCGGTCGGCGAGATCGAGGCGATGACGGCCTCGCGGATGGCGCTCGACGAGGCTGCGGCTGGGTGGGTCGATGCGCATGTCGATGTGCATGAGGGCATGCTGGTGCGAGTTGGTGTTGCGGGGCTTTCTGTTGATCGGGCGGTGCTCGGGCATGGGCTTGCGCGGCTGGCGGCGGTGACAGGCGGGCAGGCGTTTGCGCTTGGGGCGGAGCAGATTGGCGCGGTGCTCGGCCTCATCGAGGCGGGCCGGCCGGGCCGGATGACTGCCGGGCGGGTGGTGTTCGATCTCAGGCGCGATGGGCTGTATCTGGCGCGGGAGACGCGGGGGCTGGTGCCGATTGCAATTGGCCCCGGCGAGCATGGCGTTTGGGACGGGCGGTATATGGTGGCGAATGGTTCCGGCGTTGAGGTGACGGTGATGGCTGCGAATGCCTCACACTCCCTCATTCCTGTGCCCAAGCTTCGCTCGGGCGATGTCACTGGAATCCAGCAACGGCGCGTCGGCGCCGTAAGAGACTCTTTTGTGCCCAAGGACTTGGGCACGCTGGATTCCTGTGACAAGCACAGGAATGAGGGTGGAGAGGGGCGAGGCGCCGAGGCAGCGGGAGAGCAGGGGAGCGCCGGGTTACCCGACGAAGCTGGCTATAAGAAACGCGCTACTTTGCCGCTGGAAAACCTCCCCAAAAGCACGCTCGCCCGAGCCCGTGCGGCGCAACCGCACATCCTTGCCGCCGACCTGTCGCCCGATCTCGCCGACATGCTCGACGTCGTGCCGTATTTCGCGCCCTTCGACCGTTTTTTGACACGATTGGACGTCAAGTTCGCGACCAGCCTCGCGGCAGCCTTTGGAACACGCCCCTATCCAAAACCGCCTTTAGGTCTTATTGACGGAAAAACCATCTAACTGATGGGTTTGCCTTGGCAACCGCCTGACGCAATCCTATGTTAGAGACCGAATAAAGCGGTCGCCATGAGGCGGTCGTTCCAGTGCTGGGGAGTTCGATGAACCCTAACTTACGTAATTTCGCCTTGTGGGCAATCATAGCGCTTTTGCTGATTGCCCTCTTCAGTATGTTCCAGACGTCGCCGGCGCAGACCAGCTCCCGCGATATCCCTTATTCGCAGTTTCTGCGTGAAGTGGATGCGGGCCGCGTCAAGGAAGTCGTCGTCACGGGTAACCGCGTCTCCGGCAGCTATGTTGAAAATGGCACCACCTTCCAAACCTATACGCCTGTGGTCGACGACAATCTGCTCGATCGCCTGCAGACCAAGAATGTTCTCGTTTCGGCACGTCCCGAAACCGACGGTTCTTCCGGTTTCCTGAGCTATCTCGGCACCTTGCTGCCGATGCTTCTCATCCTCGGCGTCTGGCTGTTCTTCATGCGGCAGATGCAGGGCGGTTCGCGCGGCGCGATGGGCTTCGGCAAGTCGAAGGCAAAGCTGCTCACCGAAGCGCATGGCCGCGTCACGTTTGATGACGTCGCCGGCGTTGACGAAGCCAAGCAGGACCTCGAGGAAATCGTTGAATTCCTGCGCGATCCGCAGAAGTTCCAGCGTCTCGGCGGCAAGATTCCGCGCGGCGTTCTTCTGGTCGGCCCTCCCGGTACCGGTAAGACGCTGCTCGCACGCTCCGTCGCAGGCGAAGCAAACGTTCCGTTCTTCACGATCTCGGGTTCCGACTTCGTCGAAATGTTCGTCGGTGTCGGCGCAAGCCGCGTCCGCGACATGTTCGAGCAGGCCAAGAAGAACGCGCCCTGCATCATCTTCATCGACGAAATCGACGCCGTCGGTCGCCATCGTGGCGCCGGTCTCGGCGGCGGTAACGACGAACGCGAGCAGACGCTGAACCAGCTGCTCGTCGAGATGGACGGCTTCGAAGCAAACGAAGGCATCATCCTGATCGCGGCGACCAACCGTCCCGACGTTCTCGATCCGGCGCTGCTGCGTCCGGGCCGTTTCGACCGCCAGGTCGTCGTCCCGAACCCCGATATCGTCGGCCGCGAGCGTATCCTCAAGGTTCACGCCCGCAACGTGCCGCTGGCACCGAATGTCGATCTCAAGGTTCTGGCTCGCGGTACGCCCGGCTTCTCGGGTGCCGATCTGATGAACCTCGTCAACGAAGCTGCCCTGATGGCCGCGCGTCGCAACAAGCGCGTCGTCACCATGCAGGAATTCGAAGACGCCAAGGACAAGATCATGATGGGCGCCGAACGCCGCTCGTCCGCCATGACCGAAGCCGAAAAGAAGCTGACCGCCTACCACGAAGCCGGCCACGCCATCACGGCGCTCAAGGTTCCGGTGGCCGATCCGCTGCACAAGGCGACGATCATTCCGCGCGGCCGTGCACTCGGCATGGTCATGCAGCTTCCCGAGGGCGACCGCTACTCGATGAGCTACAAGTGGATGGTCTCGCGCCTCGTCATCATGATGGGCGGCCGTGTTGCGGAAGAACTGACCTTCGGCAAGGAGAACATCACATCGGGCGCATCGTCCGACATCGAGCAGGCCACCAAGCTTGCCCGTGCGATGGTCACCCAGTGGGGCTTCTCCGACAAGCTCGGCCAGGTTTCCTATGGTGAAAACCAGCAGGAAGTCTTCCTCGGCCACTCGGTTTCGCAGTCGAAGAACGTGTCCGAAGCGACGGCCATGACCATCGATTCGGAAGTTCGCAAGCTGATCGACGAAGCCTACGCCGAAGCGCGCCGCATCCTGACCGACGACCACGACGCGTTCGTGGCCATCGCCGAAGGCCTGCTCGAATACGAGACGCTGACGGGCGAAGAGATCAAGGCGTTGATTCGCGGTGAAAAGCCGTCGCGTGATCTCGGTGACGATACGCCTCCGAGCCGTGGCTCGGCCGTGCCGAAGACCGGCACGCGTCCTGCCAAGGGCGATGAGGCCGAAGGCGGCATGGAGCCGCAACCACACTGATTTTCTTTGGAAATCATGAGAAGGCCGGACACCCGAGATGGTGTCCGGCCTTTTTCGTTGGTAACGGGATATAATCGATTTTCTCGTTAATTGACGTGATGGTTGCCGCGTTTTGTGGCATTCCGCTGACATAAGGTGGCCTCAATGAAGGCCTCTCTGGCGAGGGAACACGCGCAGGCGTGCAATTGCAGACACGACGATGCGCAGCGTAACGCGCGCTCAAGGCACAGGGGTGCATATGAAAAGACGCTATTTCGGCACTGATGGTATTCGCGGTCAGTCCAATGTGTTTCCGATGACGCCGGATCTCGCGATGCGGGTCGGTATCGCGGCGGGCACGATCTTCCGCCGCGGCAACCACCGCCACCGGGTCGTTATCGGCAAGGACACCCGTCTTTCCGGCTACATGCTCGAAAACGCCATGGTCGCGGGCTTCACCGCCGCCGGCCTCGACGCCTTCGTTCTCGGCCCGATCCCGACGCCTGCCGTCGCCATGCTGACGCGCTCGCTGCGCGCCGATATCGGCGTGATGATCTCCGCCTCGCACAACCCTTACGAAGACAACGGCATCAAGCTCTTCGGTCCCGATGGCTACAAGCTCTCCGATGATCTGGAAATGCAGATCGAGGATCTGCTTGAGAAGGACATGAGCGCGCAGCTCGCCAAGTCCGACGATATCGGCCGCGCCAAGCGCGTCGATGGTGTTCATGACCGCTATATCGAGCATGCCAAGCGCACGCTGCCGCGCGACGTGACGCTGCAGGGTCTCAGGATCGCCATCGATTGCGCTAACGGCGCCGCCTACAAGGTGGCACCGGCCGTGCTCTGGGAACTGGGCGCCGACGTCGTTGTCATCGGCAACGAGCCGAATGGTACCAACATCAACCTCAACTGCGGCTCCACCAGCCCGGTGGCTCTGCAGAAGAAGGTAGACGAAGTGCGCGCCGATATCGGCATCGCGCTCGATGGCGACGCCGACCGCGTCATCATCGTCGACGAGAACGGCGCGATCGTCGATGGCGACCAGCTGATGGCGGTCATTGCCGAAAGCTATGCCGAAAGCCAGCAGCTGCGCGGCGATGGCATCGTCGCCACCGTCATGTCCAATCTCGGGCTGGAGCGCTTCCTGCAGGGCAAGGGGCTTGGCCTGGTGCGCACGGCTGTCGGCGACCGCTATGTGGTCGAGCACATGCGCAACAACAATTACAATGTTGGCGGCGAGCAGTCCGGCCATATCGTGCTGTCTGATTACGGCACGACCGGCGATGGCCTCGTGGCCGCGCTGCAGATCCTGGTCGCGGTCAAGCGCACCGGCAAGACGGTCAGCGAAATCTGCCGCCGTTTCGAGCCTGTGCCGCAGCTGCTGCGCAACGTGCGCTATTCCGGCGGCAAGCCGCTGGAAGACCTGCATGTGCAGCAGGCGATCGCCGATGCCGAAGCCGAGCTTGCCAAGAGCGGCCGTCTGGTCATCCGTCCGTCCGGCACCGAGCCGCTCATCCGCGTGATGGCTGAGGGCGACGATCGCAGCCAGATCGAGCGCATCGTCAACGACCTGATCGGCACGATCTCAAGCGTGCGCACGGCCGCCTGACACTGGTCAGGCACCTTCCACAAGCTTCCAATGCCCAGCCTTTGGCTGGGCATTCTTATTTGTACATCGCGATTTTGTCAGATCACGTCTCGACGCATGAGCTCGAGAAGCGCTGGTGTCGTGATGGCACCGTCTTCGAAGAAGTCGAGCAGCCTCGATGCGGCTGCACAGCCCTGAAGGCTGTCGGGCCCGAACTTCTGCTCCCTGCACCAAAGCGACAGGGCCTCGAAAACGGGCGATAAATCTTCTTCGAACGAAATAGCTCTATTGAGCTTCGACATGGGCGCACCTCCATAAAGGGGCGGAAGCGCTTAGTAACTCCCAAGCGGTCATTGCCTTTAAAGTCCTGACCGACGATGCACCCTACGCGCTTATGGCCAGAACCGCTATTAACTTTGTTAAGTCGGGCGCTTTTTATTAGCGTGGCAGCGACGCGCGGGTGGTGCTCTCCGCAGGCTTTGACCGCGTCCACCTGATGCGTGCTTCAGTATTAAAATTCGAACGATATCAGTGGTTTGCCAGTGCCTTTGAGTAAAAGGCGATGTTTGACAATTACAGTTAAGCAGCGCTTAACGTTTCCACTTCATTATCCTTACCGAAACGTATTCAACTGGCGGAGCTCGATCCTGCCAGGCGTCGAACCTTGGAGTGGGATCCATGAAGAGAAGCTTGTCTGGCGTCTTCGCCGCATTGCTCATTACCTCGAATGCTTATGCCGCGGACCTCATGCCCGCCGAACCGATCGCCGCTCCCGAGGTCACTGTGACCGAAGCGACCGGCTGGTATCTGCGCGGCGATGTCGGCTACGGCTTCAACGACCTGCGTGGCGCGAAATACTTCCAGGGCAGCAATGCCAGCGAAGTCGATTTCGACCGCTCCGATCTCGATGACGCCTGGACCATCGGCGGCGGTGTCGGTTACCAGGTCAACAACTACTTCCGCACCGACCTGACGCTCGATTATCTCGGCAAGTCCGACTTCCATGGTTCGACCAGCGGCTCCTGCGGTGTGTCGGGCGCCTGCACCTCAACTGACCTCTCCTCCCTGACCGCATGGTCGCTGATGGCAAACGCCTATGTCGATCTCGGCACCTACGGCTACGTCACGCCTTACGTCGGCGCCGGTATCGGCGGCACCTATGTCAAGTGGAAGGACCTCAACAACACGTCCTGCGATTCCAGCGGCAGCGGCCTCGGTTGCGATCCCACCTTCATCCACGGCGGCAAGGGCGGCTGGCGCTTCAGCTACGGTCTGATGGCGGGTGCGTCGATCGACGTCACCTGCAACGTCAAGGCCGACGTCGGCTACCGCTTCCTGCACGTCAACGGCGGCGACATGTTCGGCTACAACGAAGGCGGCGGCCCGGGCCGCGACAAGGGCTTCAACGTTCACGAAGCACGCGTCGGCGCTCGCTACCTGTTCGGCGGTTGCCAGACGGCGTCCTACGAGCCGGCCCCGGAAATTCCGCTGCAGCAGCCGGTCTACAAGTAAGGGCCTGTATTCAAACGAGACATTGTCTCCAGATCTTGGAAAGCCGTCCCTCGGGGCGGCTTTTCTCGTTTCCCGCCGCGTCGCTCCTGCGTCAAAAAATCCTCCGGGCGCGACATTTGTAAGTTGACGATATCTGGCCACATCTGTATCTACGGCGGCGGGACACCTCTCCCCAACGAGAGGCTAATTACCTGGAAGGGTATACATATGGCCACTGCCACCGCGAAGCCGGACGTCCGTCCGAACAACACCCATTTTTCTTCTGGCCCTTGCTCGAAGCGCCCCGGTTGGTCGCTCGAAGCCCTTTCCGACGCGCCGCTTGGCCGTTCGCATCGTGCGAAGATCGGAAAGACGAAGCTCAAGCAAGCCATTGATCTCACACGCGAAGTTCTGGAAGTGCCGGCGGATTACCGCATCGGCATCGTGCCTGCTTCCGATACCGGCGCCGTCGAAATGGCGCTCTGGTCGCTGCTCGGCGAGCGCGGCGTCGACATGGTCGCCTGGGAAAGCTTTGGCGCCGGTTGGGTCACCGACGTCGTCAAGCAGCTGAAGCTGAAGGACGTCCGCAAGATCGAAGCCGGTTACGGCGAACTGCCTGACCTTTCGACCATCGATTTCGACCGCGACGTCGTCTTCACCTGGAACGGCACCACCTCGGGCGTTCGCGTTCCGAATGGCGATTTCATTCCCGCCGACCGCAAGGGTCTGACGATCTGCGACGCGACCTCTGCCGCCTTCGCGCAGAACCTCGATTTCGCCAAGCTCGATGTCGTCACCTTCTCCTGGCAGAAAGTTCTCGGCGGCGAAGGCGCTCATGGCGTCATCATCCTGTCGCCGCGCGCCGTCGAGCGTCTCACGACCTACGCACCGGCCTGGCCGCTGCCGAAGATCTTCCGCATGACCTCGGGCGGCAAGCTGATCGAGGGCATCTTCACCGGCGAAACCATCAACACGCCGTCAATGCTCTGCGTCGAGGATTATATCGATGCGCTGCTGTGGTCGAAGGATGTCGGCGGCCTGAAGGGCCTGATGGCTCGCGCCGACGCCAATGCCAAGGTTATCGCCGACTTCGTCGCCGCCAATGACTGGATCGCCAACCTTTCGGTCAAGGCCGAGACGGCTTCCAACACCTCCGTCTGCCTGAAGATCACCGACAAGGACGTTCTGGCGCTCGACGCCGACGGCCAGGCGAACTTCGCCAAGGGCATCGTCAGCCTGCTCGACAAGGAAGGTGTCGCCTACGACATCGGCCATTACCGCGACGCGCCGTCGGGCCTGCGCATCTGGGCCGGCGCCACGATCGAAACTGCAGACATGCAGAAGCTGATGCCGTGGCTCTCCTGGGCGTTTTCGACCCAGAAGGCAACGCTTTCCCAGGCTGCTGCCTGAGTTGATCGCATCCGGCTCCGCTGAAAAGGCGGAGCCTCGCAATCCCGATTACATTCCATCGTTGAACTTTTTGAAGGAAGCCCCCAATGGCACCTCGCGTTCTCGTATCCGACGAACTGTCGGAAACCGCCGTCCAGATCTTCCGTGATCGCGGCGTCGAAGTCGATTTCCAGCCGCAGCTCGGCAAGGACAAGGACAAGCTCGCCGAAATCATCGGCAATTACGACGGTCTCGCCATCCGCTCCGCCACCAAGGCGACGGAAAAGCTGATCGCCGCCGCGACCAACCTCAAGGTCATCGGCCGCGCCGGCATCGGCGTCGACAACGTCGATATCCCGGCCGCCTCGCGCCGCGGTATCATCGTCATGAACACGCCGTTCGGCAACTCGATCACGACCGCTGAACACGCCATCGCACTGATGTTCGCCGTTGCCCGCCAGCTGCCTGCAGCGGATTCGTCCACGCAGGCCGGCAAGTGGGAAAAGTCGAAGTTCATGGGTGTCGAAATCACCGGCAAGACGCTCGGCGTCATCGGCGCCGGCAATATCGGCGGCATCGTCTGCAAGAAGGCCATCGGCCTCGGCATGCATGTTCTCGCCTACGACCCCTTCCTCTCTGTCGAGCGCGCTCAGGAAATGGGCGTCACCAAGGTCGAGCTCGACGAGCTGCTGGCCAAGGCCGACTTCATCACCCTGCACGTGCCGATGACCGACAAGACGCGCGGCATTCTCGGCAAGGAAAACCTTGCCAAGACCAAGCCCGGCGTCCGCATCATCAACTGCGCCCGTGGTGGTCTGGTTGACGAAGCGGCACTTGCCGAAGCCATCAAGTCCGGCCACGTCGCCGGCGCCGGCTTCGACGTCTTCGAAGTCGAGCCCGCCAAGGAAAGCCCGCTGTTCGGCCTTCCCAACGTCGTCTGCACGCCGCACCTGGGCGCATCGACCACGGAAGCGCAGGAAAACGTTGCCCTGCAGGTTGCCGAGCAGATGTCGGACTACCTCGTCAAGGGTGCCGTTTCCAACGCCATCAACATGCCGTCGATCACCGCTGAAGAAGCGCCGATCCTGAAGCCGTTCATCAAGCTCGCCGACGTTCTCGGCGCCTTTGTCGGCCAGGTCTCGGAAGATCCGATCAAGGAAATCGAGATCCTGTTCGACGGCGCGACCGCGACGATGAACACCAAGGCTCTGACCTCGGCTCTGCTCGCCGGCCTCATCCGCAACCAAGTCGCCGACGTCAACATGGTTTCGGCACCGATCATGATCAAGGAAAAGGGCATCGTGCTCTCCGAGGTCAAGCGCGACAAGACCGGCGTTTACGACGGCTACATCAAGCTGACGGTCAAGACCGACAAGCAGACCCGCTCGGTCGCCGGCACTGTCTTCTCCGACGGCAAGCCGCGCTTCATCCAGATCAAGGGCATCAACCTCGACGGCGATGTCGGCGCGAACATGGTCTACATCTCCAACACCGACGTTCCCGGCATGATCGGCTTCATCGGCACGACGCTGGGTGCCGCCGGCGTCAACATCGCCAACTTCCAGCTCGGCCGCGGCGAGCAGGGCGGTGACGCGATCGCGCTGCTCTACGTTGACGGTCCCGTCAGCGACGACGTTCTTGGAAAATTGACCGCCAACCCAGCAATCCGACAGGCCAAGCCGCTCGTATTTGCTGTTGATTGAGGCTTTCCTCCCAGGGAAGATGTGAAGAGACCCGGCGCAGGCGACTGTGCCGGGTTTTCTGTTTCGGGCTCTCGCGCCGGCGTTGATCGCCGACCGGCGGGCGCTATCTACCTGATTGCGTGCCGCTCCGGCCGACCATTAGGGAGATTTCCATGACACGATTTGCCGCCGCCGTTGCCATCGCGCTCACCTCGCTGCTGGCGCTGTCGTCCTGCGCCAACACCGCCAACGGCCTCGCCAAGGATGGCCGCCAGATGGGCAATGCCGTCGATGAGAGCACGCACCGGGTGTTGAAGGCCGGCCAGAACTAAGCATCGGTCACGCATGCAAAAAAGCCCGCCTGAATTGGCGGGCTTTTCGTTATCTGAGATCGAACCGGCTTTACTGCGGGTTCGCGGGAGCCGGCGTTGCTGGAGCAGGCGTCGCCGGTGCGGGGGTTGCCGGGGCAGGCGTCGCGGGGGCTGCGGCCGGTGGCGTTGCAGCCGGCGGGGTGGCCTGCGAGGCGGGCGGCGTTGCCGGTGCCGCGGGTTCGGTCACGGGTGCCGTTGCGCTCGGCGCGCTTGCCGTGGGAGCGGATGCACCCCTTGGCCAATAGGTTGCCGCCAGGGCGACGATGACGACCAGAAGTGCGATTGCAACCCACATCGTCTTAGACGAACTCTTCGGCGGTGGGGTGTTCGCGGCATTCGGACGATTGAAATCATTGGTCATGGTGCTTCTCCTCCTCGATCACAAACGCGCGAGGAGGAGATAGGTTCCAGAATGTGGCAGGCGCCACTTTCCGGTTGCGGCTTACGAAACGCGAAAGCCCGGCGCGGGAGGCTGCGCCGGGCTTTGTGATATTGATCGCGGGCGTTCCGCGACGCGCGCCGTCAAAACTGCTGGTAGAGAAGCGTGACGGCGTTGACGCGGCTTTCCTCGCTGCCGGCCTCGACGCCGAAGAGCGACAGGAATGGCGACGCCGCGCCGGTCGAGCCGTTCGCGAACATCGACCGGAGCCGCTGGGATTCGCTCGTCTGCTGCGCCTGCTGGCGTACGAGATCAGTCAGGTCGATATCGTCGCCCTTACCGGCGGCGCTCGCCGATGTCGTCGATGCCTTCGAGGCTGAGGCGCCTGCAATGTGCGTCGGAGGTGTTGCAACGGGGGCCGTGCCGCTTGTCGCGCCGGTACCGGAAGCCGGCTGGCTTTCCGATGCCGGTTGCTCGGCCGGCTCGCTGGCCTGGCCTGACGTCGCCGGCTCGCTTGCCTGATGTGTTGGCATGGCCTGCTGCGTATCGTCGGCAGCCGGTGCCTGAGGTTCGGGCTCGGGTTCGGTCTGGGGCTCTGTCTGCGGCTCAGCGGTGTAGGTCTGGTCGTCGGTTTCCTCGGGCGGATAGCTGACGGGCTCTTCGCTTGCCGGGGAAGGGGAGGCCGATTGCTCGGGGGATGCCGTTGTCTCCGGTGCGCCTTGCGATGGGCTTGTGGTGGAGCTGGATCCCCCGGAGGATTGGTTGGGATGGAATACGCCGTCTAGGAACATATGCGAGCCTTGCAAATTGAATGACTCGCGCCGGATAGAGGCAACCCCTTGCGAAAACCTCTCAAACAGCCGTCGCTTTTTAAGAAATGTTTAATGATCTAATTTTGCATCTAGTTGAATAGATTGAAGAATGCACGCCCTGCGGAGGGCGGCGCGCTTCACCCCTCAAAATTCAAGGGAAATCGCGCGCCACGCGTGCTGTTAACACAGTCTTAAGCCTTTGACGAAATCGGCCGCAGCAATCGCAAAGCGTTGATCGTCACCAGCACCGTGGCGCCTGTGTCGGCGAGGATGGCGGGCCAGAGGCCGGTGATGCCGGCGATGGTGGTGACCAGGAAAACGGCCTTCAGACCGAGCGCGATCGAGATGTTTTCGCCGATGTTGCGCATGGTGCGCTTCGACAGCGCGATCATGGCGGCGACGTCGGAGACGCGGCCGTGCAGGATCGCGGCGTCCGCCGTCTCCAGCGCAACATCCGTGCCGCCGCCCATGGCGATGCCGACATCGGCCGCGGCCAGCGCCGGCGCGTCGTTGATGCCGTCGCCGACCTTGGCGACCTTCAGTCCGCTCTTCTGCAGCTCGCCGACGATGCGCTGCTTGTCCTCCGGCATCAGCTCGGCGCGGACCTCGATGCCGAGCTCCTTGCCGATGGCGTTTGCTGTGCGGGCGTTGTCGCCGGTCAGCATGACGATCCTGACGCCTGCGTCGGTCAGCGCCTTGAGGCCCGACTTGGCGTCGTCGCGCGGCTCGTCGCGCATGGCGATGGCGCCGGCCAGTTGATCGCCGACGACAAGCACGGAGACGGTCTTGCCTTCGTCGTTCAGCCCCGTGATGCGCGCCTGCTGCTCGTCCGACAAAGCTACGCGTTCGGCAGCCGCCTTAGGGGAGCCGAGGAGGACCTGAAGGCCGGCGACGGTCGCGGTCACACCCTTGCCGCCGAGCGCCTTGGCGTCGGTTGCCTGCGGGATGGCGATGGCGTCGCGCGCGGCCCTGCCGAGAATGGCGAGCGCCAGCGGGTGGCTGGAGCCGGTCTCGAGCGCCGCGGCATAGGTCAGCACCTCGGCCTCCGGCTTTCCGAAGCTCAATATGTCGGTGACAACAGGTTTGCCCTCCGTCAGCGTACCAGTCTTGTCGAGCGCCACCGCGTTGATCTTGCCCAGCGTCTCCAATACCGCGCCTCCCTTGAGCAGCAATCCGCGCCGCGCGCCTGAGGACAGCGAGGCGGCGATGGCGGCGGGCGTGGAGATGACAAGCGCGCAGGGGCAGCCAATGAGCAGGATCGCAAGGCCCTTGTAGATCCACTCGTCCCATGCGCCGCCAGCGACCAGCGGCGGCAGGATGGCGACGAGGGCGGCGACGACGACGACACCAGGTGTGTAATAGCGTGAGAAGCGGTCGATGAAGCGCTCGGTCGGCGCCTTCTTCTCTTGCGCTTCCTCCACGAGCCGCACGACGCGGGCGATGGTGTTGTCGGCGGCGGCGGCGGTGACCTTGACGCGCAGCGCCGCGTCGCCATTGACCGTTCCCGCGAAGACCACGTCGCCTTCGCCCTTGCGCACCGGCGTGCTTTCGCCTGTCACCGGGGCCTCGTCGATCGCGCTCTCGCCGGAGAGGATGATGCCGTCGGCGGAGATGCGGTCGCCGGGGCGCACGAGGATGGTGGAGCCGACGGCAAGCGTTTCGGCCGGAACCTCGCGGGTTGCACCGCCCTCTTCGAGAAGGGCGCTCTTCGGCACCAGCGTCGTCAGCGACTGGATGCTGGCGCGCGCCTTGCCTGCCGCCACACCTTCCAGCAATTCGCCGACCAGGAAAAGGAAGACCACGGTCGCGGCTTCCTCGCCGGCATGGATGATGACCGCGCCGACGGCGGCGATGGTCATCAGCATCTCGATCGAGAAGGGCGTGCCCGACAGCGCCGCCATGACGGCGCGGCGGGCGATCGGGACAAGACCGACAAGCATGGCGGCGATGAAGGCATAAGGCGCGATCGAGGGGACGAGATGGCCGACGATATAGGCGACGACGAGGGCGGCGCCCGAGAGGATCGCCAAACGCCCCTTGCGGCTCTGCCACCATGGGCCGGACATGGGCGCGTGGTCATGACCATGCAGGCCTTCGATTTCGGCGGGTGCGCCTTGGCTGTCGTGAGCATGATCGTGTGCGTGGTCATGGTGATCATGATCATGATCGTGGTCGTTATGCGCGTGGTCCCGCGCGTGGCTGTGTTCGTGATCATGGCCGCAGTCCGGTCCGTGCACATGTTCGGCGCTTTGGCTGCTCGGGCGGGGTGCCTCGGTGGTCGCGAAGGGGCGCAGGCCGTAGCCGAGGCCGGTCACCTTCTTTTCGATCGCGGCAAGGTCGCTGCTGCCGTCGTGGCGCACGGTCATGGTGCCTGCGGTTACCGACACCGAGACGTCCTCGACGCCGGAGACGCGGCGCACGGCGGTATCGATCTTGGCCGCGCAGCTGGCGCAATCCATGCCTTCGACCCTGTAGCGCTTCTCGATCCTGTCGCTCATCATCGGCTTCCTTTTGGGCTTCCTTGTCATTGACGAGCATCCTTCCTACATCCTCTAGCGACTAGAGGTGCAAGGGGGAAATGATGAAAAAGATCACCATCGGCGAGGCATCGCGCCAGAGCGGCGTGAAGGTGCCGACCATCCGATATTACGAAGGCATCGGCCTGTTGAGCGCGCCAAGTCGCAGCGAGGGCAACCAGCGCTCCTACGAGCCCGCCGATATCAGCCGCCTCGTGTTCATCCGCCATGCCCGCGAACTGGGCTTCGAGGTCGATGCGATCCGCACGCTTCTCACGCTGCAGGACGATCCGAACCAGTCCTGCGCCTCGGCCGATGCGATCGCCAAGGCGCGGCTTATCGACGTCGAGCAGCGCATCCGCAGCCTGATGGCGCTGAAGGTGGAGCTGGAGGCGATGGTCGCCGGTTGTGGGCACGGGCGGGTCGATCAGTGCCGGGTGATCGAGGTTCTGGCCGATCACGGGCAGTGCGCGCATAGCCATCACTAGTTGGTCGATCTTTGTGCAGACCTTTCCAGTGTGTGAAGAAAAGCCGCGAAACCTCATAACAGGCGGTTAGCGCTGCACAGCGCGAAGGCGGTTCGCCTAAAGTTTGTGCGAACTATGATTCTGATTTTATTTAGCTTTTTTCACTATAACTGACAGGATCAGCCATCAAATTCATGTGATATTGCCGATGACAGGTATTCAGAGAGCATTCGTTTCGACCGATACTCCCAATGATGATTTCCAGTCTCTCTTCGCAACCCATCCGTCGCCGATGTGGGTCTACGACCCCGATACGTTGCGTTTCCTGATCGTCAACAACGCCGCTGTCGATCTCTATGGTTATTCGCGGGAAGCCTATTCAGGCATGACCGTGCTCGACATTCGCCCCGCCCAGGAGCGCCAGCGGATGATCACCGCCGTGCACGCGCGCTCCGACATGGAACGGGCCGGGCGCTGGACGCATCTGAAGGCCGATGGCACCATGCTCGAGGTGATGACCTACGGGCGCGGCGTGCGTTTCAACGGCCGCGATGCGATCCTTGCCATCGTGCAGGACCGCACGGAGGTCAATGCCGCGCATCGCGAGGTGAGCGACACGCGCTCTCTGCTTGATAGCATCGTCGACAATCTGCCGGTCGGTGTGTTCGTCAAGGATATGGATGCGGATGGTCTCTATATCCTCTTCAACGAAGCCTGCGGCGACATCATCGGTCGTCATTCTCTCGACGTGGTCGGCCGCAGCGACCATATCTTCTTCAACGACGAGCAGGCAGCGGCGTTTCGCGAGCAGGATGCCCGCGCCTTCGCGGCGCCCGCGGCGATCAGCTTCGAAGAGACGATGCAACGCAGCGACGGCCAGCAGCGGATTTTGAGAACCGTCAAGCGCGCCCTGCCGTCTCCCGATGGCAGCGCCCCGCGCTACCTGCTCGGCATCTCGCAGGATGTAACCGAGGAGCGCTCCGTCGAGGCGCGGCTGGCCTATATGGCCATGCACGACGTTCTGACCGGCCTGCCGAACCGCGCCTTCTTTGCCGAGCACATCAAGCGCGTCTCTTCGCTTGCCACCGCCGACAAGCCGGTGGCGCTGCTTTATCTCGATGTCGATCACTTCAAGCATATCAACGACAGCAAGGGTCATGCGGCCGGCGATGCGCTGCTCTGTCAGGTGGCCGCGCGGCTGACCGGTCTTGCCGACCAGGGCGATCTGGTGGCGCGTCTTGGTGGCGACGAGTTCGCGCTGGTGGTCGGCTTCCGGGAGGCCGGCTGCATCGAGCGTTTCGCCGAGCAGCTGCTTGCGTCGCTCTCCTCGCCCTTCGATCTCGATGGCGTCAACGAGCATGTCACCTGCAGCATCGGCATCGCGCTGGCGCCCGATCATGCCGAAGACGACGACGTGCTGATGCGCCATGCCGACCTCGCGCTCTATGCCGCCAAGGAAAGCGGCCGCTCGACCTATCGCTTCTACGAGCCCTCGATGCGGCTTGAGGCCGAGCGCCGGCACATGCTGACGGTGGAACTGCGCGAGGCGCTGCAGAACAACCAGTTCGAGCTTTACTACCAGCCGATCGTGCAGCTGGAAAATGACGGTCTCGGCGGCTTCGAGGCGCTGATCCGCTGGAACCATCCGGAGCGCGGGCTGGTGCCGCCGATGGAGTTCATTCCCGTTGCGGAAGAGACCGGGCTGATCGTTGCGATCGGCGAATGGGTGCTGCGCGAGGCCTGCCGGACGGCGGCGCGCTGGCCCTCGAACCTGAAGGTGGCCGTCAATCTCTCGGTCAGCCAGTTTCGCCACAACAGCCTGCTTGCGAGCGTCGTCTCGGCGCTCGACGAGAGCGGCTTGCGGCCGGAGCGGCTGGAAATCGAGATCACGGAATCGGTCTTCCTCGCCGATGTCGGCCAGAGCCTGCCGCTCTTGAAGGCACTGAAGGAACTCGGCATCCGCATCGCCATCGACGATTTCGGCACTGGCTATTCCTCCTTCAGCTATTTGCGCGCCTTTGCCTTCGACAAGATCAAGCTCGACCGCAGCTTCATCGCCGGCATCGACACCGACCCCGGCAATCTGGCGATTGTGCGCGCCGTTGTCGGCATCGGCTCCGGCTTCAACGCGACGACGCTGGCCGAAGGGATCGAGACCGAGGCGCAGCTGCTGCGATTGCGCCAGGAGGGGTTTCATGAGGTTCAGGGGTATTTGCTGGGCAAGCCGATGCCGCTTGCGGAAGCGGAGCGGTTGATTGCGGGCGGGGGCGTGGTGGCTTCGACGGCGGCTTGATGGCGTTGGGGAGTTCGGTGTGGTTTTGGGGAGGGTGTACCGTGTGATACCCCCCTCTGTCCTGCCGGACATCTCCCCCACAAGGGGGGAGATCGGCTGGGCGTAGCCGCTCGCTCCACCTTCACTGGTTGGCGTAAACCCAACCACGAGTCGATCTCCCCACCTGTGGGGGAGATGCCCGGCAGGGCAGAGGGGGGTATCTCACGGCACAACAGCCATGAGACCAAGGGGCCGAACGCGAAAGCACCGCAGCCTCCCTCCCCAAAATCACCGCCCCTTGCACGCGCCCCCAATCCTTTCTATATCCACCGCCAGACAAGAGCCGGCGGTCGATCCCGTTGGTCGCGATGCAAATCCGCCAAAATTCTGTAGGATAGGGCGGATCGAGATACCCTTTTGAATTGGCAGCACCCCCGTGAACACACTGGATTTTGACAAGAGGCCGGAAGATACGCGCGTTGTCGTGGCCATGTCTGGCGGCGTCGACAGCTCGGTCGTGGCCGGCATTTTGAAGCGGCAGGGCTATGATGTGCTCGGCATCACGCTGCAGCTCTACGATCATGGCGCCGCCGTGCATCGTGCCGGCTCGTGCTGCGCGGGCCAGGATATCGACGATGCGCGCCGGGTCTGCGAGACGCTCGGCATTCCGCATTATGTGCTGGATTATGAAAAGCGCTTCCGCGACACCGTCATCAATCCGTTCATGGAAAGCTATGTCGCCGGCGAGACGCCGATCCCCTGCGTGTCTTGCAATCAGACGGTCAAGTTCGCCGATCTCCTGGAAACCGCGCGCGAGCTCGGCGCCGATGCTCTGGCGACCGGCCATTATATCCGTTCCGGCGCCAACCCGGCGCCCGGCAATCCCGGCCGTCGCGCGCTCTACCGCCCGGCCGATGCCGATCGCGACCAGAGCTATTTCCTGTTTGCCACCACGCAGGAGCAGATCGACTATCTGCGCTTCCCGCTCGGCGGACTGCCGAAGGCCGAGACCCGCAAGCTTGCCGAAGAGATGGGCCTCGTCGTCGCCAAGAAGGCAGACAGCCAGGACATCTGTTTCGTGCCGCAGGGCAAGTACACCGATATCATCAACAAGCTGAAGCCGAACGCGGCGCTGGCGGGCGAGATCGTGCATCTCGACGGCCGGGTGCTCGGCCAGCATGAGGGCATTCTGCATTACACGATCGGCCAGCGGCGCGGCATCGGCGTTGCCACCGGCGAGCCGCTCTACGTCGTCTACCTCGACGCCCGCTCGCGGCGCGTCATAGTCGGCCCCAAGGAAGCGCTGGAGACGCACCGCGTCTATCTGCGCGACGTGAACTGGCTTGGGGACGAGGAGCTTGCGCAGGCGGCTGCGGGCGAGGGCTTTGCCTGCTTCGCCAAGGTGCGCTCGACGCGCATGCCGACGCCGGCCGTGCTGCATGCCGATCACACCGGCATCTATGTGGATCTCGCGGTGGGCGAGGCGGGTGTGGCGCCTGGTCAGGCCTGCGCGCTTTATTCGGCGCCGGGCGACAATGCGCGTGTCTATGGTGGTGGTTTCATCGAGCGCTCGGAGCGCGAGCCTGCGGCGGAAGCATCGCTGAAGGCGCTTCTTGAAGGTGCCGTGGCGGCGTGACAAAAGCCCGGTGATTTTCTCGATCATGTGCTTGACATGACCGTGAAGGCCGCCTTATAAGCCGCTCATTCAACGAGCCGGGCGCATCGCAAACGGCATCGTTAGGTGGTTTGGCTGGGTAGCTCAGTTGGTGAGAGCGCAGGATTCATAACCCTGAGGTCGGCGGTTCAATTCCGCCCCCCGCTACCATTCTTCCGGCAATAACAACGTCTTAAGACAATGTGCCGGCCACCAGGAATACACCAGCCCAAAACAGTGCGGACATTTCCGCGGCGACCAGAAAGCCAAAAACGCTATCGTTCATGTTTTCCTCCTTCGGCAACCTCCATTGCCTAGGGGAAACGATAGGTCGGATCGCATTGTTCCGCCACCAAAAAAACACTTCCTCGCCTTTTCTCCTTCGTAAGCCGGCTATTGCGTGGCCACCATGCAACTTTCCGCACGGATTGGCAGGCCCAGCACTCAAGACAGAAGAAGAGCGAGCCGCGCCGAAGCGCGGCCCATGTCTTTTTGCGTTTGTTTAGAAGGTGCGCTGGAAGCGCAGGAAGCCCTGGACCTGCTCGGGCGCGTTGTCAGGGTCGTAATACTGAACGCTGAGCTTGGTGAGCAGGTTTTTGGCGATCTTGTAGTCGACCGTCACGCCGGCGCGCCATGCATCGCCGCCGGTGAATTCGCCGTTGGAATCCAGCGAGATCTTGCTGAAATACTGGTAGCCGGGGATGATCGTGAGCTTGTCGGTGGCCTTGTAGACGTATTGCGCGCCGAGCGCCCACTCGGACTCCTCGTAATAGTAGTTGGCGCCGCTGGCCCACAGGCCGTAGAGGCCGAGCTGGCCTGGGCCGACGTCGGCAAAGAGGATGCCGCGCAGCGCCACTTCCTCGGTGTCGGTGTCGTAACCGGCAAGCAGGTAGCCGCTGACGGCGCCGGCCTTGCCGAAGAGCTGGCCGGTGACGCCGACATTGTTCGGGCCTTCGCCCGCCTTGGTGCGATAGCGTTCTTCCAGTTCGTCGACCGACACGCCGGCGCTGAAGTTCGGCGTCTCGTACATGTAGCGAACCGAGTTGTGGATCGTCTGGTTGCTCGAGATCACGTCGGTTTCACCGGTGCCGATGCTGCGGTCGTTATCCCACCAGGAATACTGCATGCCGACGCGGAAGCCGGCGAGGTCGATATAGCCTTCCTGCAGAAGGGCGGTCTGGTTGGTGGCGTTTTCGGCGTTGGTGCGCAGCGTGATGACGCCGGTCAGCGTGCCGTATTCGGTCTCGCTCTTGGAGCTCAGGGTGACCTGGCCACGGGTCCAGGAGTTCCAGTCGGACGTACCGGAGACGTTGCGGCCGAAGCGTTCCTCGACGCGGACATAACCGCCGACCGAAAGACAGGTCTCGGTGCCGGGGATGTAGAAGTAGCCGGTGCCGTAAGCGTCGCAGACGCGGACGTATTCGACGGCTTCAGGTTCGGCCGCGACGATGGCGTCGGCGGCCTGCGCTGTCGACATAATGCTCATGGCGGCGGCGGAGCCAAGGAGGATGGTACGGATAGTCATAGGGGGCGTTCCTATCGTGGTTGATAGGAATTTGCCTACTGGATGGCCGATGACAGTCCGATGACAACATTGCGGCGGTGAGGCCGCTCATGCTGCATTGCAAAACGTGTATCTCATTCGCCACATATTGAATTGTACCAGCAAGGCGAGAGATTCCAGCGCCGGTTGTGAAGGCCGCAATGCGCGGCCTTCAATGGTCGATTGCGCCGATAAAACCCTTTCAGCCCTTGATGAACTGGCTGGCTCGAGGCCCTGCCAGGGTCACCTGCCAATTGGCCTTGCTGTTGAAGTTCTGGCTGGCGAGGAAGGTGTAGCCCGTGCGCTGCCATGGCTTGACGTTGTAGGCGAGATTGTCGAGCACGTAATCGCCGGACTTCAGGCGGGCGATCAGCACGAGGTGGTTTTCGCCGCTGCGATCGAGGACCACCGAAAGCGCCAGCTTGCTGGTCGGAAAGCCGATGTCCAGCAGGGTCTTCATCTTCAGGAGCGCGTAGTCCTCGCAGTCGCCCTTGTTGTTGACGGGCAGCGTCCAGTTGTCCGAACGACGGCCCTTCGCGATGCGGTCCTCGGTGGGCTTCACCTTCGAGTTTACGAAGCGGTTGACCTCCTGAAGCGCCCGCAGCGCTTCCTTGTCGCCAATGTCGACGCCGCCCTTTCCATGGCATACCCATCCATATTTGGCACAGGCTGCGCCGAAGCCTACAGGTGGAGAGATAGAACGGCTGGCGGGAATTTCAGATCCTGCAAAACTCTGACTAGAAATTAAAGGAATACTCATAACAAAACTTAGAATGGCCGCAATTCTCCGCATATAAAGCTCCTTGTGTTACTCGGTGGTTCCGCGATTATCTACTATTAGATGATGCTTTTATACTAAATAATGCAATTGCAGCCGAAATGAGTACGCTCCTCATTTTTATTTGTCCTTTCTAATTTATAGCTCACTCATATAAAAATTCCCTGTTAACGCCACGTTAACGATGGGAGTGAGCGAAATGAACAGAACACTATTGAAGCTCTCTGTCAGTGTAGGATTTCTGCTGGCAGGAACGAGCCTAGGGAGCGCCCAGGCGCTCAATCTCGATTGCAGAAGCGTGCAGCCGGGATCGATTGAGGAGCGACTGTGCTTCCCGGTGCAGTCGATTTTTGACGTAAACCCCTTCACGGATTCCAACCATGACCGTGGCCGGAACGGGAACAACGGGTCTTCCAGCAATGGTGGTGGCGGCGGCGGTAGCAGTAGCGCAAGCGCCGACCCGATCACCGTAATCAGTGATCCTGGCGGCGAGGATGACGGCAACGGTCGCGGCCGTCATCGTGGCCGCCATCATGGCGGCAACAACAATGGCGGTGGTTGGAACGACCCCGGCAATGGTAATGGCCACGGACATGGCCACGGCAATGGCGGTGGCGGCGGTGGTAGCGGCGGCAATGCCGGCAACGGCGGCAATGGCGGCGACAACTACGGCGGCAACGGTGGCAATGGCGGCAATGGCGGCGGCGGCGGAAACGGCGGCAGCTACCATGGCGGCAAGGGCGGCAACGGCGGCAATGCCGGAAACGGCGGCAACGGCGGCAACAACCGAGGCGGCGATGGCGGCAACGGTGGTAACGGCGGCGGCGGCGGCAACGCCGGCAGCTGGTGGGGCGGTGACGGCGGTAACGGCGGCAAAGCCGGTAACGGCGGTCGCGGCGGCAACGCCGGCAGCTGGTGGGGCGGTGACGGCGGTAACGGCGGCAAAGCCGGTAA
>NZ_JBGLYS010000038.1:0-50889 GCF_047304155.1 Rhizobium sp. Rhizsp42 | reverse complement strand
TTGCGGGTGTTGACGACAGTGGTGTTTTCGGCGGCGACATTGCCCTTTTCGTCAGGATTGCCGCTCTTCCAGATCGCATCCCAGCTGCCGAGATCCGACCATTGGAAGGGCGAGGGAACGACGGCCGCGTTCCTGGTCTTCTCCATCACCGCGTAGTCGATCGAGATATCCGGGCTTTCGGCGAAGGCCGCCTTGTCGAGGCGGATGAAGTCCAGATCCTTGACGCCCTTGATGACGGCTTCGCCGGCGGCCTTGAGGACATCGGGGGCAAACGTGGTCATTTCGCTGAGCAGCTTGGCGACCGGAAACATGAACATGCCGGAGTTCCAGTAGAAGCCGCCGGATGCCAGCATCTCCTCGGCTTTTTCAAGCGGCGGCTTCTCGATGAAGCGCTTGACCGTCAGCGCGCCGCTCGGCAGCGCCTCGCCGCCCTCGATATAGCCGTAGCCGGTTGCGGGTTCCGTCGGCTTGATGCCGAAGGTGACGAGCTTACCCGCGGATGCGGCGGCGATCGCGGCGCGTACGGCGTCGAAATAGACCTGGTCTGCATCGATCTCGTGGTCCGAAGCCAGCACATGCATGATCGCGCTCTCGCCGAAGCGGTCGCGCACCAGCGCGCCGGCGGCGGCAACGGCGGCGGCCGTGTTGCGGGCCATCGGCTCCAGAAGGATGCTCGACAGTGTCAGATCGAGCTCGCGGGCCTGCTCGGCGACGAGGAAGCGGAACTCCTCGTTGGTGATGACGATCGCTGGCTCATAGAGCGCCTTGTCGGAGACGCGCAGCAACGTGTCCTGAAACAGCGTGGTATCGCCGATGAAGCGGATGAACTGCTTGGGGGCGGCGGCGCGCGACAGCGGCCACAGGCGCGTGCCCTTGCCACCTGCCATGATTACCGGAACGATCTTCTGCGTCATCTGGATGTGTCCTCGAATGGTCTTTAATCGTTGATCAGTTTGCGTTTGCCCAGGTGCGGATGCGCCCGAGACCGGCTGCAAGAAGGTCGGTGGCCGCGCTCTCCGTCTCCGCTTCCACGTAGCAGCGCATTTCCGGCGCATTGCCCGATGGGCGGAAGTGGATGATGCGCTTGTCGGCAAGCGTCACGCGCAGGCCGTCGATGTCGCTGGTGCTGTCGACTTCGCCGATCGGCTGCAGGAAGTCGGAAAGATTGGCTGGGCTTGCACGCAGATGCGCCATCAGCTTGGCACTTGTCTCGACCGGGAAGTTCTCAAGTCGGTCGGCTGCGGCGAAGAGGAGTGCGTAGCCGGATGCGATTGAAGACAGCGGGCGCTTGTTTGCCGCCGCCTGCGCCAGCGTCGCCAGAACAGGCAGGAAGCAATCGCGGGTCGGCAGGGCCAGAAGCGTCGTGCCGTTGAGATTGAAATCGCTCGCCACCAACGTGCCGCCATTGGCCTCGAAGCCGACGACGCCGGTCTTGCCCGATGCCAGCGCCTCCTGCATGCCTGATATCACGAAGGGCGATCCGACGCGGGTGCGGATGACGCTGAACGATCCTGATGCTTCGATGCCGGAATTGGAGGTGACCGGTGACACCACGGCATTGGCGCCGAGAAAGTTGGCGGCGATCAGGCCAAGCAGGTCGCCGCGCAGCGGCGTGCCGGTCTCATCGGTGACCAGCGGCCGGTCGCCATCGCCATCGGCCGACACGATGGCGTCGAGGCCGTGGTTGGTTGCCGCCTGCTTCAGCAGTGCGATGGTCTCTTCCGAGACGGCTTCGGTATCGACGGGAATGAAGTGTTCGGAGCGCGCGAACGCCTTGACCTCTGCGCCGAAGTGCTCGAGCAGGTCGACCATGAGATCGCGGGCGACGGTGCTGTGCTGGTAGACGCCGACTTTTAGGCCCGCGAGCGCATTGGCGGGCAACAGGCTGGCGTTGCGCTTCGTGAAGAGAGCGAGACACTCGGCCGACCGATCTTCGGCCCGAACGTTGCTCAGCGGCCATGCGAAGCCGGTGCGGTCGAGATCGGCTGCCGCTGCCGTGATCGCGGCCTCGTCGGCCTTGTCGATCTCACCATCCGGCCGATAGAACTTGATGCCGTTGCGGTCGGCCGGGATGTGCGAGCCGGTGATCATCAGCGAGGCGGCGCCGTGATGCAGGCCGTAAAGCGCCAGCGCCGGTGTCGGGACCGTACCGCAATCGATCATCGTAAAGCCGAGCTTGCCGAGCGCCTTGATGCAGTCGGCTGATATCTCAGGGCTGGATTGGCGAAAGTCGCGGCCGACGAGGATCGGGTCTCCCGCCTTCGCCCGGCCGCTTTCGAGGAGATAGCGGCCGAAGGCCGTCGCATAGAGCGCCGATGCCCGGCCCTTCAGATCCTCGGAAAGCCCTCGAAGCCCGCTTGTCCCAAATTTCATTCTGAATAAGCCCTCGGCAAAGATTGGTATCAATGAGCGCAGAGTGGAATGCAGTAGCGCTGGTGAGGGATGGGTAGTGAGATAATACCCCATCATGGCATTGCGCTGAGGACTTGGCAGCTAAAACATCAGCTTTGCGATAGGTCGCGCAGCACAGAAAACGGATCGAACGAAAGAATTTTGGCTAGTTCCAAAAACTCGATCACATCGACCCTACGTTGTCCACTTTCCAGTCGTGCAACGAAAGATTGATACTCCCCTAGAGTGTCCGCGAGTTGTGCTTGGGTCAATCCCGCTGCTTCCCGCTTCTTAATAAGGAGCGAGATTAGCGCTTTATGCTTCTCAGATCCAAGTGTCTTGGCCACCGTCGCCTCCCATCAACACCGATGGGGTCTTCACTTATATCTGAATTTCAGGTATCTTAAATTCAGATAATCTGCTGAGGATCGATACTTTCTATGGAGTTACGCCAGCTCTCTCTTTTCCGAGCCGTCGCCGAGGAGCTTCACTTCGGTCGGGCTGCGATCAAGATGAACATCGCCCAGCCAGCGCTCAGCAATCATGTCATGGCGCTGGAACGGGAGCTTGGCTGTCCGTTGTTCATTCGCTCCACTCGTCGGGTCGAGCTGACGAGGGCAGGCGAGACCTTCTACGATCGTGCTGTTCGCATCCTCAGCGAGATGGAGTTGACGACCGAGCTGACACGCGCCGCAGGCGGCAGTCGTATTCGCCAGATCAAGATCGGTACCGTCTATCCTGCCACCATGGGCATGTTACCCCTGTTCCTCGGCAAGATCGCCCGCAAGTTTCCCGATGTCCGCATCCATATCGCCTCGGGAAACACTGGAGACATCATCCGCGGACTGGAGACCGGACAGCTCAACCTTGGCTTCATCAGGCCGGTCGAGAATATCGGCTCACTGCGTTTCTTCTCCGTTGCCCATGAACGCTATCTGCTGGCTGTTGCCGAGACCAATCCTCTGGCTACGCTCAATGAGATCTCCATCGAAGACCTACGCGATCAGAAAATCATTGCCTTCAACCGGCAGAACCTCTCCTTCACGGAGCGGTACTTCAATGAGAAGTTCGAGGAGTAAGATCTGACGAAGAACGTCGCCTATAGCTGCGATGACACCTACTCGCTGGTCTCTCTCGTCTCTGCCGGGCTTGGCATCGGCTTTGCACCGGAGTGGACGACCGACATACCCAACCGCAGCTTCGTGCTCAAGAAGGTGAGGGGGATCGACTTCAAGATCGGGCTTGGCATTGCCTGGTCTAAGGAGGATCCAACGGCGTCGCGAGATGATATCGTCGAGATCGCGAAATCGATGGTGCGGCGAGGGTGACCTAATCCAGGCGCTGGCTTGTCTGGCCCCGGCCTTTGTTTCTGTTCTACCAGAATCGAAGATATTGTCTCACATCACTCAGGGTGCGCGGGTTGCTGAATTAATCCGAGATGTCTTTGGTGTATGTATCTCAGGCCACCCAGACGAGACAGCCGCAGGACCCGTCTCGAACAAAGATATGCCGGCCAAAGCAAGCACTACGAGTGCGAACGTGATTTTGTAGATCAAGCCAGTTTCCATACCACATTACATCGCTCGCAACTTAGAAACCGGACAGCACTCGAACGAAGGGTTCAAGACACGAAGGACACTTCAGGTCTTCTGGGTATCTGACACATTAATCCGATTCCCGCTCAGTTTGCATTCTTGCTCGCGAGAGAGCGGCCTGTTTATCATCAGCCCATGAGTAGCGCCGTATTGAAGACGCTGCGGCGACGGGGTGTCCCACATGATAAGTGGCGAAAACCTTTGTATTGATGGTCATCAAGGGCTAGTGTGAATACACGTCACGAAGATTGTTGGTCACAAGTGCTACCGCACGCGAGTATTAGCGCAGCGTGAAATTCAGAGCAGGTAAGCCAGTGGTTCGGATACTTCTGGCAGAAGGCAGATTGCGTGCTTGCTGTCAGTCTTAGCTAGCCATGGAGGAAACCAAGCTGGAATGCAACACATGAGATCGTGCTGATGGCGATGATAGTTGCCGCAGCCATCCAAGTTACGAAATCGACCTTGCCAGTCGTCCTCGCAAAAATGCTTCGGTTCGAGCGGTTGTTATCGAACATGTATTCCTCCAGCCTGCCCACGGAGTAATCCTAAGGGTTTCTTTTAGTTCCTGATCCCGTAAAGCTCCAAAACGAAAACACCTATTTGTACCCCAAAGGCCAAGCTTTGTTTATCAATAGTTGCTTGAAAGCCGCTTTTGAGCGAGGGGCGGACAAAAAAGACTCAACCACGAACACCGCCGCTAACCACGCATGCGAGCGAAATGACTACTGCGCTCTCAAGGCTGCGCTCAAAATTGTAGTGTTCTGTTATCCTGGATTGGCTGGCCACCAGGGCGTGGGGATTAGCGCGGCAGATAATGTTCAACCTTGTCATGACAGCCGGGCTGCGCAGTCTGTCTTCCACCCTCATCGTCAGGGCTTACGGGGTGTGTTACTCGAGTTTCAATGAGAACGATTACACGCCGTTCCACTCGTAGGCTGGGACATGGAAAAGTAAGCGCCTCTTGCCATGGCGGGCGGCCTAATACGCGGCCGCCAAAGACTACATTCAGATGCTGCTTCTCGATAGTTTCGTCGATGTGGCTAGCTATGTTGCCGTCCTCAGCCACGAAATGACGCACTGGACCTCGACGCCCGCTCGTCTGGACCGCGATCTATCCCGCTACGGCAAGGACCGCACGGAACGTGCCCGTGAAGAGCTTATCGCCGAACTTGGCAGTGCGTTTCTCTGCGCCGATCTCGGCATCGCGCCCGAGCTCGAACCGAGACCCGACCATGCAAGCTACATCGACGGATGGCTGCACGTGCTTCGTGGCGACCAGCGCGCCATCTTTCAAGCCGCGGCCCATGCGCAGCGCGCCGTTGACTACCTGCCTCACCTGCAGCCCCGCATCACCATCGAGGAAAGCGACGAAGGGGAGGCGGCGTGAGCCGCTTTCCTTGCGACAGAGCATCCAGGAAAGAGAACTTTGTCGCAACAAGGAGATGCGCCGGACGTACATTAGTGTGAAGGCCGACGTCACGCTAGCACGCCGGACTAGCTCGGCTACTCTAGCATCGATCAGAGCGCGTTTTCTGATACCAGGGCTTAAGCCCCGCTCTATATCGCGACCGGTCCCAGAGCTTCCTGCAGGCGACGCACGACAACGTCGAGTGGATGTGCCACGATATGATCCGTGCCGCCGGACAGCGTGATTTTCGTTCGATCAGATTGTATTTCCAGGACCGAGGCGACGTACTCCGGATTGATGCGGACAGCAACAGCGCTGTTCCCGTCCTCAGCTGTAAAATTTGCAAACATAAGATCTGTCCGGACTGTTGGAGGCTTCAGCATGCCTCCTTGACGTTGAAAGCGTAGGGCCGAAAGGCAACTGGCTTAGCCAGCGTCTTCGACGGCGAGTATTTTTTCGATGGTCTCGACCCGCGCCGCTCGACGCTCCAGGCTCTTGTTCCGTCCTCGTTTCTCCGTAACCTTTGCTTGTCGGCTTGCTTGGAGATGCTCAATAAAGACGTGGTCGTCCCTAACGTTTGAAAGGCGGTCGAAGATCCAGCAGAAAGTAGCAGGAAGGCTCTCAGCGCTGTAGACACCGGTCTCAAGAGCCTGATCCTGATCAAGGATCTCCTGAAGAACGACTTGGTCCCAGATTTCGGGGTTGGTGTCGGACCTTTTCTTCCACTCTTCCAAGAGGTGGAGCGTCTGGGGAGTGTCGTTCAATAGTATCGTCCCCGAGAGCAATCGGCCGTTCTCCCGGTATAGCGCGATGTCGCACTCATAGCGCGATAGCCGTGGCGAAGGGTTGCGGTGGAAGACGGCATCAACGTCGACATAGAGGAGCGGTCCGCGATGCTGCCGACGAGCCTCGAGAAGAAATGCCGCTTTCAGAGATGCGTTTCGGACCCAGCTGCCGGTACTGTCGACAGCAGTCGTCTCGACTGAGAGACCAAGGCGCCTTGCCCACGACACCATTCGTCTCGCTTCGAACTCATACAGGGAATCCTTCGTGTAAAACGCCACGATCGTGCCCGCCACCGCTTGGGGCAAGGCTCTGTCGGCTTGGGTTGGGAAGGGGACAAGGTGATTTCGGTACTTTGACTTCGATGCACTGAAAAAATCGAGGCACTTGTAGAGTAAGTTCATTCTTATGCTGATCTGCCATTTCAATTCGTAGGGCGTGCCTACCTAAACGTGCAAACACAATCAAGACCTAATGCAACCTTTAGGCATGAATTTTGAGAATGGCCCCGTTTAAATTGTCCGCGAGGAGGCAAGGGATGTCGGAGGGCTGTCCAAGCGCCATGTTGGCTAGACCGGGCCGTGCACGAGGAAAGCGTGCGTCACGCCCGAACTCGGCCTTGGTACGGAGTTCAGGCACGCGGCGCCTTTAAGGATGAGGCGCATGCCCATGTCAAAGGCAAGGAGCTAAAGCTCTGCGACGCGGACTGCTTCGGTTTGGTCGCCGGGTTCGGCACTGAGCATATCCCCGTGACCTATTCAATCAGCGCATCTGGGTTTGGGATGTGTGTCGTGATTAAGCGTGACTATAATCCAAGTCAGGCCGCCGATGTCTTGATGCAGGTTGGCGTGCCGGCTTCTATGTAGGCCCCGGTATCGCGCAGTTGCCCGGTTTCGGCATTTCGTTCGAATACCGAAATCCGGTCGGAATCTTGATTGGCGCAAAACAGATGACGACCAGAAGGGGAAAGCGCAAGGTTGCGCGGTGTCTTGCCGCCGCAGGGGATGCTTGAGAGGAGTTCGACTTCGCCATTGTCGAGCGTCTTGAACACCGAAATGCTGTCATGCCCACGATTCCCACCGTAAAGAAAACGCCCGTCAGACGAGATCTGGATGTCGGAACAATGGTTTCCGCCCGTATCCTGAAGCGCTTTCGTCGAGCTGATCGGTGTCAGCGCCCCTGATCGGGCATCCACGGCAAAACTTGAGCAAGTCGAGTTAAGTTCATTCAGCACATACAGAAAACGCCCGTTCGGGTGGAGAGCCGTGTGTCGGGGTCCGGCGCCGGCCCCACACTGGGTTTGCGAAAGACGGTGGAGTTGATCGCCCTCCAATCGATAGCTTGTCAGTGTGTCGCAGCCGAGATCCGCCACCACGAACACATTGTCGCTGATCTCCACGACACTGTGGGCGTGGCTGCGTTCCTGCCGGGCAGTGTCGGGTCCTTGGCCGATCTGACGTATGGATGCGCTAGGTGGATAAAGGCCATCTTCGCCAGTGAATGGAAATACCACCAGGGATTGGTCGGGCCCTCCGTCACCCATGCCGTAGTTCGCGACCATCAGGTTTTTGCCGTCGCGCGAGACCACATTATGAGCCGTGATGCTGCCGCGAGATGGCTGCATGTTCAGATAACCAAGGGCGCCGGACTTGCTCTCGAACGACAGCGCGGTGACAAGGCCTTCCCTCCAGCCAAAGATCTCGGAATTGGCGTAGACCGCCTTTCCGTCCGCGCTCACGGATAAGTAAGTCGGATTGTCGATGTCGGAATATTCGGTGACTTTCGTTGCCTCCAGCCTCTCCTCGTCGAACCGATAGATGCTCACGCCCGCGCCGTTGGCCGACGCGAAGTAGGGCGTCTTGCGGTTACAGGATCCGATGAAAAGAAAATAGGCGTCACTCATATCCGGCCTCCCGTTCCGTCCATGCTTCGTCTCCTAGATGGCATAATCGAATGGACTTGCAAAGGTGATGCATATGTGAAAGTGATATTCACATAAGAAATTTCGTTGCCGGGGAGGGCATCGTTGTGGGCCAGGAGCCGACCGTCGGGATTTCGTCAACGCATCCATCCGACATGCCGCATGAGCATGCCGATCTGCCGGTATGGAACGCCGAGAACTGGTTTTACGAGGACTGGCCCGAGGGACAGAAGATCCGCTCGTTGCGCCGCACGATTGGCGAGAGCGATAGCCATCTCTTCAATGTGCTAGTGACCGACATTCATCCCTACGTCCAGGATCAGAGGTTTGCTGAAAGCGACGGCGTGTTCGGTCGGCGCCTGGTCGCCGGCGCCTTCGTCTTTTCCGCTGGGCTTGGCCTGGTCGCGACCAACTGCGTCAATGCCTTTTCATATGGCTATGACAGGCTGCGCTTCATCAAGCCGGTCTTCATCGGCGACACGATCTACACGATCCGTACCAACCTCGACAAACGCCCTCGCTACCAGGAACTCGGCCTGATCAGGGCAAGCTATGAAGTCTTCAAGGGCGAGGGCGAACTCGTTCTCTACTGCGAGCACCTCCAAACCGTGAAGTACAAGAACCCGGCCGATTTCGCCGGCAAGACGGAAAAGTAATCTGCGATGACGCAATCGAATGATCTCCCCCTCAGCGGCCTCGTGGTCGTCGACATGAGCCAGTTCCTGTCAGGCCCATACTGTTCGCTCCGGCTGATGGATCTTGGCGCCCGGGTGATCAAGATCGAGCGTCCCGATGGCGGTGACCTGTCGCGGCGTCTTTATCTCAGCGACACCGAAATCGGCGGTGACTCGACGATCTTCCACGCCATCAACCGCGCAAAGGAAAGCCTGGCGATTGACCTTAAAAACGAGAGTGATCTGAAGGCATTAAGGACATTGCTTCAGAGCGCGGATGTGGTTATCCAGAATTTCCGACCTGGCGTCATCGAGCGGCTCGGTCTTCACTACGAAGCGGTCAAGGCGCTCAACCCGCGTCTCGTCTACGCATCGATCAGTGGATATGGCGACGAGGGTCCGTGGGTCAGGCGACCAGGCCAGGATCTGCTTGCGCAGTCACGCTCCGGCGTCATGTGGCTCAATGGCGACGAGGATCAGGGTCCCGTTCCCTTCGGCCTGGCGATTGGCGACATGTTGGCGGGCGCCGCCGCCTGTCAGGGCATTTTGGCGGCACTCGTGCGCCGGGGCGTGACGGGCAAGGGAAGTCTCGTCGAGACAAGCTTGATGGAGGCACTGGTCGACTTCCAGTTCGAGGTGCTGACCACCCATCTCAACGATGGCAAGCGTCTGCCAAGGCGATCCAATTTTCGCAGCGCCCACGCTTATCTTTCCGCGCCCTACGGCGTCTATGCCACCAGCGACGGCTACCTCTCGATCGCCATGACCCCGATACCCAAGCTCGCCGATCTCCTCGACATGCCTGAGCTCGATCCCTATCGCGACGATCCCACAAGCTGGTTCCGTGATCGTGACCGGATCAAGGAGCTTATCGCCAATAAGATCGCGACCCGCACGATCGACGAATGGCTGGCCATCCTGGAGCCGGCCGATATCTGGTGCGCCAAGGTCTTGAACTGGCACGAGCTCATGGAAAGCGACGGCTTCAAGTCCCTCGACATGCTGCAGACCGTCACCCGTGACGATGACGTATCGATCCTCACCACGCGCTCGCCCCTTCGTGTCGATGGTGCCCGCCCGAAATTCGATCGCGCGGCGCCCCGCATCGGCGAGCATAGCGCGGCGATCCGCGAGGAGTTTGGACTATGAGCAAGGTGACGTTGAAGGGCATGACATGGAGCCATCCGCGTGGCTACGATCCCATGGTCGCCTGCTCTGAACTGTTTCACGCGGAAACAGGCATTGCCGTACACTGGGAAAAGCGGTCCCTGCAGGACTTCGAGGCATATCCTGTCGAAGAGTTGGCGCGCGCCTACGACCTGATCGTCATCGATCATCCACATGTCGGACAGATCACCCATGAGAAATGCCTGCTGCCACTTGATGTGACGGAGCGCGCCGATGAGCGGAAAGCGCTCGCGGCGGGCAGCGTCGGTGCGTCCTACCCGAGCTACAATGCCGATGGCCGCCAGTGGGGCTTTCCGATCGACGCGGCGACGCAGGTACAGGCATACCGGCCGGACGAATTGGCCAAGCCCGCCACCACCTGGGCGGAGGTCATCTCGCTCGCAAGGGAAGGGCGGGTCTTGCTGCCGCTTCGCCCTCCGCACACGCTGATGACGTTTTACACGCTTTCCGCCAACCGAGGAGATGCCTGTCGCGTCGAGCCTGGTCACTTGATTGAACCTGACGCTGGAGCCCAGACCTTCGAGATGATGCGCGAGATCGCATCGCTCGTCGATCCCGCCTGTTTCGAGATGGACCCGATCGCTGTTTTCGAGGAGATGTCCTCGGCCGACAGCCGCATCGTCTGCGCGCCCCTTATCTATGGATATGTCAGCTATTCGATCGCGGGCTTCCGCGACCGGCTGGTGCGGTTTGCCGATATCCCCGTCGCGGGCAGCCATGGCCCCATCGGCTCGGCGCTCGGGGGCACCGGTATCGCGGTTTCGGCCTTCTCCAGGAACCCGAAAGAGGCAATCGATTTCGCCTATTGGATCGCGAGCGGCCCAATCCAGCGCGGACTGTATGCCAAGGCCGGTGGGCAACCCGGTCATTCCGCCGCCTGGGAGGACGATGACGTCAACCGGAACGCTTCGGAGTTTTATCGCGCGACCCGCGCCACCCTTGATGGCGCCTGGGTGCGGCCGCGGCACAACGGCTACATGGCGTTTCAGCAGCCGGCATCCGACCGCATCAATAAGGGCCTCAAGGATGGAGAAGCGGCACCGCGGGTGGTCGCCGATATCAATAGCATGTTTGCCAATAGCTTTTGAAATTGGGCGCGGGAGGAACCAGGCGCCATATGGAGGAGTGAAATGAGAAAGAGCATCTGCGGTTTGCTGGCGGGCGCGAGCCTGGCGGCTTTGGGCGTGCCAGCCATGGCGCAAGACGATGTCAGCACCGTCGTGTCGGGCCTGCCCGACCTTTTGAAGGCACAATATGAGGGCGCGCCACAAAAGGTGGGCCCATCGGCCTGGGGCAATTGGACGCCACCGGCCAAGCCTTGGAAATGGTGCCATTCGGAATCCTACCAGGGAAATCCCTGGCGCGTCACCGTCACCAAGGAGCTGAAGCGGCTCGTCGACGGGTTGATCGCCGACGGCAGCGTCTCCACCTTCGAGGTCTCCGATTCCAACAACGACGTCAGCCAGCAGATCAACCAGATCCGCGCCTTCGTCGACAAGGGTTGCTCGATCATCACCTCGATCCCGGGCTCCGCGACCGCGCTCGACGACGCGGTGGACGCGGCGGCCGCGGCAAAAATCCCCTTCGTGACCGCGGCCGGCTCGGTGACAAGCCAAAACGCGATCAATGTCGATTCCAACTATGCCCGCTGGGGCTATGACATGGTGACAGCCATCAATCAGGCGCTTCCGAAAGGCGGTAGCGTGCTGATGGTGGAGGGGATCGCCGGTCATCCGATCGTCGCTCAGGAACGTCAGGGCGCCGACAAGGCTCTCGCCGAGAACAAGAACCTGAAGGTTGCTCGCTCGGTGAACGGCAACTGGACGGCAAACGTCACGAAGACGGTCGTGCTCCAGGCGATTGCCACCAATCCGGCGCCGGTCGATGCTGTGTGGACGACGGGCAGCGAAAGCCGCGTCGTCGCCGAGGCATTCGCGCAAGCCGGCCGCCCCGCACCACTCATCACCGGATCCTTGACCGGCGACGCGCTCGGATACTGGAAGGCCAACCCCGACAAGTACAAGTTCGAGGGCCATGCATTGTTGCCACATTGGACCGCGCAGACACTCTTTAGAGTGGGCGTGCGCATGCTGGACGGGCAAAAGCCGAAGCTGAACACGCTCATGATCCCCATCCCGGCCGTCCACAATGCCGATCTGCCCAACTGGTACAAGGACTGCATGACGCCCGATGCGGTGTCGATCTTCCCGGTGCCGCCGACGGATCCAATGCCGGAGGATCTGCTCAACGCCTATTTCGATGGCGCCAAGCCAACGCCGGGATGGGACTACGCCAAGACGCCCGACGCCTGCGCCAAGTAAGATTGACGGGCCGCGGTCCATGATCGCGGCCACCCCGGATCGGATACATGCTAGAAATCGAAGGCCTATCAAAACGATACGGAGAGACTGTCGCCCTGTCGGACGCGACGGTCTCGTTTCGTGCCGGAACCATACATACGATCCTCGGCGAAAACGGCTCGGGCAAGAGCACGCTCGTCAAGATCCTCTCGGGCATCGTTGCCCAGGATGAAGGCGTCGTCAGGCTCGACGGTGCGCGCTTCGCCGCCAGTAACCCAGCCGGCTTCCAACGCGCGGGTTTCGCCACTGTGTTTCAGGAAATCCTGATCGCGCCTGATCGAAACGTGACCGACAATATCCTGCTCGGACTCGACGGCTTGTGGACGCGCGGCGTGGCGCGCGACAGCCGGCGCGAGACCGCCGCCAACGCGCTCAGCCGCTTTGCCATCACGGACATTCCGCTCGACGCGCCGGCCGGATCGCTTCCTCTTGCCGCCCAGCAGCTCGTCGTCCTCGCGCGCGCCGTCGTGCGGCGCCCACGCGTCCTGATTCTCGACGAGGTGACGGCCGCCCTTGATTTTGGCGACCGCCAATCCGTCTTTCGCCTGATGCGAGAAATGGCTGATGCCGGAAGCCTGCTGATCTTCATCACTCACAGGATGGACGAGGTCAAGGCGCTCTCCGACAGGATATCGATCCTCAGGGGCGGGCGTGTCGTTCGCACCGAGGAGGCCGGCATCTCCTCATCGGAAGAACTTCTCGCCGCGATGGCCCCACGCATCGCCGAGGAGTTGAGCCATGTTTGATTTCCGGTTGACTGTCGACAATCTCACCCTGAAAGACGGCGCCCGGCCAATAGTTCAGACGTTCAAGGCTGGCGAAATCGTCGGTCTCGCGGGACTGGACGGCCATGGGCAGCAGATATTCCTGGAGGCACTCGCCGGTCTCGTGACGCCGGCAAGTGGACAGGTCTCCGTCTCGCGCCAAGGCCAAGGCAGGCCGCTGCGAGGTTTTCGCCAGGCCGTCGCCAACGGGATAGCCTATTTGCCCCGCGATCGGCGGGCGACCGGGATCTTCCCATCCATGTCCGTGCTCGACAATTTCGCGATCGCGACCGTCTGGAAGGACACGACTGCCGGGCTGATTACAGCGGCCAGGCGTCGCGAGCGCTTTGAGACCTATCGCCAGAAGCTTTCGATCAAGGTTCCGGATCTCGACGCCCCGATCACCACGCTGTCAGGCGGCAATCAGCAGAAGGTACTTCTCGCGCGAGCCCTGGCGCTTCGCCCCGACGTGCTCCTCCTGAATGACCCGACGCGCGGTGTCGATGTCGCCACCCGCCACGTGCTCTACGGCGTCTTTCGTGAGCTCGCGGCGGACGGCATGACGTTGGTGATCCTGTCGAGTGAGATAGAGGAAATCCTCCTTCTTTGTGGTCGATTGCTGGTGTTTCGCGAGCATGAAATCTCGGCCGAGATGGCCGGTGCTGAAATGACGGCCGGGAACGTTATCTCGGCCATGTTTGGAAAGGCCGCTTGATATGGGCGCCCGCTTTTTTGGTCTTGCCGATCTCGTCAGGAACGCCGGTTTCGCGGGCGTTCTCTTCGTTCTGCTGCTCGCATTGAACCTGATCCTCAATCCGACCCGCTTTGCTCCAGCCAATTGGGGAACGCTGATCGGGCTCGCGGCGCCGCTGATCGGCGCTTCGCTGGCATCGGCGCCCGTGATCCTCGCCGGGCGAGGCGGTATCGACATTTCCGTTGGACCGGCCATGGGTTTCGTCAACGCGATCGTCATCCAGGTGCTCTTTCTCACCTTGGGCATATCATCGCCCGCCGTCGTGATACCCGCGGCACTCCTCGCGGGCCTTGCGATCGGCGCCATCAACGGCTTTCTGGCGACCGTCGTGCGCATCCAGCCCATCGTCGCGACGCTTGGCACCTATCTGGTGCTCGGCGGGGTGACGCTGACAATCGTGCCGTCGCCTGTCGGTCCAGCCCCTGGTTGGTTGAAGGCAATGTCGGCGAGCTGGTCGATCCTGCCCCTTGCATCCGTTGCGCTTTGCTGGCTGCTTATCAAGAAGCTTCCTTACTACGACCTGTTGATGGCGGTTGGCAGCGACGATCGCGCCGCCTATACCGCCGGGGTGCCGGTCACGAAAGTTCGGTTCATTGCCTACCTGATCACCGGTCTCTTCGCCGCGATCGCTGGCCTGATGCTGACGGCACTGATCGGGTCGGCGGACCCGAATATTGGCGCCAGTTATACCTTGATCGCCATCGCATCGGTCGCTCTTGGCGGCGTCAGTCTTGCCGGTGGGCGCGGCGGCCTTGCGGGAGCGGCGATCGGTGCGATCGATATCTTCTTGCTGCAAAGCGCGCTGACCGCCTTCAATGTCTCAACCTACGTCCTTCAGATCGCATATGGCGCGATCCTGGTTGCCGCCGTCGTGCTGACCGCGCTTCAGGAAAAGAGCGCCAAGGGAGCGCGCGCCCGATGATGACGACCAAACTCTTGAGGGGGACGACTGGCCGGGCAATCGGCGCCTTTGCGATCGTCATCCTGCTGCACGTGATCGGCACGATCCTCATTCCCGGTTATTCGCAGCCTTTCGCCATCCGCGCGCTGCTTGTGCTCGCATCGCTGCTGGCGATCGCCTGCATCGGCCAGACCCTTGTCGTCATCCTTGGCGGCATCGATCTGTCGATACCCTTCGTGATTGGCTTCGCCAACGTGGTGGCGGCCCAACTCTATGGGCAGCAATGGAATTTCGCGATCGTCTGCCTGATCGTCGCGCTGATCGCCTTACTGATTGGCGCATTCAACGGCTATGTATCCCGTAGTCTGAACATCCATCCGCTGATCGTGACGCTCGGAACTGGCATGGTGGTCCAGGGTGCTGTCTTGTTTTGGACAGCCGGCTTTCCGTCGGGGTCGGCGCCGCGGGCGATTTCTGACTTCGTCTCGATCGGGGGAAGTGCTGGGCCGTTGCCTTTGCCGTGGGTGGTCCCGTGCGTGGCCGTCCTCGCCGCGATCGTCGCGTTGATGCTGGCTCGCACGCCGTATGGCCGCAGGCTTTACGCCCTTGGCAGCAACCCTGGCGCCGCGCCGCTGGCCTTGATCAATCCTGTCGGCATGTGGGCCGTGACCTTTGCGATCAGTGCCTTGTTTTCGGCGGTGACCGGCGTCTTGTTGCTCGGATTTACGGGGTCGGCCTACGGCGATGTAGGCCAGCCCTATCTTTTCCAGACGATCGCGGCCGTGGTGGTCGGTGGTGCGGCATTGATCGGCGGGCAGGGGAGCTATCTCGGAACAATCGCCGGGGCATTGGTGCTGACGGAAATCAACACGCTTCTCATCGGTCTAGGCTTCCAACCGTCAGCGGTGCAGGCAGCGCTCGGTGTCATCATCGTCGCGCTGGTTTCGGTCTATGGGCGTGAACGCCACGTCAGCAAGACAATCTGATCGTTCGCGCCTGCACTCCGCGCGCCAAGTCCGTGCCTCTCGGCAGTTCCGCAGACGCGGTCGCACTCTCGATGCGAGGCTGGCTGTTGCCTGCAGTGGAACAGTTGGTCTCGAAACCAGTTATTCCGGTGATGCGGGGCGAGTGAGTGAACACGCCCACTTAGCAACGCGGATGAAAGATGTGTTTGATGAAGAACCATATTGCGGCCTTCGGCCTGTCGTTGCTGATCGCCGCTCCCGCATTCGCCTTTGATGTGAACGGCAAGGGGCAGGACAGCTTGCTTGGCGGTGACGCGAACGTCTGCCACCGCGAGCCGTGGCGATGCACCAAAAACCCTGAGCGCGCCGAGCGTCAATACTATCGGGACCGCTATCATCGTGAAGCCGATCGGCGGGCGCGCGATTGGGATCGCCGTCACTACCGCGATTGGAATGATTAGGCTGAGCCCGAACCGCAGGTCCGCCTGATTTCTCCTCCTTGCTTCCCTGACCGCGGATCATTAGCGATCAATACGGATGGGCTTCAATGCGCGCGCGGTCGCGCCTGCCCAACTCAGAATAAAAGATTCATTTATGAAGACGGCCGCGATTTCGCGATCTCGTCTGATCCGACCAGGATAGAGAGCTGCTTGGCGGTTTTTTGCAGGTGCGCGATCGTGCGCGTGATATCCGGGGCCCCGGGCGCGTTGACCAATGCGATATAGGGGCAGGTGAGCGCCGCCATGCATGTCCCATCGGCCCCGAGCACGGGCGCGGAGAGGTTGTAGACACCCGCCGTCTGGGCGCTCGGCATCATCTCGTAACCCTGCGTTCGTATCTGGTCGAGGCGCTCATAAAAATCCTCGGACAGATCGATGTCGTCACGGCTTCGCACGTGCTCGGAGATCATCAGCTCGCGCTCGTCTTTATCCCTGAACGCCAGAAGCACATGGCCGGAGCCGGTGTCGAAGAGGTTCACATGCGAGCCGACCCTGATCGAGATCCCCCAATAGTCAGGCGCTTCCTGCTGCGCGATGACAACGGCGTTACCGCGATCGAAGACCGCGAGATGGTTGGCCTGGCGGGTCTTTTGGGCGAGCTCACGCATGAGGGGCGTCGCAAACGAGGCGAGACGCCTGGTCGGTGCATGCAACTGTGAAAGGCCAAAGAGCTTGAGCGTCAGCGCGAAGCGGTCGCCCTCGAGCTTGGCGACATAGCCGCGACGCACCAGTCGATCGAGCATGCGATAAAATTCGTTCGCGCTGCGGTCGAGCCGTTTGGCGATTTCCGTCTGTGACAGACCGTCCTCGACGCTCGCCAATAGTTCCAAAATGTCGAGACCCTTGTCGAGCGCCGGTGCGCGGTAACGGTCTGCGTCATCGTTTTCCATGTACGGTCTCCTATGAATAAGATTTGCATATACGCAGATCGCGGTTTCGAGAAGGGAAAGTTCCACTTGACGCTAGCGCTTTATTGCCGTTTGTATATGAAAATAAAACTCATATGTGAGGAGTCGACTTTCCTGGAGGGATCGTCGTTGTGGAGGAGAGGAATATGAGAAAGTTGGTTGCCAGCCTCGCGGCTGGGATTTCGCTGCTTGCGTCGGTTGCCAATGCCGCCGATTTGCCGGGCAAGTTCGAAGGCGTGACGATCGATGCCAAGCTGATCGGCGGCCAGCAGTATGAGCCGCTCTACGCGCGCATCGCCGAATGGGAGAAGGCGACCGGCGCCAAGGTCAATGTGCTGTCGAAGAAGAACTACTTCGAGCTCGACAAGGAGATGAAATCGGACCTGGCCTCGGGCGACATCAAGTGGTGCGTTGGCTCGAACCACTCGTCCTTCGCGCCTATCTATGAGGGCCTCTATACCGACTTGAAGCCGCTTCTTCCCGCCGAGGAAATCGCCGAGTTCGTCGATTCCACGATCTCGGCGTCAACGATCGATGACAAGCTGGTCATGCTGCCGCGCGCGCAGTTCGATGTGTCGGCGATGTACTACCAGAAGAGCCTCTACACCGACGAAGCCAAGAAGAAGGCCTTCAAGGAAAAATACGGCTACGACCTGGCCCCGCCGGATACCTGGAAGCAGGTGTCCGATCAGGCAATCTTCTTCTCCAATCCGCCGAACTTCTTCGGCACGCAGTTCCCCGGCAAGGAAGAGGCGATCAATGGTCGCTTCTTCGAAATGCTGGTCGCCGAGGGCGGTGAATACCTCGACAAGGACGGAAAGCCGACCTTCAACTCCGAAGCCGGTGTACGCGCCCTCGACTGGTTCGTGAACATGTACAAGGCCAAGGCGGTGCCGGTCGGAACCACCAATTACCTCTGGGATGACCTCGGTGCCGGCTTCGCGTCGGGTACCGTCGCTCTTGATCTCGACTGGCCCGGCTGGGCCTCCTACTTCAACGATCCGAAGAACTCCAAGATCGCCGGCAATGTCGGCGTCATCGTTCAGCCCGCCGGCTCGTCCGGCAAGCGGACTGGTTGGTCCGGTCACCACGGCTTCTCGGTCACCGAAGCCTGCGGGCACAAGGACGCGGCCGCGTCGCTCGTCTGGTTCCTCACCAACGAGGATTCCCAGAAGATCGAGGCCGCGACGGGGACCTTGCCGACCCGCAAGGCGGTCTGGGAGTGGGATATTCAACAGGCCGCGAGCGACCCTTACAAGAAGGAAGCTCTTGGCGCCTTCCAGGAAGCCATGAAACATGCCTTCCCGGTCCCACGCACGCCTGAATGGATCGAGATCTCCAACGCGGTCTATCCGGAACTGCAGTCGGCGATCCTCGGCGACAAGACCTCCAAGGAGGCTCTCGACGCCGCGGCCGACAAGGCGACCAACATCCTCAAGGACGCCGGCGCGCTTTAATCCCGTCATGGAGGGTCCCGCATTCGCGAATGGGTGCGGGCCCCATTTTGGAGGAACGGAGCCCGCCGAGGCTCCCTCTCGCAGTCCAGGCGCCCGATATGGCGTGGACAGGTCGTTCGATGTTCAAAAAAATTCCGACACCCATTTTCCTGCTTCTGCCGGCCATCATTGTTCTGGCGGCCGTGGTCCTGGTGCCCCTGCTGCTGTCTCTTTATTCCAGTTTCACGCCGTTTCGCCTGACCCGACCGCAGACGCTCTTCGTCTTCGTCGGCCTGCGCAACTACGTCCGCATCCTGACCGATCCGGTCTTTCTCGCGGCGTTCGTTCGCACCGTGGTGCTGCTGACGATCGCGCTCAATCTGGAAATGCTGCTCGGCCTTGGGCTGGCGCTTCTCGTCAACCGGGCAACCATGGGCCAGCGCTTGCTGCGCACGCTCATGATGTTTCCGATGATGTTTTCCCCGGTGCTCGTCGGCTTCCAGTTCAAGTTCATGTTCAATGACAATGTCGGCCTGATCAACAACGCGCTTCAGGCGCTCGGACTGACCGACACCGCGATCCCGTGGTTGATTGACGGCAACCTCGCGCTCTTTTCGATCGTTGTCGCCGAGGTCTGGTCGTCCACCGCGGTCTTCGCGATACTTATCCTGTCCGGTCTCCTGGCCATGCCGCAAGAACCCGTGGAAGCCGCCCGCGTCGACGGCTGCACGCCCTGGCAAACGTTCCGCTACGTCATCTGGCCGTTTCTCATGCCCTTTGCCTTCATCGCCATGACGATCCGCTCGCTCGACGTCGCGCGTGCCTATGACATCGTCAAGATCATGACGGATGGCGGCCCGGCACGGCGAACCGAGCTCTTGTGGACGCTGGTCGGACGCACCGCCTACGCCGATGCTCAGATGGGGCTCGCAAACGCCATGGCCTACGTCTCGATCATCTTGTCGATCGCCTTCACCGTCTATTTCTTTCGGAAGCTGGCCCTTGCCCGCACCCAGATCGGCGCGGAGTGGTAGCCATGGACAGCAATAGCCAACAACGCCTTCGTCGACGTATCGGCCGTGTCCTTTATTTGATCGGTCTGTTCCTGGCGATGCTCGTCATCTGCCTGCCGGGCTTTTGGATCGTGCTCAGTTCGCTGCGACCCCCGGTCGAAATCATGGCCAAGCCTCCCGTCTGGATCCCGAATGAACTGTCGCTCGATGCCTACCGAGCGATGTTCTCCGGCATCGGCAAGGGCGGGATTCCAATCTGGGATTACTTCCGCAACTCGCTGATCATCTCGATTACCTCCACGGTTATCGCGCTCGCGATCGGTATGTCCGGCGGCTACGCGTTCGCGCGCTTCAAGTTCGCGGGCAAGTCCTCGACGTTTCTCGGCCTGATGCTGACGCGCTCGGTCCCAGGGATTGCCCTTTCGCTCCCGCTCTTCATCCTCTACTCGCGCATTGGCATCATCGACACGCATTTCGGGCTCATCCTGACCTATGTGGCCCTCAATGTGCCGTTCACCATCTGGCTGATCGACGGCTTCTTCCGTCAGGTTCCCAAGGACCTCGCCGAAGCCGCGCAAATCGACGGATGCACGCGCTGGCAGGCCTTCTGGAAGGTTGAGTTTCCGCTGGCCGGTCCCGGTATCGCGTCAGCCGGCATCTTTGCCTTTCTCACCTGCTGGAACGAATATGCCCTTGCCTCTCAGCTGACGCGGTCGGTGAACTCGAAAACCCTGCCGGTCGGTCTCCTCGACTATACCGCCGAGTTCACGATCGACTGGCGCGGCATGTGCGCCTTGGCGGTGGTGATGATCGTTCCGGCGCTGGCGCTCACCTTCATCATCCAAAAGCATCTCGTATCCGGCCTGACATTCGGCGCGGTCAAAGGTTGATATCCCATGGCTCAGGTCTCCCTCAAGAAACTCGTCAAGCGCTACGGCGCGCTCGAAATCGTCCACGGTATCGATCTTGATATCGCCGACAAGGAATTCGTCGCGCTCGTCGGTCCATCTGGATGCGGCAAGTCAACGACGCTGCGCATGGTGGCCGGCCTCGAGCCGATTTCAGGTGGTGACATCGAAATCGGCGGTCGCCTCGTCAATGATCTGCCGCCGCGTGACCGCAACATCTCGATGGTCTTCCAGTCCTACGCGCTCTATCCGCATATGAGCGTGCGCGAGAACATGGGCTTTTCGCTGAAGATCGCCAAGGTGGCGCAGCCGGAAATCGATCAGCGCGTCAACGAGGCCGCCGCGATCCTCAGCCTCGAGGCCCTGATGGACAGGCGACCCGCGCAGCTGTCGGGTGGCCAGCGCCAGCGCGTCGCCATGGGCCGGGCCATCGTGCGAAATCCCGACGTCTTCCTGTTCGACGAGCCGCTGTCGAACCTCGACGCGAAACTGCGCACGCAGATGCGCACCGAAATCAAGAAGTTGCACGCCAAGGTGCAGGCGACGGTCATCTATGTCACCCACGACCAGGTCGAGGCGATGACGCTCGCCGACCGGATCGTCATCATGCGTGACGGCCATATCGAACAGGTCGGGACGCCCGACGACGTGTTCAAGCGCCCCGCGTCGCGTTTCGTCGCCGGCTTTATCGGCTCTCCGCCGATGAACATCCTGGATGGCACGATTAATGACGGCCATGTCGTCTTTGCCAATGGCGACCGTCTGCCATTGCCCGAAAAGTTCAGGAACGCGGTCACGCAAGGCCGGAAGGTGACACTCGGCCTGCGCCCGGACGATCTATTCCCGACCGGTCACGGTCTGGTTTCGGGAAACGCGGCGGAAGTTCACGAAGCTAGTCTCCCCGTCACCATCACCGAGCCGCTTGGAAACGAGACGCTTGTCTTCGTCGAATTCGCCGGTCGCGAGTGGGTGGCGCGCATGCTCAATCCCCGGACCCTGGCTTCCGGCGAGCAAATCAAGATGAGCTTTGATCTTTCACAGGCACATCTGTTCGACGCGGACAGCGGCAAGAGCCTGGCAATCCGAGGGTAAGCACAAGTCATGGCACGTATCGAGAAAATTGAAATCCGCATGGTTGACCTGGCACCGAAGGTCAAGCGAACCGACGCCATACAGAGCTTCGTCAGTCAGGAAACGCCGATCGTCACAATCACCGACGCCGACGGCGCGACCGGCATCGGCTACAGCTACACGATCGGCACCGGCGGGTCATCGATCATGCGGCTCTTATGGGATCACCTCGTTCCGCTTCTGATCGGGGAGGATGCCGATTGCATTGAGACTATCTGGCGCAAGATGGAATTTTCCACCCACGCGACGACGATTGGCGCGATAACTGCCTTGGCGCTCGCCGCCGTCGATACCGCCTTGTGGGATCTCAGGGCAAGGAAGCAAGGGCTGCCGCTCTGGAAGCTGGCGGGTGGGGCCAAGGATAGTTGCCCCCTCTACACGACGGAAGGTGGCTGGCTGCATATAGAAAAGCAAGCGCTGGTCGAGGACGCGCTCCAGGCGAAGTCGAAGGGCTTTTCCGGTTCCAAGGTGAAAATCGGCAAGCCGCATGGCGCCGAGGATTACGCCCGCCTCTCGGCTGTACGAGCAGCGGTGGGTGATGACTTCGAGATCATGACCGACTGCAATCAGGGCTTCATGGTCGACGAAGTGATCCGGCGCGCCGCGCGCCTGAAGGACCTTGATCTCGCCTGGATCGAGGAACCGCTCCCAGCCGATGATCTCGACGGGCATGTCCGCCTTTCTCGTTCGACCGCCACGCCCATTGCCGTGGGGGAATCAATCTATTCGATCCGCCATTTTCGCGAATACATGCAAAAGGGCGCCTGTTCGATCGTCCAGGTCGATGTCGCCCGCATCGGTGGCATCACGCCATGGCTCAAGGTCGCCCACGCCGCGGAGGCCTTCGATATTCCCGTTTGCCCGCATTTCCTGATGGAGTTGCACGTCAGCCTGGTCTGCGCGGTGCAGAACGGGAAATATGTCGAGTATATCCCGCAGCTCGATCAGCTAACCACCAAGGGCATGAAGATCAAGGACGGTCGCGCGGTCGCGCCCTGCGAGCCTGGTCTCGGTATCAGCTGGGACTGGCAAGCCATCGAGGATCGCTCGATTGTGGAATTCACCAAGGAACTTCGCGGCTGAGGAGAATGGCGATGCGGAGAATGGGAATGGTCATCGGATTAAAGCCGGCGAACATCGCGAATTACAAGCGTCTTCATGCGACTGTATGGCCAGAGATCCTGGCGCTGATCTCCGAATGTAACATCACCAACTATTCCATCTTCCTCAAGGAGCCGGAAAACCTCCTGTTCGGATACTGGGAATATACCGGGGATGATTTCGACGCCGACATGGCAAGGATGGCCGCGCACCCGAAAAACAAGGAATGGTGGGCCATCTGCATGCCGCAGCAACAGCCGCTTGACACGCGAAAGCCGGGCGAGTGGTGGGCGATGATGGAAGAGGTCTTTCACCATGGTTGAAGCCCTTGATCCAAGTCGTCTACGACAATCATGGCCGCTTCCCGCCAAGCCCCGCCCAATCGTGATTTTTGGTGCTGGGAGCATTGTCGGGGACGCCCATCTTCCGGCTTACAAGAAGGCCGGTTTCCCGGTCGCTGGTATTTTCGATCCGAATTTAGCCAAGGCAAGCGCGTTGGCGCGGGAATGGGGCACGGCGGCCTTTGCCTCGCAAGAGCAGGCGCTTTCCGTGGAGGGCGCGATCTTCGATCTGGCGACGCCGCCCGCCGCTCATGCCGCGATATTGTCGAAGCTCCCGCAAGGCTCCTTCGCGCTTCTTCAAAAGCCGATGGGCGGCAATCTCGAGGAAGCCACCGAGATCCTGTCCCTATGTCGATCCCGCGGCCTTAAAGCCGCGGTCAATTTCCAGCTTCGCTTCGCGCCAATGATGCTGGCGCTCAAGGACGCCATCGCCGGTGGATATTTAGGCGAGGTCGTCGATTTCGATGCCTGGCTCGCGCTCGCGACGCCATGGGGTCTCTGGCCCTTCCTCAAGGGCCTGCCGCGCATCGAGATCGCAATGCACTCGATCCACTACCTGGACGTTGTCAGGGATTTGCTTGGCGACCCGCTTGGCGTCCACGCCAAGACGATCGGTCATCCGAACCACGAGGTGGCGCAGACCCGCACCGCGGCAATCCTCGACTACGGCGAGACGATCCGTTGCGTGCTCTCCATCAACCATGACCACGACTTCGGCAGACGCTTTCAAGCCTGCGAATTCCGCGTATGCGGCACGAAGGGCGCCGCATATCTGAAGCTTGGCGTCAATCTCGACTATCCGCGTGGGGAGCCCGATGAACTTTGGATCAGGGGTGACGGCGCCGACGACTGGGCCGCCGTGCCGCTTAAGGGAAGCTGGTTCCCCGACGCTTTCGCCAATCGCATGGCGAACCTTCAGCGTTTTGCCTCTGGCGAGGACGATGTGCTTGTCGGTGCCATCGAGGATGGATGGCGGACGATGGCGCTCGTCGAGGCCGCCTATCAATCCAGCGGGAGCCCGGCGACGCCGCTAATGCCCTTGCCGAAGGAGTAATCACGTGTCCGAGCAAATTATCCATTACGAAGACTATGAACTCAACGCGGTTCGCGTGACGACCGGCCGGACGATCACCGAGACCGACTTCGTCGTCCATGCCGGGCACACGGGTGACTTCTTTCCACATCACATGGATGCCGAATTCGCCAAGACGCTTCCCGGTGGCCAGCGCATCGCCCACGGCACAATGGTGTTTTCGATCGGCGTCGGGCTGACGGCTACACTCATCAATCCGGTCGCGTTCTCCTATGGCTATGACCGGCTGCGCTTCGTGCGTCCGGTGCATATCGGTGACACGATCCGAACGCGCGTGACGATCTCGATGAAGGAGGACGATCCGAAGCGCCCCGACATGGGACGCGTCGTCGAGCGTTGCGAGGTCCTGAACCAGCGCGATGATGTCGTGCTCGCCGCGGACCATATCCTCCTCGTCGAACGCAAACAGAGACAGGGTTGAGAAACGGCGTCTCGAAAGGTCTCATCCCTCCCTGTTTAGCTGGCGTCGCGGCACGATCGAGGCCGGAGCGATGTCCCGCCGCCATACCATGCCTGCGATCGCTAGACCCGGGAGAGCGTTCGCGCAGGGGACGGGGGCAAGACATTCGCGCCTTGGGCAAAACCGACGGCGGGTATGTTCCGGCGGATAGGTTGGATGCCCGCCAGGTGCCGCTGTTGCTCGATCTTTCCTTTCACACTCACGCCAACCGCCATAGAATGCGTGCTCGGAGGATTCTGATGAGCACCATTACGCATATGACGCCGCAACCAAAGGCTAGGGGTACATGGCCGAGGGAGCGTCGCCCAGTCCTGGACTGGCTCATGAAGGAAACGAGTTCGCAGCGTTTCCTGGATAACTTGCTCGTTGACTTCTGCGAGCGCCTCGTGCGCGACGGCGTACCGGTCGCGAGGTCTTCGCTTCATCTGAGGATCCAGCACCCACAATGGCAGGGCGCCCGGATCCTGTGGCAACCCGGTGTCCAGGAAGCCCATATCGACACATTTGATTACGATGTCGACACCACGGAGCTGTTCCTGCGCAGGCCAGCGACCGAGATATACAATGGGGCAACGGAAGTTCGACAACACCTTGACGCGAGCGCCAACGAGGTGGCGGCGTATCCTCTTTTCGAGGAGCTTCGCCGTGACGGCTTCACGGATTATGTCGCCTGGCCGATGGAGCACACCTGGGGGAAGCGTCATGTCGTCACCTTCGCCACGAAGAAAGCCGGCGGGTTTCGCGAGCATGACATCGATTACCTCCGGGACCTGCTGCCGGCGCTCGCCCTGGCGAGCGAAATCCGCATGAAGAATGCCATGGCCCGCACGCTTTTGGAGACCTATGTCGGTCCACATGCGAGCGCGGAGATCCTGGCCGGCGCGACGACCCGGGGCAGTGGCAAGACCGTCAGTGCCGCGATCATGATTTGCGACCTGCGCGATTTCACCGCCCTGTCCGATCTGTGGCCAAGAGACGACATCATCGAGATACTGAATGGCTACTTCGAGGCGCTGTGCGAACCCGTCGAGGCCCGGGGCGGAGAGATCCTGAAATTCATGGGCGACGGCCTCTTGGCTGTGTTCCCTCTCTCCAACCCGAATGCCCACGCGGATCTATTGGAAGCCATCAAGGATGGTCGCCAAAGAATGGACGTCTTGAATGGGGAGCTCATGAAAGGCGGGAAATCGCCGCTGCGGTACGGTATCGGTGTCCATGTGGGCGACGTGATGTATGGCAACATCGGGTCCAGGAAGCGCCTGGATTTCACGGCGATTGGGCCCGCCGTCAATATCGCGTCCCGACTGGAGGAGTTCACGAAGGAACTGAAGCGGCCGGTGTTGCTATCCTCCGACTTCGTCAAACTCGCGGAAAATTCGTCGTCAGGGTTTCTCGATCTCGGATCGCATAACCTGCGTGGCCTTGAACGGCCGGTGAGCATCTTCGGCCTTGCGGATTAAGCTCTCGGACCGCCAACACAAGAGGAAGCTTCCGAGCCGCGTGGCTCTAAAACGACCGCGGGCGCTCAACCCAGAATCTGGGGAGCGCCCGTTGGTTGCAAAGGCCGCGAACGCCGAAAATTCGGCAGGCGGCCTCAAGTGCCGCCGATATAAACGCAAAGAGTTGGGACGAGAAGCTCCTTGATTGCAGCCCAGCCATGCAAACCAGAACCATCTGATCTAATCCAGCTCGTTGCCAGTAACGCGGTTGCTTGTCGTACGTTCTTGCCCCGGGGTGGCCGTCCGATTTCATGATCCAATGCGATTGGGTCGCCACCTGCTCTGGCCCAAGGTTGCCAGCACCCTTGTTGAATGGCTCCCGACGACTAGTTTCGAGAGCTTGACCGATGTTGAGCAGGGGACGCGTCGCGAATGCTGAAATCCTTCGAACATGTGGGCATGACCGTTAGCAACATGGATCGCGCGGTCACATTCTATTGTGACCTACTCGGGCTGAAGCTGCATCTGAGGAAAAAGACGGATGACGGCGCGGAATTGGCCTTCCTGGACGCGGGCGGCGGGATGCTTGAGATCATCGCTCCCACTAACGGGGTCAAGCGCGCGGTGGATGTGCCCGACGATACCGCCGGATTGCGCCATCTGACATTCCTATACGAAGACGTCGACCGGACCTTCGCCAGGCTCGAGATGGCTGGCGTTGATGTCAAAGAGAGGCCGCGTTTCGCTTATAATCCCGAAGTGCTGCAAAAAGTCGCCTTCGTGCGCGATCCCGATGGCATCATCATCGAACTGGCCCAGCGGAAGACTTGATTCCTCCGTTGGCCATGACAAAGCCTAACGGTGGCGTGAAAGTGGGAACCCGTTCGTTCGTCAATTGGAATACGCTCCCGCCGCATTGGAATCGTCTTGGCGCGGCGAAGCAGCGACTGCATGTGGCGTCTCTGGCCCCTGGCGACGCGGTCGAAGCGCTGCGTCCCGCGTTCGCCGCTTTCGTGGTGGACGCGGCATTCGGTCACGTCAATGCGGGCGGCGCGCGCCAGGAACAAGAAGCCGTACTCGATAAGGCCAAGACCCCGCGGATCGGCTAGCTCCTTGTCGCGATGACTGGAAATGCCATCGAATTACATGAGACAGGTGAAGCCTTCGCATGTCCATGTGCTCACGGGAAAGGCCCGCGAGCTGGGTATCGCGGCGCCGACGGAAGGCGACATGAAGCAGATGCGCGCAACTGGCAAGATTGCGCTTGCTGACATGATGGGTGACGCCGCTATCCTCAAGGCCATGAAGACGAACGAGGACAACACGGTCACCGCATACGAGAGAGCCGCTCGGTACGAGGGGTGCGGTCCCGGCGTCGAGGGTCTTTTTCGGCCCAGAGTAGAAGCATCGCGCTTGGATGGAGACGACCGCGAAGACGCTCTGATCTTGAAGAATGGTCGCCGACACATCATTTATGTGTCACCACCCGAACCAACGATTGTCGGCTTGCCGCGAAATGATTTCGCGGGCCCTGCGGACATCCGGGTGAACTAGGGCGCTCCCCATGATGGGTTGAGCGCCCTTGGCGCGACGCCAATGCAAAAAAAGCAATCGCTCAAACTTTAGGCAATCCTTCAACCGCGTCTTACATGATCCGGTGCTAAAGAACGTCGGTCGGGCGAAGGCTGGTCTCATGATGAGCCAGGTGGTGGTCCCATCCTCGACGAGTGCGCTTCAACGACCTGTGCCTCGAGGGACAGCGCATCGTGTTTCTTTCAAACCTTCTGAGACCAGACGTGAGCGTCGCCCGTCTGGGGGACAAGTATTATACGTTCGACGGCGGGCGGATCGTTGCCCGCGCCGAAGAGTGGAGCAGCCTGCACTCATCCGAAAGCGGCCCATCTGGTTACAGTTCATTCAAGGGCGAGGTCATTCCGGTTTTCGATCTCGGGCGTCTGGCAGGGGCTGGCGACTGTCGTGGCGGCCAGCTCGCGATCCTCCAGACATTGGGTGGTAACATCGCCATCCTGACGGACGGGGTTCTGGCATCATACCGGGGCGCCGCGGACGCAATCGATGTTCATTCGCTGGTAATGAACCCATCACACCGCGTCGCGGAAGCTAGGACGTGAGCGAAACCCAGATATCAAGCGCGCAGAGCGGAACGTAGATCGCGGTGATCATCGCGTAGTACCGCCGCTGACGCAGCAAGAAGGCGAGCGCGGGGAGGACAATCATTGGAACGTCGATGAACGCCCACGCGGACGCGACCGCGCTCTGGAATCCGATGACGTTCAAGGCGAAGCCGCATACCAGGTAGACTGCGATCGAGAGGAGGGCGAAACGGCCGTCTTTCTCAAAATAATCCCGGAGCCCAAGTGCCTCGTCTTCCGCGCGACTGGGGAGGAGGAGCGCGGCGGCGAGGAACAGCATCAGGGTCATCATGACCAGGAATATGAATTCGCTGAACTGAAACGTATTCCGGTACGCGGGGAGCTGGTTGATGGCCCACCAGTGATCCAGTTGCATCGCGAAGAGAATGCCGCACCATGCGATCGGCACCCAGTCGAACGCGCATGTTCCGCGGATCCGGAATACCGTTACAAGGCCGCTCAGCAGGCGGGTCACCGCGAGACCGAGGACCATAGAGATGACCGTGGCGACAATCGGAAAGTTCATAAGTTCTCTCGGTAAGTGGCGGGCGGCCGACCCTAGAAGAACCCTTTTCCCAAGTCCACGGGCGGTCCCGTGTCCAGTTATGATAGGAGCGACCAGAAGAGCGCGACATCGGGTGGGTCGCTATGTGCGTGAGCGGCGCTCCTTGGGGCTGTCGGCCGCTTGCAAAACGCGGACTTGCCCTATTTTAACGAATCTATTCTTTGTGTTTATGGGTGTCGCGCTTCCCCAATTGAAGCCGAAGCCCTCGGGCGCTCCGGCTGATGTCGTGAAGTGCCCTATTTGTATCGAGCTACCGCCGGTTCGTCGCCAGCTTGAGGGACATTCGATGAGACTGAAGCTGGTTGCCGTGGCGGTTGCTGCGCTTGTCCCCGTCGTGACGATGCTGGGATACAATGAGTATGCGATGCGCCAGCAGCGGGGAGACGAGGTGCGCGCCCAAGCCGCTCAAGCCGCCCGGCAGGCATCATCCGAAGTCGAGCGCATCGTGGAGGGTGTGCAGTCTCTTCTCGTCGCCGTAACGTCGATGCCATCGGTTCGTCATCTGGACGCCGGCAACTGTAACGATGCTCTCCGGTCGCTTGCCGGCAATGTGCCGAACGTAGCGACGATCTTCGTCGTGAAACTCGACGGAACCCCGGTCTGCGGCAGCATTCCCATCCCCGCCGGGATTGCGTTCGCCGACCGGGACTATGTGCGCAAGGCGATCGAAACAAAGGACTTTGTCGTCGGCAGGTACACCAAAAGCCGGGTGACGGGAGCCGGCGTGCTTCCATTGGCGATGCCGATCGTCGAAGACAGTGCGGTGGCGGCGGTTGTCGTAAGCGGAATTAGGCTCGACTGGCTTCAAAACAGGATAGTCGAGAGAGGGCTGTCGCCCGGGAGTGCCGTTACGCTTGCCGATGAGGACGGAACCGTGGTTGCGCGCGTCCCGCTGCCGGAACGTTTCGTGGGCACGGTTATCCCTGACGAATTTCAGGGGCTCGTCCACGCCGACAAACCGGGCATCATCCAGCTCACAAGCCAGGACGGCACCGAGCGAGTCCTGGGGTACCGACCGATCGCGCAGCCTCGAAGTCCGCTCTACGTCAGCGCGGGCGTTTCGACATCCGAGGCATTTGCACCGATCAACAGAGCAACCATCGTCAACAGCTTGGGGATCGTGCTCGGCGCTGTCGTCTCCCTGCTGCTGGCACTCTTCATAGGCAACCGCTTTATCCTTTCACCCATCGTTCGCATTGGAGATGTGATGGATGACTGGAGATCGGGGTCGACAACCGCCAGAACGGGTATGAAGCCAATCGACGAGCTTCACGCGGTCGGCGCCAGTCTCGATGCGCTTCTTGACGAACTTGAGCGACGACGTGTCCAGAACGAGCAGGCCGAGGAAGACCGCGGTCTCCTGGTTCGCGAGCTCGCCCACCGCGTGAAAAATGGGTTTACACTGGTTCAAGCAATCGCCCGGCAAACCTTTGCCCGCTCTGATCCGGCGCACTACCAATCCTTCTCCGAGCGCCTATCGGCTTTGGCGAGCACCTACGATCTCATCCTCTCAAGGGAAGGCTCCGCATCTTCGATAAGGGACGTCCTGGCAGCCGCCTTGAGGGCTCACTCTGCGGATGCCGACAGGATTACCGTTCAAGGACCGGACGTCGTCCTTCCAGCGGACCTGGCCCTTCCGTTATCCCTGGTTGTTCATGAGCTGGCAACAAACGCGACGAAGTACGGAAGCCTGGGTGCCGAAAACGGCAGGGTGAGCATCACTTGGTCGCATACCGGGCGAGGCATCGATCTCTCTTGGAGGGAGGCAGGTGGCCCACCGGTCGAGGAGCCAAGCCGGAAGGGGTTTGGAAGCGTCCTGATCGAACGCGCTTTCCCGGCCGCGGCCCGCGCCTCTAGCCGAACCGAGTTCAGAGCGGATGGCCTTGTGTTCGACCTTAGTTTCGCATTGCGGGAACCCAACGGCCGCCAACAGGTTAGTGAGCTTCGAACCGCTAGGAATGAAAATGCGTGACATTGTCCTTGTTGTCGACGACGAGCCGCTCGTGCGGATGCTCGCCGTGGAGGTCGCCCAGGAGGCGGGGTTCGAGGTCCTGGAAGCGTCCAATGCGGACGAGGCAGTCATCTTGTTGGAAACGGTCCCGGGCATCCGGATCCTTATGACAGACGTCGATATGCCCGGGAGCATGGACGGGCTGAAGCTAGCCGCCGCTGTTCGGGACAGGTGGCCTCCCGTGGAGATCATCGTCGTATCCGGGATGCAGCGACCACGGATTCACGAGTTGCCGGAGCGGGCCATTTTCTTCGATAAGCCGTACGACATCGCCAAGATGGTCATGCAGCTACAAAAAATGGGTGCTGTTGCGCGAGAAGCACCGATTTCGCTACCTTGACCGGGTCACGACGCTCGGATGTTAGCTGTTTGGCTACAAGTCTCGCCGCGGGTGGCTCGGGCTATCTTCCGGTTCCCGACTTAAATGCAATCGTCACGGCGCCGTCGGCGCTAGCGTTGAAACTGATCCCTCTGCGCGTCAATTCGAACCTGATCTTGTCCATGGCTGACGACCTCGGTGTATCGACATCATCCTCGATGCGGCGGATCGTCGAGAATGAGAGACCGACAGCTTCCGCCAGTTCACGCGCTGTCATGCCGATGAGGGCTCGCGCCGCTCGTATGTGACAGGCGCGGAGCAACGGCGCCTCATCGCTGTCTGAAACCGCCTGCTTGTCTATCCAGGACACGCCATGCCATTCAACCAACTGGCCGTCCATGACCACGGGGATGACCTTGTGCTCCACATTGCGATAGTTTCCGTCGGCACCAAGCACGCGCACGGTGAACTGGACCTCCTGCTTCAGCCGTATCCCTGTCTTCCGCGCCTCCCTGACGATATCCCGATCATCGGGATGGATCGCGGGTAAGGCCTCATGATCCTTCAGACGTTCAGGAGGGACACCCGTAAACTGCGCCCAATTAGCGGTATCGAGCATCCGGCCTTCGGCATCGGTGCGCCAGAAGTCTGCTCCGGTGATCTTCTTCATCGACATGACAGCTTGCCGGATCCTAGCGTTCTCGGAGCGGACCTTCTGATCGTCCGTCACATCCTGGACAACGCCGTGCAGGAAGCTCAGCCCTCCCTGCCTGTCGTACTCACGTTGCGACTTACTCTCCAGCCAGAGAAGACGGCCATCGGGCCTGATCATCCTAAAGCGACGAACCGCTAGCTCTCCAGCTTCGGCCCGCTCCACGATTTCGTCATGAGACAACCTATCTTCCGGGTGGATCATGGTGTCGTAAAGATCGCGGCTTGGTATGACGGTATGTGGATCCAAGCCGAGCAGCGCGTAAAGGCCTGGCGAACAGAAGATATCCCGCGCCTGGATGCTGTAGGTCCACGACCCGGCCCCCAGAAACACCTCAAGCAGCTTTGTTCTTTTGTCCGGTGTGGTGGCTGTGCGGATAGGCATGCTGGCTCCCGGGGACTTTTATGTTTGAGCACTTCGTGCTCTCCGAATCGGCCGGACAACCGAGTTGTGAGCACAGGGTGTTCTTTGTGGAGGTCAAGAGCAATAGGTGCTCAGAAAGATCGCTTTCAAGCGGGCTAAAAATTTACGCCTGAGCAAACGCTCGCACGCATTCTTCCCAAGCAGACGTTTCTCTCACCTCGGTTCGGGACATGACCACATTATCGATCTCTCGCCTTACGCTTGCCTTCGGCCTCGTCGTGCCTTTGGGGATGGTGACTGCGCTGGGGTTGCAACGAACTGCGCTCGGCGAACTCAAGGTGGGAGGCCCGGTCTCCCTTCGCGTCGAACAGAACAAGGATCTCGTGGCCGACGTGCTACCGCCTCCGCTTTACGTCGTCGAGGCTTACGGTTTGGCCAGCGAGGCGTTCATTTACAAGGACGTAACGCTCGGGAACCTCGAAAAGATCAAGGCATTGAAGGCCTCCTACGATGAGCGTCGGGGGGTTTGGGAGAAGTCGGACTTGCCCGGAGATCTGAAGGAGCGCATCAAAGGCACGGCGGATACAGCGGATTTATTCTGGGTAGCCTTGACTGGGCCGTTTTTCACCGCGGCCGCGGCCCATGACGATATGCGGATGCGCGATACTCTGGACACGCTCGAGGAGCGGTTCCACGTCCACCAAAAAGCTGTAGACGAGCTTGTATCGGCCACGAACAAGAAGATCGCTGAGACCGAGGCCTACGCGGCCTCCAAGGATGCCTTCTACAGCCGAATGGCGATGACGGGCGGCGTCGCATCCATCGCCATCTTTGCGGCGGGCCTGTTGTTCATCCGACGCCGCGCCGTCGCGCCCCTAAGCGCTTTCGCGGCGTACATGGGACAAATGGCCGAGGGCGACTTCACGGTTGCCGTCCCCTACATGGCTCGCCAGGACGAAATCGGGGTCATGGCTCGATCCGTCGAAGTATTCCGCCAATCCTCTCTCGACAGGTTGCGGCTGCGTGAGGAGATGGACGCTGCACGCGAACGCGCGGAGCAGGAGCGCGAACTGCGGGAACAGCAACAGGCCGAGCAGGCGGCCAGTCTGGAGGAGGTTGTCACCACCCTCGGCGCGGGCCTGGGGCGGCTTGCTGAATGCAACATCCGCATGACGATCGATGTGCCGTTCTCGGCTGAGTTCGAGGCTCTAAGACACGACTTCAACAGTTCGATCGCGACTTTCCAGGCGACGCTCGAGGAGGTGCTCGGCAAGACCCGCCACATCACCGAGAACTCCCAGGCGATGAGGGAGGCGGCCGACAATCTGTCACGGCGCACCGAACAGCAGGCCGCCGCGCTTGAAGAAACCGCCGCCGCGCTAGAAGAGGTCACGGCAACCGTCCGGGCGTCGAGTGAACGTACCGCGGAGACGCGCGACCTCGTCCGGGACGCACGTCGCTGCACGACCGCATCGACGGCCGTCGTCCAGGAGGCGATCAAGGCGATGTCCCGGATCGAGAACTCCTCGGCGGCGATCGGCCAGATCATCAGCGTCATCGATCAGATCGCGTTTCAGACGAACTTGCTCGCTCTGAATGCAGGCGTGGAAGCCGCCAGGGCAGGGGAGGCAGGCAAAGGGTTCGCCGTGGTCGCGCAGGAAGTTCGCGAACTCGCGCAAAGATCCGCGACGGCGGCAAAGGAGATCGCGGGCCTTATCCAGCTTTCCACGGGAGACGTTTCCGATGGCGTGAAGATGGTCGCCGAGACCGTCGATGCACTGCATAGGATCGACAGCTTCGTCAGCGAGATCGATGTGAAAGTGGAGGCAATTACCACTGCCGCGAAGGAGCAGTCAGTCGGTCTTGTCGAGATCAGCGCAGCCGTGAACTCCGTCGACCAGATGACACAGCAGAATGCCTCCATGGTCGAAGAGACGACGGCTATAAGCCATGCCTTGGCGTCCGACTCCGAGCAGCTCGCGGGACTGGTGGGCCGCTTCAAGCTGAACCGTCGCAAGACCATCCGCGAGCCTGGTGTTGAAGTGGCTCGTCCTGCCGAGCAGCATATCCGGCTCGTGAGCGGCAATTCGAGAAGCAGGCAGGCTTGAGATGAGCGCTTCCCTGTGTCACGAAGCGAAATCCTCCTTGATGGGCGCCTGGCCTTTCTCCTGAACAGCCTATCACGCAGATCCTTCAAGTCATTACCACACGGGGTCGGATTGAAGACGGCGGTCAAAGCGCGCGAACTTGGCTTTGTCGAATGGTCGGGTGACCTGCGAGAATTCACTCTCAAGCTCACACTGCTTGGGTATCGCTCACGCTCAGCCAGGCCCCCGATTTAGAATCCTAAAGTATCGCCGCGAAACGTGCGGCGGTTTTGCGACATGCGACAGAACAAAAACTTAAAGCGTGACGAGCGAACCCGAAGGATCGCGACACGCTTGTCTTATGACTATACCGGCTTCTTGTAAGTAGAAGAAGCGCCGGCTCGGGTGGCCGCCCTCGCCGGTGATGGGGATGGATTGAAGACACGCTCCCTCCACGCATGGTGGTCTAGGCGTTTCCCGGCCGCTGCGCAGTGTGTCTACGATCTCTTACCGTCATTTGCCCGCTGACAGTATCAGATATGATCCGTTGTTCCGAGATGACGTAGGCCATCATCCGCGCCCTGCTCGGCTTCTCCTTGTTCTTCCGCCTGTTGTTCCTCCACCACCCTGGGCAGTCGCTTCATGGGTCGGTTGTTTAGATAGTCGTCCACACGCTCGGCGAGGAACTCCTCGGATAAGCCGCTGTCCGCGAGCTTCTCCGCGAACCTTCGGCCGGGATGCAGTACGTCCCAGGGAGACTTGTACTGCGTGGCGCGACGACGTCCCGGATCCTTGTTGCCAAAACCATCCAATGCCCGGTTCCAAACTGGCTTGTAGGTCTCGATGAGCATGTTTTCGCCCAGCGGGATCCAGATGTCGTCCACCACCAGGTGCCGAACCGCGAAGTCGGCGATGGAAAGATTTGTCGCCTGGTCGATCGAGGAAGCATGCTGTCCCAAGCGGTCGAGAAGCGGCTTCCCAGCAAGGGCGTCAGCCGAGATACCGCCTTTTCGACCGCCCTTGGGAATGGCCTTGCCGACATAGATCGGCTGCGCGAACTTCCCGTCCAGGTTCCTCGCCGCGATCGTCGCGTAAGCGGGGAAATGACCGAAATAATAGATCGCGTAGACACCCGCCCCACGAACATCACTGAGTTGGTCGAAGCCCACCGCCTGTCGCGATAGCAACTCCGTCTCGATGCTTCGGGCAAGATTGATTTTGTCTAGCGGATTGTAGGGTCCACCATTCATGCGGCGGCCTTTAAATGCGCCGCCACGGAACCACCGACCACTTTCGCCAGGTTCACCGGAACGGCGTTGCCCAGTTGCCGCATGGTTTCGCTCCACGATCCGTGGAACACATAATCGTCGGGGAACGTCTGAAGGCGAGCGCTCTCGCGCACCGTGAAGTATCGCACGGTCCCGTCTGGTCTCAACAGCATGTTCTCGCCGCCAGGAACCCCGTGCACACCGGCCTTCAACGTCTTGGCGGGCTCGTGCAACGGACTACCGGTGTGTCCTGGATACGAGCGCGCCCCATGCTGGGCCTTATGGTTGTGGATTGGCATGTCCGAATGGGCGCGCCCTGGTTCCGGCAATGATGAAATCGCCTCATGCACGGTCATCCAAGCAAGTTCCCCCGGTGCGCGGTCGGGATCAAGGCGGGAGGTGTCGATCCCGAGGGCAGGGCGATCCTTTTTCGCGATCCGGGCTCGATCCCAATAAGCTCCGGAGGCCTTGTCCCAGATGAGCGCCTCGCGCGAGTGCGTCGGTCGCGGGAAACTCCAGGAAATGCCAAGGTCCTCCCGGAAACCAACGAAGAAGACGCGTTCGCGTCGCTGCGGCACCCCAAAGTCGGCGGCGTTCAACAGTTGCGTCACAACCCGGTAGTTCAGCCCATCGTGGCTGCCGCTGCTGTGATGTTGCTCCAGCCTCGCGAAGTGGTCCTGCCAAGGCTCGTCGACCCTCTTGACGATCTCCGGATGTTCAAGCTGCAGTCGGATATATTCAAAGTAATTGCTGAAGGTCGCCCGTGTCAGCCCCTTGACGTTCTCGAACACGAACGCACTGGGCCGCGCTTCGCGCACCGCCCTGATGGCCTGGGGAAACATGTCACGGGCATCATCATAGGCGGCGTGCTTTCCGCCCATGGAAAACGGTTGGCAGGGTGGACCTCCGGAAACAAGACTGATCTTGCCCTCGAACCGCGAGAAATCGGACTGGCGGACGTCGCCTTCAACCACTTTCCAGCCCTTTACCGCGTTCACGCCACGAGCCTGGTTTTCCCGGATGGTGTCGCAGCAATAGCGGTCCCACTCGAAGACGTTCGCTGGACGAAACCCAGCCGAGTGCAGGCCCAGCCCAAGGCCTCCGGCTCCGGCGAACAATTCAATCGACTTCATCGCAGAGAAACCCCACCACTTTTTGCTCGACCGCGACCATGTCACGCAGCTCACATTCCCATATCACCAGGCTGTCCCATCCAGCCCGACGAAGCAGTTCCATAGTCTCGCCATCACGCTCGGCGTTGCGTTCAAGCTTTGGTTTCCAGAAATCGAGCCTCGATTTAGGCATGCGCGCGAGGGCGCAGTCCGAATCGGCGTGGCGATGCCAGAAACAGCCGTGAATGAATATCACCTTCCGCCGACCAGAAAAGACCATATCCGGCCTGCCCGGAATGTTCTTCCCATGAAGACGGTACCGGAACCCCAGGGAATGAACGAGCCCTCGAACCTTCATCTCGGGTTTCGTGTTCTTGTTCTTGATCCGCGCCATTCGAGCGGAGCGGGCGGCCGGGGTCAGGGTATCAGTCATCCCGGCGATGTTCGTTCCTCTTGGCGATATACACGGTCACTTCGGAGAGGGCGTCGTTCCAACCTTGTTGGTCGACGCCGGATCGTAAGCGCAGACAGCCTCGAGAACCTTGATCGTGATCGCGCGACCTTGGCTTGGGATGTGGGAGAAATTCTCACGAAAAAGAAGACTGCCCATCAGCGTTTTTGCAAGCCGGTGGTCCATCTTTTCCGCGACTTCCAGAGCAACGGCAGCGCGTTCCTTTAACGGCGCGAGCGCGTCGAGAAGGCACTGCTCGCCAAACGCCTCTACGATACAGGCTATGTCGAACATGTCGCGCGGTTGCATAGATGAACCGCGATGGTAGATTTTCTCCGCAACGATTTCGGCGGGGGTTTCGAGAGCCACCGACACGCCCCGCACAGGGACCATTGTCGTCGGATAGTCAGTCAATGCGGGAGCGCAGATGAAATCGATCTCGCCTACGCCCGCAAATACTATCTTGAGTGCCTTCGTCCCGTCTGTTTCGTAATCGTCGGGGTTCAGGTCCAATGTGTAGCCTTGGACCTGTGGATTGAGGTAAGGAAGGAGTTGAGGATCGTCGATAAATATATCCACGTCGAAACTCTCCCGTTGATCGATCTGGATCATCAAGGCGGTTCCTCCGCCAAAGCTCCAATCGTCAACGAGCTTAAATTCGCGATTGGCTTGATTTATGATCGCTACTGCCTGATCAAACAGGCTTTCCCACTGACTTTTAGACGGCGAGACCACTAAGCGGCCAACGCCATCGAGTATCCTGCGAGAGCAGAGAATTTCCGCGCAATCTCAGCCGCTTCGGAACGATCAATATGCATTTCGCTCAGAAACGAATTCTGAAGGCCTTCATCGACCTCGGAGTAGAAGGAAAATGCTGACGGATCGAAATTTTCGACGCTTGCTGGATCGGAAATCTTTGCAGCCAATTGCTCGGCCGAAAGGTTCGTCCCATAGGGAGCGTTCACCGTCGACAGAACCTTGATTGCCACACTGGACATCGTTTTCACCGCGATCTTTCAATATTCCTATATAATACATAGGCCTGCACGACGCAAGGATCTATTGAGATGGCAACATCCGACCCCATAGAAGCTCAACCTTTACATGGGTAGCGGCTATTCAAAAGCAACAACGCTGGGTCCTGCTATATCAGATGTCGCTGCGGAAGTAGAAGATATCGAACTTCCGCTCAATCGTCGGCGTGAATGGCTCGTCGCCTGCCAGCACGTCTTCGATAGGTTCCTTCGGCTTGGCCGAGGCTCGTTCTTGCTGTTGTCTTTTCTCGCGATGCCTGAAGCAACACTGCGCTTGATCGACTGCGCTATTTCGGTCTTGCTGACCCGAGTAGTGCCTCTAGGTTCCGAACAGAATATGGGTCTCACCCACGGATTCCGATCGCAACTGATCAATGCCCTTGGTGAGTTCCTGGTCTTGTAGGCTTACCAGCTTTAGCAGGACGAGGATATCTTGGCTCGTCATGAACACTGTCCTCTGTCCTAGGACTGAGGACAAGTCCATCTGATATAACTTGGGAACCGATTGATGTACGAAGAACATCCGATATACGAGCGGCGAAGATAAGGTCAATCAATCTGTCGGGATTAGGGGCAACTTCGCCCCGACGCTCGCACCGGTCGCACAGATACAGCAAGTTCATATAGATGTACCCGGCCGCCACCTCTGCCATTTTCTTGTTCGCCAGACGCTCTCGAAACAGCATACAAAGAGCGGCGGAGGAAAAGTCATCGACGGTTTGTTCAACCCAGATTTCAAGATCGCCTCGCAAACTGCCCGTATCTGGAGGAACTGAATCGAAACAAACCGTTCGCCAGCGACATCATTCAGCAGTTGTGAGAGACTTGACCAACGCCTGTAGATCGTCGACGGGGTCACGTCCGCACGCGCGGCAATCATGGCGATCGTGAGTTATTCCTCGGGCCGCTCGGCCATCAGATCCTTTACTGCTTTATGAACCGCGATTTGTATACGCTCGCTGCGTCCACCGGGTCGGATCAGAGTTCTAGCCATATGCAATATCCTTGAGCATCAGCTTCACCTAGCACAAGCACCTGCGCATACGAAGAGATCACGGCAATTGGTGAAACCTCATGGCCGCACGGAAGCGACCGGCTCGGGAAGCTCGAGCACGCGTCGTCAAGGTGTGAGGAAAGCACCACCTCGCTGACGTCGCGCCCTGACTTGCATGTTTTTTGCTTAATGAGGTAAGAATTTTTTAAGCGACTTTCGGCGATAAAATTCATCTCAAAGATGCGTGAAGCATCATCATCCCTACTCGCGATTTCCATGTTCATCTGAGATTCGGATGTCGTCCATCAATTCCAACAGTTCCGCCGATATTGCCCTCCAGACACTCCGAGCAGTTGCCTCGGACCTCACGGAGACACAACGCAAAGTTTCAACCGGGTTTCGCGTCGAGCGAGCTTCGGACGACGCCGCTTATTGGTCGATCGCCACGACGATGCGCTCCGACAACGAAGCACTCTCAGCTGTCAGCGACGCGTTGGGCCTCGGCGCCGCCATGGTCGACACCGCGTATGCGGGCATGAGCCAGGCGATCGATGTCATGTCGGAGATCAAAGCGAGGTTCGTTGCCGCCACCGAGAACGGCGTTGACAAGGCGAAGGTCAACGACGAGCTGAGCCAACTCAAGAATCAACTACGCGCCATCGCCGTCTCCGCATCCTTTTCAGGACAGAACTGGCTTTATATCAATTCAACGGCAGACAACGTGGACCGTTCCATCGCCGCTGGCATTGCCCGCGATACGAGCGGCGCGGTTTCCGTCCAAACGATGACTTACGATCTCAACTCCGACTGGGACACGCCCGACGTTTCCTTTCTAATCGATGATGAGAGTGGAGATTCCGGGATCATCACGAATTCCGCCTTCGCCGATAGGCTGGGGACCGCGAGCGATTGGGTCCTGTTCAATGGCGCGCGCCATCAATCGCATCGTGAGATGGAGTTGTCCGAGGACACGACAAACGACGAGATCCAGGAAATGTTGGTCGTTACCGAGGCCATGGTGTCGAAGATGACCGAGGTGGCCTCGCGCCTAGGATCGTTGTCATCACGCATCGGCATTCAGGAGAGATTTATCGGCGATCTACGGGACTCGCTGTCGTCTGGCATTGGGCAATTGGTTGATGCGGATATGGAAGAAGAATCGTCAAAACTAGCCGCGAAGCAGACGCAGCGGAAACTAGCGATACAATCTCTCTCGATCGCCAACAGCGCGCCAGGAAACCTGCTCAATTTGTTTAGCGCATAAGCCCGCCCAAATTTTCTCATTCATCCGAAGCGTTGGGAGCCACCACATTCCCGGTTTGGACAACTGTTTCCTCGAGAGCATGGCCCCTTGGGCTTTTGGAAAGTTGCCAAACCATCGAGATATATCGCGTTCGTCATATGTACGATCGCCTAAAGCCTCGAAATTTCCGGTTCTGGAGAACCCTGCCATTCGAGCCGCCATGTTCCACCTTGGCGTAGGTTTTGGATCAAGGAAGGATGGAACGCCACGAGGCATGTCCCACCCGGTGATCTGACGGAAGGATAGATTAGACCTGGGCTGTCCTTTTCCACTCGTAGCCATCTGGCCAGCGCCTGCCCCGCGGGATATGCGACGGCGGGGTCGGCCGTTAAACTGTCATCTGTTGAAAAAGCACTACCGCGAAGGTCGTGGAATTGCCCGATGAAATCAGCTAGCAGCTCAGCGTAGTCCGTGACGTTCTCCCACCGGTCGATCGCCGCAAGTTCTTTTGTGAGGTGAAAAGTGACCTCGGCTAAGGCCGTTTCCGCTTGAAAGGCACAATACCATGCGCCGCGTTCGTCATCGTTGAACCGGTTGCCGCCAGGCCGAGTGTATGTGAAGGCGGCATTGATGAACGTATGGCCTGGGCGGCCAAACACAAGTTCTTTCCGATCGAGATCCAGCAAACCACCTTCCTGAGCCTGGAGGCGGCTGCTGGTGGCTCCCTCCAGCTCGGCCAAATCCTCCATGGCATCAGGATTGGGCGCGAGTGCCAGCAACACTGGTTCCTTGAGCCTAGCTGTCGGTATCAGGCGTACGGTATCTCGCTGAACGATGTCCGTGCGAGCAGGCTCGATCACAGACCACCCCGCAATGCATCAACATGGCGTCGCACCAGAAGCAGCTTCGGGATGCCACCTTCAATCATGACGTCAATCGGCCGGCGCCCTTCGAAAAGCGGTCCCTTGTTTGGAAGTCTGATCCATTCGTCGGCAAGGGTTTCAGAGAAAAGCAGTCGTAGCGCCTTGAAAATACCAATCAGGGCACTAACCCTCGTCAATGTGTCTTGCGAAAGACTTCCGCTCCACTCACCTTTCTTCATTCTGAACCACGTGCGCTCTGAAACATCACCCATCAGTGCGCAAACCTCGACGCTGGTTAAGCGCCACATCTTGGCCAATCGAACGACGCCAGACACCGCTGCCGGGGTCAGCCGTCCACGCGTCCCTTCGTCGCCGAGGTTTACAGGTGACTGTGGAACCCCATTATCATGAATTGCTTGCGCTACGACCATGTCAGCCTCCGTTGACAATCAATATACTGCCAATTGGCAGGATTTCAAGGCTCACAATCGGTCTCGGAGGATGCGCGGCTGTCACGCAGCTCGTCGACATTCGAGGCAACCGGCGTCCTACCGGTCACGCCCGTCGCCTTTAACGTTACGGAACGGTCGGTGATGCGCGTTGGTCCGACGACCGACGAGACCGGCGCGACATGGGCCGCTAAATGGCCGAGGCCGTGGCGGCTGCGGGAAAAACCGGAACGGATCGGCCTGACCGCTCTACTTCCAGACTAGCGGCCTGCCGTCTTCACCTGGCGCGGCAAGCGCCGTCGGTAACGCGGGCAGGCGGCCAGGACTACCAGGTTCTGGATGTCGGGGCCCGAAAAGATCAGCAGGTTGCGGCAGGACACCATATCCATGCGCGAGAACAGCGGGGCTCGGATCGGGCTTTACGGCGAGAAGATGGACAGCTCCCGCACATCGGCATAGAGGATGTAGCTTGGCCATCTTTTCGGAAGAAAAGATCACGCCGATCCTCCGAGACGCCCTCCAGGAGATGCTCGCAATAACGAGCCTGACGTGCGAAGGGCAGGGCCAGCTCGTCAATATTCTTGGCGAGACTCTGAACCTTTGGGTTGATCGAAACATCGCGAAGTACTCACTGCTTGGTCCGGTTCAAGATCAAGACCACCAATCCGCGAGCGCTGAGGAAACATTTGGGAGGCGTGCCGCGTCGCCCCGGCAATGAGGCCCATCTCGCATATCGCCACTGGCGCTCAGTGAGGGTTGCCTCGCGCTGGAGCCTCCTCGCACCTTGATTATCATCTCCTAAAGCACAAGTAACGCCGTGCAGCTCTTGTATATGGAGGAGAGAAAGTGGCGCAAGCCTCTACGGCCGACGATCCTGAGACCCGCCTGGCGCTTTTTGATTTTGCCTTCGAGAACGCTCCAATCGGGATCGCTCTCGTGGATCTCGGGGGGCGCATCATTCGCGGCAACGCCGCTTTCGCCAAGCTTCTATCGCTTCCTATCGACAAGGTGCTCGGGACACATTTCAAGGACTTCACCCACCCAGACGATATCGAGGCAGACCTAATCCTGTTCCAGCAGGTCCTGCGGGGAAAACGGGACGGATACACGATCGAGAAGCGCTATCTAAGACCCTTCGGCGAACTCGTTCACGTCCTGATCCACGTGGCCGCGATGCGCAATGCCGATGGTGAGGTTGTACGCTTTATATCCCAGATCGAAGACATCACGCGCCACAAGGAGCATGAGCGTCAGCTTGCCGAGCGGGCAGCGCAGCTTGAACTGGCGCTTGAGGCCGTCCGTGGTGGCTTCTGGCAGATGGACATCCTCACGGGCAAGTTTGAGACGTCCGATCGACTGGCTCAATTTATCGGCGGGCCGACCGCCGCGCGGCTCGACCTCGAGCGCTACGTCAACAGGGTCAACGTCAATGATGGCGCCCAGGCGGATCTGACGCCGCTGATCACAGGTAAGCTCGATCAGAATGTCGCGGAGTATCGTCTGGAGACCGTTCAGGGCGAACGCTGGATGCGCTGTGATCGCCGACTTTTACGCGATAGCGACGGTCGGCCAGTGAAAATTGTCGGAATGGCCATCGATTTCACCGAGGAGCGACGCCGGATCGAGATGCTGGAGGAGACGGCGCGAACGGATGCGTTGACAGGGTTGCTAAACCGGCGTGGGCTGTCGATCGAATTCGCGGCCTTGCAATCCGCCGCTGGCGTCGCTGTCCTTGCCCTCGACATCGATGGCTTCAAGGAGGTCAACGATGCGCATGGTCATGCCATGGGAGATGTTGTCCTGAAGACCACCGCGTCGCGCCTGACGTCATCTGTCAGAGTCCAAGATCTCGTGGCACGTACCGGGGGCGATGAGTTCGTGGTGGTTATCGCGGGCGATCAACCAGCGGGGGAGGCGGCAGCTAAACGGATCCTCGCGCGGATGAGGGAACCTATCGCGATCGCCAATCATATCGCTGACGTCCGCGTGAGCATCGGCGGTATCTGGACGCCCGACAAGCGCGACGTTTCGGAACTGCTAAACGAGGCCGACGCGCTTCTTTACAATGCGAAGGCGGCCGGCAAGGACGCCGTGAGATTTCAGTCGGCGTCCAGCAGGGATGACCGCGAATATCCGAGATGAGTGCTACTTCCGCGATGTGCGTTGGATCTGTTCGATCGCTGTTGCCGGAGCGAACTAATCGCAAGGCTTTCCCAGCGTGACCACATCCACCATCAGCTCGTTACCTTCCACCCGGGGGATGCCGGTGGCGCCCACATCGACGGGCGGTTCTTGCAAGATCGCAAGCGCCTCCTCCGCGTTAGCTGCACTTTCTGTCCTACCGTGTCCAATATGTCCTGGAACAGTCTTTAGGCATCGTCGGATCCATTTGTCACGATCCTCGCTCCTCAGCTATCTATCCGCCGCTGCCGCCAGTCTTTATATGGCGCCAATAGCTGTCCAGGAAATCGCTCCTCGATCGCGGTTTCGACCATCGCGATCCTGACAAAGACCTCGCTGCTGTCACGGTCTTCGGAGGGTATGTTTTCGCTTTCGTCTTCGAGTTTCCGCATCAGCGCGAACAGTTCCTCATCGGGCATCGCGGAAAGTTGGTCCTCGAACCCCGCGGCATCAAGATCTTGTTCCTCTGCCATTGTCTCGTGGCTCCTCTGTCCTCGTTTGATTTATCGACAACGGTCTGGCCGTCAACGAGTTCAATCAAGATTGGGATATGGTGGCTGGTGTATGGCGGATTGAGGCAGATGACGATAGCGTCGATGGCCGGGACACGACTACGGTTCGTTGGCCGCAACACCCCTGCCGTGGTTGGCATTGGCGCGCCGCGTTTGGGTTTGGTGTCGGCGGCCGCACCAGCCTTGAGAAGTCCGGCACTCTCGCGGAGGGCCGCGAGCAGATCGTTTGGCTTCGAGACCTCGACCTTCTTCGCCATCGATGGTCACCGCCGAGCCTGGGCGCGTGCGGTCTGTGCGATCGCTGCAAACCGGTTTGTCCAGTCATGGCCACCGCTCGTCAGGTGCCGCCCGTATCAGTCTCCTTAACAGGCGCGCAGCGAGTGGAGAGAGGGCGAGTACGTGGGAACGCCACAAAGGTCCTGATTCTTCTCGACTTCAAGATGTTGACATTACGGTCAAGCATTCCACATCGCTCACTTTAGCTTCTGTCCTCGGACTGCATGGAGAATTGATGAATGGCCGAACTAAGAGTTTATATTGGATGGGATTCCCGCGAGGATATTGCCTACCAGGTTGCCAAGGCCACGTTGCTCAAGAACGCATCAATCGACGTCGAGGTTCACCCCATCAAGCTGCAGGAGCTGGTCGATCGTGGTGTTTACACCCGTGAAGTCGATCCTCTGGCTTCGACCGAGTTCACCTATTCCCGTTTCTTCACGCCCTGGCTCGCCGGTTACAAGGGCTGGGCGCTGTTTTGCGACTGCGACTTCCTGTTCTTCGGCGATGTCGCCGACCTCCTGCGCTACAAGGACGACAGCAAGGCCGTCGCCTGCGTTCATCACGACTATACGCCCAAGGAGGGCGTGAAGATGGATGGCAAGGTGCAGACCAATTACCCTCGCAAGAACTGGTCCTCGTTCATGCTGTTCAATTGCGAGCATCCTTCCACCCGCCAGCTGACACCCGAGCTCGTCAATGCACAGACCGGTGCCTATCTTCATCGTTTGCAATGGGCAAAGGACAGCGAGATCGGCGAGATACCGGAAGAATGGAACTGGCTGGAGGGGTGGAGCACCAAGCCGAGCCAAGGCCTTCCGAAGGCCGTCCACTACACCAATGGCGGCCCGTGGTTCCACAATTGGCAGGACGTCGAATACGCGGATGTCTGGCTGGAAACGGCACGCGCGCTCGACCCCCGTTTCGCGCCTGTGTGACCCGTGAACCTCGGATTTCTGGTCCGCCTCCGCGCCGCTTTGTCGGGCGGATCGCTGCGGATCGGGACGAGACCGAACATGCGGTATCTGCCAAAGCTTCGCTATCGGCACGGCAAGATCGAAATCGGTGACCGGCTCTTCACTCAAAGTGGCGTGGTCCTCGATGCGCAGAGCGGTAAGATCGAGATCGGAAACAATGTCTCGATCAACGATTACTCGATCGTGCTGGGACATGGCGGCGTCAGGATCGGCGACGGTACCAGGATCGCGGCGCATGTCGTCATTATCTCGTTCGAGCACGGCTACGAGGATGCCACGGTTCTCATCAAGGATCAGCCGATCAAAAAGGGCAGGGTGGTGATCGGCGGGGATGTCTGGATCGGCGCCGGCGCCAAGGTGCTTGCCGGCAGCAATATCGCCGACGGCTGCGTCATCGGCGCGAATAGCGTCATCAAGGGAGCGACGGAGCCGTTTGGTGTCTATGTGGGTTCCCCCGCGCGTTTGGTCAAAAAGCGTCCATTGCCCGACGCGACGGGGCCCCAAGCGATGCGGCCCGAGCTACCGAACACAAGACGCTAAGGAGAGTAGAATGATCGACAGAGACGCTCGCTTCGAGAAGGCCAACCCCGCTGCCGCTGCCGTGGAGGAGTGGAAATCCCTGCTGGCGGAGTATAGCGATGTCGTTCTGGTCGCAAACAGCGATGAAGTGGATATCGAGGAGCTGAAAAGGCGCTTTCCCGACACCACGCTCTTCATCTTCTTCAACAAGGTCTTCAAGGTTCTGAGCGAGCCCTTCACCCGCCATTCCATGCTCTTCTCGAGAAGCGGAACGCTGGGCGCCAATCTCGTCAAGAGCGGCAAGGTCGATAAGGTTCTGCCCTATTTCGACACCCGCACTTTTCATGGAGTGGTGAACATCAAGGCCGGACCCAACGAGCAGCTCAGCCCGGCGTCCGACTTCGGCGATGTTCATGTCAGGCACCTCGATCTGACGGATGTCTTCACGCCTTTCTATCCCCGCTCGAGCGTGCCGACGACGGGATTTGCGCTCTGTTTCTGGCTGACGACGCTCAATCTTCGCACCAGGATAACGCTGGCCGGCTTCTCTTCGAAGCGCAGCGAGCGCTATAAGGTTCTCGATGTTCACGACTGGACGTTCGAGCAGGTGCTGCTGCGACTGATGTTTCGCAAGGGCAAGATCGACATTGTCGGCCGCGATGCGTCCAACCCCTATGCCGATCTCTGCGCGCACTTTCCCGAGTATGGACCCGCCGAAGTCGCGCTGACCGCCAATGAGATTATCAACGAACGGCTCGGCAACCTGAGCTCGGTCGTCGATCGCCTGATGGACGTCACCCGCTTCCTTCGCTTCCTGGATCGGACCTGGAAGAGCTTGAAACCAAGGTCACGCAAGCAACGCCAGTGGGATTCCATGGAAAACAAGCGCCGGTGAACGGCCGGCTTGGAGGTCGGCGGTCGTTCGCGGCGCGGTTCCAGTTGGACCCGAGAGCCGACGAGGCACCTCGGACACGAACAACGCGCCAAAGTCGGCGTGCGACACCATCTACTTCGCCGGAGTTCGTCGCGCTGAACTTAGAAATGACTGCTGTGTTCCGGCCTTGCCGGCAATCCTGGTAAAGGCAGCGGCGATACCACGCCAAGCGGAGACAAGCGCGTCGCGCGCGCCACGAGACTACCGATGATCCTCCAACGTGGTACGCACCCTCACGGCGCGGCCCATTTCGAACGGCTGCCGAGGGGCGACAATCTCTGAAGGAGCATTCTTGGTGGTCGGCTGATGTCCTGATCGGGGCGCGCGCCGATTGTTCCAGGAGACCGGGCGCCGTCGCGAGACGTCCCGCGGCTTTCGGCACCTCCCCGTGCAAAGGGACCAAGCATCGGCAAGGCGGGGTTCGTTCGCCTTCACATCGACTTGAGCACCTTTTCCCCGAAGACTGATTGCCTCTCGCGCATGGGTGCGGGCCTTGATGCGGCGGAGTTTGAAGCATCACGATTTTAACTCGGGCGACGCCACCGGCGAGCGGTACTCGCGGCCCCCTTGCTTTTGTCCGCCGGATTCCTGCTCGCCCCGGTGATTTGATGGAACGATTCCCTCATCTGCTTGTTCAAGACGGTCTCTTACCGATTGGAACTCCACTTGCGCTTGATTATTGTCTCACTGGGATCGCTGACAGCACTCACCTGGCTTCTCGCGTTCTATTTTGTACTAGAGCTGCGGATTTGACGGACCGGTCCCCAATCCGGCTGAACCGGTTTATACAAGGGTTGTTCGGCCAAGTTGAAGTTAAGCCGCCCCTGGGAATTGTCCCGTCCAAGAATTGCTGAAATATTCCCCGCTTACGTAGCCTTTGCAAAAGATTCAGCAATTCGCGGTAAGTAGGCATCGATAAATGACTTTGGTGCCAGATGACTTCCGGACTTGATCTCCCGACCGTGCTCTTTCTGCAGAAAACGTCCTATATAGCCGGGGCCTTGACCTTGGGCTATCTGCGGCGGACATCCACGGACAGTCGAGGTGTCGGGCTTCTCGCGGCAAGCTTCCTGATGCTGGCCGCAGGCGCGACCTTGGCGGGGTACGCGGAACTTTACCCAGCCCTCTACGGAGCCCTCAGCCTCGTCAATATCGCATTGGCCGTGTCGGGATATGGCCTCCTGGCGTTGGCGTTCGTTCTGATCAGCAATCCAGGGCGGAAGTTCAATACATGGTACGTATTCCTTCCAGCGGCTGCGACCTTGGTGGTTGGTCTGGCGACGGATTTTCATCTGGATAACACCTACCGGGCGGCGACTTTTACCCTGCTAGGTTGTCTAACAATGGCGGCCGCTGCTTGGGTCGTGCGCCGTGATGCGTCTCGCGAGCCCCTGCCGATCCGAAAACTCGTCGCCGCGATACTCGCGGCCACCAGCCTGCTATCGTTGGTCATGGGATTGGAGTTTTCCTTCCAATCGTTCCCGGTTCTCGACGTGGTCGAGGGCTTTTCCCTCATGATACTTTCGAAGTTCGTGCTTGCCATCGCGATCGTGATGTTCATAAGCGAACGTCAGCGCGTCAAGATTCAGAAACTCGCTGACCTTGATCCTCTGACAGGGCTCCACAATCGCCGCTCCTTCAACGCGAACGCACCGAACAACCCACAGCCTGGTGACGCGGTTCTGTTTCTGGACCTTGATCATTTCAAGCAGCTCAACGACCGTCATGGGCACGCCCTGGGTGACGAAGTCCTTTCGACGATGGCCGAAGCGGTCCAATCGGTCCTGCCGCCATCCGCGTTGCTTGCACGTCACGGAGGAGAGGAGTTTGTCGTCTTCCTGCCCGCGAGCGCGGGTGACGCCCTCCTTCACGCGGAGCGGATACGCAAGACCGTCTCGGGCCTTCGCGTTTCGAGCCTCGGCTTCGAGGTCAAGGTGACCACGAGTGTCGGTATCGCGAGGGCATTGCACCATGGGTCCACCCTCCAGGATCTTTGTCGGCGCGCGGATCGCGCCTTGTACTTGGCGAAGGCCGCTGGACGAGACCGTGTTTGTGACGCTGATCGGGATACCCTTCAAAAAAAAGTTCACGACCAGGGCGTGGGTTCATGACGATCCGTCCAATTAAGGGACGCGGCCTTCGGTCGTAGCCAGAACGCGGCGCGGGTCCTTGTGACATCGTGGCGGGAGCCTGTAACTTTTCGAGTTTGTTGGAGAAACGTTCGATCACCTTGGTGGCGATGGACCCGTGCAGCTGACCCCGTGCCTGTCGTTTTCCAACGACGTCCAACGGATGCACGAAGCCAACGGATGAAGCTAGGCGCAAGCCGGCGACTGGCTGGGTTCCAGTTCCTCGAAAAGTCCGGCGCGGCCAAGGGGATCCCCGCATACCGACAGTGTGGGACCAGCGCTACTAGGGTCGTAGCACCCTGGGTATCAACGACGGCCAATCTTAATTGGGTCGCGCGGAGCCACCGTGAGGCAGCTCGAACAAGTGGCGGATCCTTACGGCCAAGGAAGTCGGCTGGTTTGCCTTGGGGCCGGTGACGCCTTCCGCTAGGTGCTTCTCGGACTCGACGCGTTTCGCGAGCAACTCGCTCAGCTCCTCGGCGAGCGCGGGTCTATCATGCATGACGGTCGCCAGATGGGCGCGGGAAATCTCGTAGACCACAACGAATGTAAGCGCGCGCATGGTGGCGGGTTCGGCCGCTCCCATGAGGACGCCGCGCTCACCAAACAGATCTCCGGGCGCCAAGCGGGTCAGCTCCAAGCGCACGGGACCCGTCACGTCCTCGACGACCACGACGCCGCTCCGGACGATCATCAGGGATGTCATCGATGCGTCTTGCGGAGCGATGACGGTGTCCTTCTTGTATGTGAGACGCTGCATCGTCGAAGCAAGCGCTTCCATCTCGTCTTCGGTGAGCGTCGAGAACAGTGGGATTGAACTGAGTAGCCGCCAAGGCGTGCCAGGGTGCTTCGGAGACACTTCAAATGCTTGCCCGGCGTCGAGCTGGATGTTGGTTGAACCCGCGAACTGGATGCCCGCCGCCTTGGCGTGCCGATACACGAGGTCGTATATCTCATTCTTGGCCGTTCCGGTGCGCGCGAGGCTGGCCACCTTGAACGCAAGCTCGATCTCGATCGCCGACCCGTCCAACCCAGTGATCGACACTGAAGGAGCGGGTGTTTTGAGGATGGTGTTCGCGCTGAGGAGGACCGCCCTCATCGCTTCCTCGATGATCGCGGGAGCGCGGTTGGGCGTGACCCTGACTGTGATCTTGGCCCCGTGCACGGCATCGTTGCCCGTTAGGTTTGTTAGCCTGGCTTTCGCCAGTGCGCTATTAGGCACAATGACAAGGTCATTTGCGTCATTGAGTAAGTGCGTGGAACGCCAGTTCGTTTCGACGACTTGGCCATGTACCCCGTCCTCCAGGGCAATCCAGTCGCCGACGCTGTACGGGCGGCCAAGATTGAGAGCAATTCCCGAGAAGACGTCATTCAATGTGCTCTGAAGTGCCAGGCCGAGCACGATCGCGAAGACGCCGGAGGTGGCGATGAGTGTGCCAACGGGAAGGCTGAACACGAAGGCGATGATCGAGAGCGCCGCTCCCAGATAGATCACCGCGACCAGCAGGTCCTGAATGAGGCGTCCTTCTCTCGGCTTTCGCTCGAATATAAGGAAAAGCCTGACCGAGCTGGCGAGCACCATCGCGCTGCCTAACCACCAGGCGGACTTCGCGACGCCGTGAAGATGATCGTGCCCCGTAGCGTGGTGTAAGTCGACGGTAGCAAAGCCGCTCGCGAGCGCGCCCTTAGCGCGCTGTAGCGAG
>NZ_JBGLYS010000037.1:0-54512 GCF_047304155.1 Rhizobium sp. Rhizsp42 | reverse complement strand
GTCGGCACGCGCACTGGGTGGTCCATTCACGTCCAACCCGTTGCACCGTGGTTAGATCCTCGGGACGAGCCCGAGGACGACGTCGCGAGGGAGGAAGTGTTGGTATTTCAATGGGTTGCCGGGTCGAGGCTCCGCCGTTTTGATCATTTACTGACGCCGGCCACATACTCAGCCGTCATGCTCGGCCTTGTGCCGAGCATCTAAGCACGTCTCCCGGAATGCAACGGTGATGGTGCTTTCGACGGGCGCCTATGCGATGCGGGCACGCGCGCCGGGTGATCCACTCACGTCCAGCCCGTTGCGGCGTGCTTAGATCCTCGGGACGAGCCCGAGGATGACGTCGCGAGGGAGGAAGTATTGGTGTTTCAATGGGTTGCCGGGTCGAGGCTCCGCCGTTTCGATCATTTACTGACGCCGGCCACACACTCCACCGTCATCCTCGGGCTCGTCCCGAGGATCTAAGCACGTCTCCCGGAATGCAACGGTGATGGTGCTTTCGACGGGCGCCCATGCGATGTCGGCACGCGCACTGGGTGGTCCATTCACGTCCAACCCGTTGCACCGTGGTTAGATCCTCGGGACGAGCCCGAGGATGACGTCGCGAGGGAGGAAACGCTTGCGTTTCAATGGGTTGCTGAATTCACTCTCACCCTTTAAATGGCTTTTCGTCGCCCTTCGCACGCCACCGTCAGCCGGGCACCCGCAATTCCATGAACGTCAGGTCCAGCCAGCGGCCGAACTTGATGCCGACTTCGTGGAAGGTGCCGCCGTTGCGGAAGCCGAGTTTTTCGTGCAGCGCGATGGAGGCCTGGTTGCCGGCTTCGATGCCGGCGATCATGACGTGGATGCCGTTTTCGCCGGCGCGTTTGATCAGCGCCGTCATCAGTTGCTTGCCGATGCCCGCACCCTGGTGGTCCTTTTCGACATAGACGGAATGCTCGACCGTGTGGCGGAAGCCCTCGAAGGCGCGCCAGTCGCCATAGGAGGCGTAGCCGGCGATCCTCCCTTCCCGCTCGGCGACCAGAACGGGGAAGCCGCGGGCGCGGCGCATGGCGAACCATTCGCGGCGGTTGTCGAGATCGACGACCGTTTCGTTCCAGATGGCCGTCGTGTGCTCCACCGCGTGGTTGTAGATATCGCGGATCGCGGCCAGATCGGCCTCGGTGGCGTCGCGGATGAGGGTGGCTTGCGTCATGATGGTCTATCCACTATAAATTCACTATGTCCACTATATCAGACAATTTCGATCGCTGTCTAGGCGATCGCGTCCGCGCCGAGCGGGAATTGCGGGGATGGTCGCTGAGCGACCTTTCGGACCACTCCGGCGTATCGCGGGCGATGATCCACAAGGTGGAGCGCGGTGAGAGCAGCCCGACGGCCTCGCTTTTGGGCAAGCTCTGCGGTGCCTTCGGGCTGACGGTGTCATCGCTGATTGCCCGCGCCGAGGCGGGAAGCCAGCGGCTGAGCCGGCGCGAAGACCAGCCGCTTTGGACCGATCCTGAGACCGGATATACGCGGCGGCATGTTTCGCCGGATGGCAGCCCGTTCGATATCGTCGAGGTCGAGCTGCCATCAGGCGCCCGCGTCGCCTACCCGGCCGCCTCCTTCGTGTTTCTGCGGCAATGCATCTGGGTGACCGAGGGGGCGCTCACCTTCGTCGAGGGCGAGATGGTGCATGCGCTTGAGACAGGCGACTGCCTGCTGCTCGGGCCGGCGGTGGATTGCGAATTCCGCAACGATAGCGACGAGACATGCCGCTATGTGGTGACGCTGACCAAGACTGGATGAGGCTCACGCCGGGCTCATGCTGAAGCAGGTGAGCACCGCGGTGTAGTGGACGGCCGCAGCCGCGACGACGAAGCCGTGCCAGATGGCGTTCTGGAAGCGCAGCTTTTCCCATACGTGGAAGATCACGCCGAGCGAATAGATAATGCCGCCGATGACGATGAGGAGCATCGAGGCATAGGGGATGCGCTCGGCGACCGGGCCCGCGACCATGACGCCGCTCCAGCCCATGGCGAGATAGAGCAGGATCGCCAGACGGTCATAGCGGCCGGGGAAGACGCACTTCAGGAACACGCCCATGAAGGCCACCGCCCATATGCCAATGAGCATGCCGAGTAGAAGCGGATTGTCGGCGCCGCGCTCGAGGAAGGGGGTGTAGGTGGCGGCGATCAGGATGAAGATCGAGGAATGGTCGAGCCGGCGCAGGAACCACTTGGTGCGCGAGACCGGCCAGGCGTTGTAGGAGAACGAGATGCCGAGCGTCAGCACCAGGCCGAGGCTGTAAATCCATGCGGCGGCGAGTTCGCCATGCGAGGACCAGACGGTGGCGTAGAAGATCAGCACGGTGGCGCCGATGAGCGCGAGCGCCAGCCCGATGCCGTGGACGATGCCATCGGCGATCAGCTCATATTTGTCATAAGCCCAGCGGATGCCGTTGAACTCGCCCATGCAGACTATGCCCCATTCGTTAGACCGGGATCGTCGCATCGAAATGGTTTGCGCGCAACACAAGCGCTGTCTCGGGAGAATAAATCTTCGTGAAGCGGATGAGACGGGAGGCCGTGGCAGCCTCCCGCATCTCCGCCTCCCTTTTATAGCTTGCGCTCACGCCTTGCGACGGTCGACCAGCACCGAGCATTTGGCGTGGCGCACGACGCGGTCGGCGGTGGCGCCGATGAAGTAGTTGCTGAAATCGGGCATGTGCGAGGAGAGGATGATGAGGTCGGCCTGGTTGGCCTCGGCCGAGGCGATGATGCCGCTTGCCGGCCGGCCATGGCTGATTTCGACCTTGGCGGGAATGCCGGTGCTGACGATCAGCCCCTGGAGCTTCTCCTCAGCATCCTTGGCGGCGTTTTCGATCAGGTCGACGGGGATATCGACGCCGAGATAGGTCGGGATGTCCTCGACGACGTTGAGCAGAATGATCTCACCACCGCTATCGAGCAGCGAGGCGGCCTTGCGGAAGGTCATGTCCCCGTTTGCGAGCGCGCCGATTTCGACCGCGACGATGATCTTCCTGTACATGATGCAACTCCTCTATGACTGCATTTAATGGTGACAATATCCTCCTGAAATACATATGGCGCTTTGATCGAGATCAAGCTGACGCATTGATCGGATCAAGCTGGCCGCTCGATCGGGATCAAGCTGACAGCTCGATCTGGATCAAGCCGAAACGCGGAAGTCGTCAATGGATATCGAACGCTTCATCGTCAAAAACGGGGCTTCTGTGAACAATCGCGATGCGCCATATAGGATGCAAGTACAGCGGCCAGAGGACCCATCACACGCATGCACCGGCGAACCTTCCTTGGCATCGCTATGGGCAGCAGTTTGCTGCCCGAGGGCAGCATCTTTGCTGCCGGCGCCGGTACGCCCTCCTTATCCCGGGCAGGAGACCCAAAGATGACCACAGCACAGACTTCCTACGCGCTGACGCGCCCTGCCTATGTCGATCACTCGCACCTCGTCGTGACCGACCTCCCCACCGTTTCGGCCTTCTACCAGTCGATGCTCGGGCTGAAGGTTATCGAGAAGACGGCCAGCGGCGAAGTGCTTGGCGTCGGCGAAACGCCGCTTCTGACGCTGACGACGGGCAAGGATGTGCGCACCGCACCGCGCAATGCCGCCGGCTTGTTTCACACCGCTTTCCTGATGCCATCACGCGTCGAGCTGGCGCGCTGGCTGCGCCATGCCGCGCATAACAATGTGGTTCTCGACGGCGCGTCCGACCATCTGGTCAGCGAGGCGATCTATCTCTCCGATCCCGAGGGTAACGGTATCGAGATCTATTCCGACCGCTCGCCGATGCAATGGAAATTCCACCAGGACGGCCAGGTGGAGATGGCGACCCACCGGCTCGATTTGCAGGCGCTCTATGAAAGCGCGCCACAGGACACCTGGACCGGCATGGCCGATGGCTCGGCGATCGGCCACATCCATCTGCAGGTCGGCAACATTCCCGAGGCAGACCAGTTCTATCGCGACGTTCTCGGCTTGAAGATCATGGCGCGCTATCCCGGCGCCAGCTTCTTTGCCACCGGCGACTACCACCACCATGTCGCCGCCAACATCTGGAACAGCCGCGGCGCCGGCGCCCGCACCGAGGCGATGACCGGGCTTTCCGACTACGCGCTGCGCTTCAACGATACCACAGCCCTCGACAAGGCCGTCGCCAAGCTCGACGAACTCGAGATCAAGAGCGAGAAGCGCGACGGCGGCGTGTTCCTGCGCGATCCCTGGGGAATCGGGCTGACGCTGTCGGCTTGATCGGGGCGTTACGACACGCCTGGGGAATGAGGCCACACACTCCACCCTCATCCCGGCCTTGAGCCGGGATCCAGCAGCGTCGCGTCCGCGACGCGGAAAAGTCTTTTCAACCCAAGGACTTGGGTTGGCTGGATTCCTGTGACAAGCACAGGAATTGAGGGAGAGAGGATGACAACCCCTCACGTCGGCCATGCCGGCGCCGCCGGGCTTTCGAAGTGGTCGGCGAAGAGGGTTTCGGTGAGGTAATCGACCAGCACGCGAACCTTGGGCGACAGATGACGGTTCGAGGGCCAGAGCATGTGGAACTGGCCTGGGCCGTCGATATGATCGTCGAGCACGGTGCGCAGCCGGCCTTCCGCCAGCCGGCGGCGGGCCAGGAAATCCGGCATGCAGCCGATGCCGAGGCCGGCCTCCACCGCGCCGCCCAACGCTTCCATGTTGTTGCAGACGAGCAGGCTGCGGATCGCCAGTTCCGGCGCGCCTGATGGCATGGCAAGCGGCCAATCCTGCAGCTTGCCGCTGTTGGGAAAGCGAAATCGGATGGCGGCGTGGCCGGCGAGATCCTGCGGGGTCTTCGGGGTGCCGTGCGCCTCTAGATAATCCGGTGCGGCGCAGAGCAACATGCGGAACGGCCGCAGCGCCCGCGACATCAGACGGGAATCCTGCAGATGACCGCTGCGGATCGCCACATCCACGCCCTCATCGATCAGATCGACGATGCGGTCGTTGAAATCGAGATCGAGCTCCACCTCCGGATAGAGGCGAACGAAGCCGGGCACGACGGGCAGAAGAAGATGATAGCTGACCAGCGGCAGGCTGAGGCGCAGCCGGCCGCGCGGGGTGGCGACGGCAGCCGCCAGCGAGGCCTGCGCATCCTCGAGATCGTCAAGCACGCGGCGGCAGCGCTCGTGGAACAGCCGCCCCTCCTCCGTCAGTCTTATGCTGCGCGTCGAGCGTTGGAAGAGCCGCACGCCGACCTGCCGCTCCAGCGTCGTCACCGCCTTGCCGACGGCGGACGCCGACAGGCCGAGCACGCGTCCGGCGGCGACGAAGCTGCCGAGATCGGCGGTTTTCACGAAGGCCGACAAGCCGCTGAGCTGATCCATGTTGCGTTTTCCACTCTTTCTATTCGAGCGAATTTTTCCATGATGAACGGCATCATAGGCCGCTTATCGCGATATTGAAGCGAATTTATCTTGTCTGTGCTTTCGGCGATAGGCCTCCCGCTATCGCCGCGCTTCACCTTTCACACAGGCGGATTTCTCATGACACGACAACTCTCCACACCGCTTGGCGCCGCCGGCGCAAGCCAAGCCGGCAGCATCAGGAAGATCATGGCGTTGATCGGCATTTGCGCGGCCGCGGCCGCCATGCCGCTGACCTTCACCGGACCGGCGGTGGCGCTGCCGGCGATCAGCCGCGATCTCGGCGGCAGCCCGATCGCGCTCAACTGGGTGACCAATGCCTTCATGCTGACCTTCGGCAGCAGCCTGATGGCATCAGGAGCGCTCGCCGACACATACGGCCGCAAGCGCATCTTTCTCACAGGGCTCGTGGCCTTCCTCATGTTTTCGGCGAGCCTCGCCTTCGCCCCCGATATCGTCTGGTTCGACGTGCTGAGAGCGTTGCAGGGCATGGGTGCCGCGGCCGCCTTTTCCGGCGGCATGGCGGCGCTGGCGCAGGAGTTCGAGGGCAATGCGCGGATGCGCGCCTTCAGCATCGTCGGCTCCAGCTTCGGCATCGGCCTCGCCTTCGGACCGATCGCCTCCGGCCTGATGGTCGACAGCTTCGGCTGGCCGGCGATCTTCGCGCTCGTCGTGGGGCTGGGCACGATCGCCTTTGTTCTCGGCTCCATCTTCCTGCACGAGACGCGCGACCCGGAGGCCAAGGGGCTCGACTGGGCGGGTGCCACAAGTTTCACTCTGGCATTGGCGCTGTTCACCTATGGCGTGCTGCTGGCGCCGGAGAATGGCTGGGGCAGCGTGTCGGTCGTGGCGCTGCTCGTCGCCTCGGCCGCACTTTTGGCCGGCTTCTGGCTGAAAGAGCGGAGAACGGCACGGCCGATGCTCGACCTGACGCTGTTTCGCTACCCGCGCTTTGTCGGCGTGCAGCTTTTGGCCGCCGCACCGGCTTACGCCTTCGTGGTGCTGCTCATCCTGCTTCCCGTGCGCTTCGTCGGTATCGACGGCATGAGCGAGGTGGGCGCCGGGCAGATGATGATCGCGCTATCCGGGCCGCTGCTGGTGCTGCCCGTCGTCGCCGGGCTGTTGACGCGCTGGTTTACGGCCGCCGTCATCTGCGGCGTCGGGCTGCTGATCGCGGCCGGTGGGCTGTTCTGGCTGTCGACCATTCCGGCAGGCGTGCCGGCCTCGCAGCCGCTGCTTCTGATCGGGCCGCTTCTGACAATCGGCATCGGCATCAGCCTGCCCTGGGGCCTGATGGACGGGCTTGCCGTCAGCGTCGTGCCGAAGGAGCGGGCCGGCATGGCGACGGGGATTTTCAGCACGACGCGTGTTGCCGGCGAAGGCGTGGCGCTCGCCATCGTCAGCGCCGTGCTTTCGGCGCTGGTTGGCGCCCGGCTTGTTAACGCAGGTGGATTAGGCGAAGAGGCGGCGCGGGCGGCGCAGCGGCTGGTGACCGGCGATCTTGGCGCCGCGGCGGCCGTCATGCCTCAGATGGGTCGCGAGGCGCTGGCGCTGAACTACGCGCAGGCCTTCAGCACGCTGCTGATCCTGCTCGCGAGCATCACCATTTTCACGGCGGTCGTGGTGGTGGCGTTTCTCGGCCGCAAGGAGCCGGAGACGGCCTCGGAAGCGGCCGTATGTGACAGTCCGGCAGGCTGACATATCGGATCTGGCAGGGCCGCGGCGGTGCTCCGATCGGGCACGAAACGCAGCGGCCCTGCCTCCCCGCCGTTGCGTTCCTGATGATGCGCCTCAGATGAGGCGAGAATTCGGCATTCCCGCTTTGACACACGCGGAACCGGAATGAGTTTCGCGGCGTTCTAGGTGCGAAGCACAGGGGCTTCCGGGGAATGACTATTCATGGGTATTGCCAACGGCATTCGCAAACAGGCGAGCAAGATCGCGATCGGAGAGCGGCGGGTCAGTTCATGGGCGAAAAACATGACTGACGCAGAGGAAGCCATAATACAGGCGCCGGTGCGGCGGCTGGAGAAGGATGGCCTAGACATTTCAATGGCCTGGGCGATCATCGGCATCTTCGTGATCCTCGCTCTTTCGGCCGTCTACATGATGTCGCTGGTTCTGATCCCGCTGACGCTTGCCATTGTCGTCGGCATGATCCTCGGGATGCTGGCGGAGAAGCTGACGAAGCTCGGCGTGCCCCGCATCACCAACGCGGTCATCCTGTCGTCGGCCGTGGCGCTCATCATCTTCCTCGTCGCCAATTCGCTTGCAGGCCCGCTGACGACGCTTGCCAACGAGGGACCGGACTTTGCCGAGAAGACGGCGAACCGGCTGATGCCCTATCTCGAGCGCATCAAGTGGCTGCATATCACGCCCGAGACCTTCCAGAGCGGGCCGATGTCGGCAGAGAAGCTGCTGGAGAATACCGGCAACGTCCTTCATCTCGTGACAGCGAACCTGACGCCGGCCCTGGTGCAGGCGCTGATCTTCTTCGCCGCACTTCTGCTCTTCCTGATGGGCCGCGTCAGCCTGCGCAAGTCGATCATCATGGTCTTTCGCGAGCGCTCGCAGCGCCTCGCCGCCATCCGCGTCATCAGCAGCGTCGAACAGGTGCTGGGCTTCTACTTCGCCACCGCCTCGGTGATCTATGCCTGCCTGGGCGTCGTCATGACCATCATCGCCTATGCCGGCGGTTTGCCGTCGCCGGTGCTCTGGGGCTTCTTCGCGTTTCTCTCGAGCTTCATCCCCTATCTCGGGATCACCATGATGACGCTGGCGATCGCGATTGCCGGCATCATCACGCATGATGCTCTCTTCGTCGGGCTGATCCCGGCAGCGGCCTTCTTCACCGTCCACCTTCTGATGGAGAACCTGATCTTCCCGGCGGTGATGGGACGGCGGCTGGAGATCAACGCCTTCGTGGTGTTCCTCGCCATTCTGTTCTGGACTTGGATGTGGGGCGCCGTCGGCGCTATGCTGGCGCTGCCTCTGTCGCTGATCGCCATGACCATCATCGACGAGCTGTTCATCGAAGAAAAGCAGCAGCCGCAACTGCCGAAGTGAGGCCGCCATGTCCGAGATAGAGCTGAAAAGCCTGAGCCAGGATCGATTGACGAGCGGCCGTTCGCCCTGGGGGAACGGGGTCAGCCGCCCGGTATTCGCACCGCTCACCGATCATCTCCAGGTCGATGCCCTCGTCATCGGCGGCGGAGTGACTGGGGCGCTGATGGGCCAGCACCTGGCCGAGCGTGGCCTGTCGGTTGCGATTGTCGACCGCGAGCATCCGGGGCTGGGAAGCACGGCCGCCAGCACCGCGATGCTGCAATGGGAGATCGACAAGACGCTGACGGAACTCGAGCAATTCTACGGCTTCGAGCGCGCCGTCGGCATCTACAGGCGCAGTGCGGCGGCCGTTTCCGGTCTCGCCAAGCTGATTGCCGCCTACCGCATCGACTGCGCCTTCCAGCCGCGCCGATCGCTTTATCTTACTGGAAATCACGAGGGCGCGCGCGATCTCGCGGTCGAGGCCGAGCTCAGGCAGCGCGCCGGGCTTCCGAGCCGTTATCTCGAACATTGCGATCTCTTCACCGAATTCGAGATCGACCGCGACGCCGGCATCCTGTCGCGCGGCTCGGCAGAGGCCGATCCGTTGCTGCTAACATGGGCACTGCTGCGGATGGCGGCGAAGGATGGCGCGCGGCTCATCGATGCGTCCGTGACGAGGCTGCACAGCGAGGGCAACCGCGTGACGGCGGAAACCGACGGCGGCTTCGTGATCGAGGCCAAGACGGCGGTGCTGGCCACCGGCTACAGCCTGCCAGATATCGCGATGCCGAAACTGCACCGCACGACGTCGAGCTGGGCGATGGCGACGGTGCCGCAGGAGCCGGGCACGCTGTGGCGCGACCAGGCGCTGATCTGGGAGGACAGCCACCCCTATCTCTACATGCGCACGACTGGTGACGGCCGGATCGTGGTCGGCGGCGAGGATGACGACACGGTCGATCCGGCGGCGCGCGACGCCAAGGCGCCGGAGAAGATCATGACGATCCGCGAAAAGATGAAACTGATCTGGCCCCGCGCCGACACCCGCGTCGCCACCGCCTGGTGCGGCACCTTCGGCGAAACGGTCGATGGGTTGCCGCTGATCGGGCCGGTGCCATCGCTGCCGCATGTTTATGGTGCCTATGGTTATGGCGGGAACGGGATTACGTTCTCGTATCTCGCGACGCAGGTGATCGGGGCGATGATGTCGGGGACGTATCGCGATTGGTTCGATGATTTTGCGATGGATCGGGATGGGCCGGGCGGTGGCTCGCGGCGTGATGAGGCGGCGCGGGTGGAGATGGTGGTGCGGTAGAGTGGGGTTGGTGGGGCTTAGGTTATGCCGTGGGGCGCTGGCTCGCTGATCCAGGTGTTTGATATCCGCTCGCTAGGTTGTGCCGTGTGATACCCCCCTCTGTCCTGCCGGACATCTCCCCCACAGGTGGGGAGATTGGCTGGGCGTGGCCGCTCGCTCCGACATCAACGTTCGGATGGGAAGCATGTCACGAGTCGATCTCCCCCCTTGTGGGGGAGATGTCCGGCAGGACAGAGGGGGGTAACACGGGTTCGGATCTGGCGAGCAGTGCTCCCGCGCCAAAGCTAACGCCAGTAGAGAGCCACCCTACTCCGTCGTATCATCATCCCCACGATCCTCGACATCCTGCAGCCGCACGAACTCCGTGCCCTTGGCCTTCAGGTCGAGGATCGCCTTCGCCACCCCCTCGCCGGCGGCGTGTGTCGGCTGGTTGATGTGGGAGATGACGACGTCGCCGTCCTTGGCGGAGGAGATGCGTTTTTCCGTGATCGCAGCACCAAGAAGCGAGCCGCCGTCGCCGTTTACCGAGTAGCCGGCGATGCGGTAACCCATGGCGCGGATTTGGGCGATCGAAGAGAGGTCGTATTTGGCGGTCGAGCCGCGGAACCAGCGGGGGGCCGGGATGCCGGAGGCGAGCATGGCGTCGGCGCCGCCCTGGACCTCGATGCGCACGGCCTCGGGCGAACCGGCGGATGCGATGCCGTAGATCGATACCGGCTTGTCGACGGCGGGAATGTGGTTCTGGCCGTGATTTTCCAGTTCGAACAGATCGGGATTGGCAAGCATGACCTGCAGCGCTTGCGGGTTGTGCTTCAGCCAGCGGGCGGTGACGAAGATCGTTGCCGGAATGCGTTCGGACACCAGCACCGAGAGGATACGCTCGTCGGCCTTGCCCATGCAGGCGTCGAAGGTGAGTGCCACGCGGGGTCGGCCCTTGATATCGGAGCGGGCGACGCGCAGGTGCGGCTCGACGAGCTTCGTGGATGATGTCTGCTTGGGCGGCGTCTGCCTGGGCGCAGGAGTCTTGGGCGCGGCCTTCGGGGTGGACTTCGGCGCCGTGTTCGCGGTCCCCGGGTCCGACGATAGCGGGACAACGGGCGCAGGCATGGTGGCCGCAACAACGGGCTGGATGGTCGCGGTTTGCCCGGCAGCGGCAATTGCGACCGGGCCAAGGAGCAGCGCCGAGGTGAGGACGAGATTTTTCATTGTGCCGGGACCGTGGAGTTCAAACCGAGTTCAGATGGCAGCAGCCGTATAATGATCGCATCGGCCGCTTCCACGGCAAATTTACGGCCGGTTCGGCGCATTGCTGTTTCAGTCGATAAATAAGTCGTGGCTTAACGGCAAGCGCGATCAGCCGGCCGAACGTTCGTCGAAGGCGGTGCGGGCTTTTTCCACATCCGGCAAGTAGTCGACGGTCCACGCATAAAGCGCCTTGAACGGCGTCTGCAGCGAACGGCCAAGCGGGCTGATGCGGTATTCGACCGCAACAGGCGAGACGGGAATGACCTCGCGCGTCACCAGCCCGTTGCGCTCCAGGCGGCGCAGCGTCTGGGTCAGCGCCTTCTGGGTGATGCCGCCGAGCTGGCGCTTGATGGCGTTGAAGCGCAGCGGGCCGCGATCGAGCACGGTCAGGATCATCATCGACCATTTGTCGGCGATCTGCTCGAACAAGAGCCGGCTCGGGCAATCGACGACGAAGCTCTGCTCGATCGCGTCGGGGCGGTCCGCCCGGCAATTGACGGGGGCTGAGATCGGCCGATGTTCGTTCATGGCGGTTTCCTCGATGCTACCTAGGCGCTCCGCAGTGCCTCATTGACACTAGGTATATAGAATATACTTAAGGCGCGCCACCTTTCTACAGGAGTTTGCCCGTAATGAATGCAGCTGACGTCAACGCGCTGTTTGCGCCGTTCAAGATCAAATCGCTCGACCTCAAGAACCGTATCGTCATGGCGCCGATGACGCGGACCTTTGCGCCGGAGGGCGTTCCGGGGGCCGATGTCGAGGCCTATTATCGCCGCCGCGCCGAAGACGGCGTCGGCCTGATCCTTTCGGAAGGCACCGTCATCGACCGGCCGGCGGCCAGCAACCATGAGCGCATCCCCTTCTTCCACGGCGAGAAGTCGCTTGCCGGCTGGAGCAAGGTAATCAAGACGGTTCACGACAAGGGCGGCAAGATGGGGCCGCAGATCTGGCATGTCGGCTCGGTCGCGCATCCGGCCGGCGACTGGCCGGCGAGCGGCGTCGAAAGCCCGTCCGGCCTGCTTGCGCCGGAAACGCCGCGCGGCGAAGCGATGAGCGAGGAAGACATTGCCGACACGATATCAGCCTATGCGCGGGCTGCTGCCGACGCCAAGCGGCTCGGCTTCGACACTTTCGAGATTCACGGCGCGCACGGCTATCTCATCGACCAGTTCTTCTGGGCCGGCACCAACAAGCGCACCGACCGCTATGGCGGCGCGACGCTGAAGGAGCGCGCCCGCTTCGCCGCCGATGTGGTCAAGGCGATGCGCGAAGCTGTCGGTCCCGATTATCCGATCATCCTGCGTCTCAGCCAGTGGAAGCAGCAGGACTACAAGGCGCGGCTCGCCGAAACGCCTGACGCGATGACCGACTGGCTGATGCCGCTGGTCGAGGCGGGCGTGGATGTACTGCACTGCTCGCAGCGCCGCTTCTGGGAGCCCGAATTCCCCGAGATCGATGGCGAACAGGGGCTGAATTTTGCCGGCTGGGCGAAGAAGCTCACGGGTGCCGCGACCATCAGCGTCGGCTCGGTCGGCCTTTCCGGCGATTTCATGGCGGCATTCGGTGGCGAGAGCTCGAGCGTCGTCGGGCTCGACAATCTGGTGCGGCGCATGGAGCGCGAGGAGTTCGACCTGATCGCCGTCGGCCGCGCGATCCTGAGCGACCCGCAATGGGTGACCAAGGTGCGCACCGGCGACAACGAGAACATGCGCCCGTTCACGGCAGCCGCCTTCGGCGAGCTGGTGTAAGGCGTCACCTGCAATATGAATGCGAAACGGCGGCTCCATCAGGGCCGCCGTTTTGCTTTGGTCTGGACGAGAGGCTCTCAGGCTGCTCAGTCGTAGAGGTAATATTTGGTCCACTTATCGCGCGGAACCTTGTCGCCGATCTGGTAGCTCAGCTCACGCACATTGATGTGCTGCGGACCGGTGATGCAGCTGTAGGACAGGTGATACCAATCGCCCTTGCTGCGGAAGACCGCGCCCGGGGCTTCCAGGCGATCGTCGCTCGGGACCGGGTCCTTGAAGGTGTAGGCGATCACCTTGTCCGGCTTGTAGCCGGTGGCGTCCTTGTTGATGCGGCTCATCGCCTCGGTGTCGCAGCTCTGTTCGAGGCGCGTCGCGGGATCGAGCTTTTCGAGCTGCTTCTTGATTGCGGGGTCTACGGCGAATGCGGTGGGTGCAAAGGCGGAGGCGGCAAGGCTGAGAGCGGTCAGAACAAGGGCGATACGTTTCGGCATTACTGAAGAAATCCTTTGCAAGCTCATTCCGGAATGCTGCGCGGCCGGTTCAGCAAGGGCAGCTTTGGGGGCCGCCCGGCCATGGCAGAATTCCGCACGATGGGAGCGGACTTTCTTAAATATTGTGGTCACATCAAGGCAAGGTGAGGATTGCTTGGGTTTTGCACAGTCACCATTTAGCGAGCGTCGCACGGCACTCTTGCGCGTGGCTTTTGCCGCTTGATCGACAGCGCTTGCGTCTCTATCTCTTCACAACCTGAAATGCCGACCCCGGAGCTCCCCTTGTCCGTCTTCAAGAACCTGCCGAACCCGCCCGTTGCGCCGAAGAAGCCGCATGCCGACACGCGCCATGGCATCACCCGCACGGACGATTACGCCTGGCTGCGCGCCGACAACTGGCAGGCGATGTTCAAGGATCCCTCGATCCTCGACCCCGAGATCCGCAAGCATCTGGAGGCGGAAAACGCCTATATGAACGCGGCGATGGAAGACACCAAGCCGCTGCAGAAGACGCTGTTTGCCGAGATGCGCGGGCGTATCAAGGAAGACGACAGCTCGATCCCGATGAAGGACGGGCCGTTTGCCTACGGCACCTTCTTCGTGACCGGCGGCGAGCAGCCGCGCTATTTCCGCATCCCGCGCGACGCCGATATCAAGGACGAGAGCCAGCGCACCGTGCTGCTCGACGGCGACAAGGAAGCCGAGGGCAAGGCCTATTTCCGGCTGGCCGGCATCGACCACTCCGCCGATCACGATCGCGGCATCTGGGGTTATGACGACAAGGGCTCGGAATTCTACACGCTGAAGGTTCGCGACCTCAAGACCGGTGAGGACCTGCCCGACCTCATCGAGAACACCGGCGGCGGCGGCGCCTGGGCGCCCGACGGCAAGAGCTTCTTCTACTCGGCGCTCGACGAGAACCACCGCCCCTCGAAGGTGTTCCACCACATCATCGGCACGCCGCAATCGGAAGACCGGCTGGTCTACGAGGAAGAGGATGCGGGCTTCTTCATGGGCGTCGGCGGCTCGCTGCTCGACGACTTCATCTTCATCGACATTCACGACCACGAGACCTCGGAATATCTCTTGATCCCGACCAGCGACCTCACCGCCAAGCCAAAGATGGTGGCGGAGCGCGAGGAGGGTATCGAGTACACGCTGACCGAAGGCGGCGACGTGTTCTACATCCTGACCAACGACGGCGACGCCAAGGATTTCAAGATCATGGAAGCGCCGGTCGATAATCCAGGCAAGGAGAACTGGCGCGAGGTGGTTCCGCATAAGCCGGGCACGCTGATCATCAGCCACATGGCCTATGCCCGCCACCTGCTCTGGCTGGAGCGCAAGGACGGCCTGCCGCAGATCATGATCCGGGACCGGGCGACCGGCGAGGAGCACGCAATCGGCTTTGCGGAAGAGGCCTATTCGCTCGGCCTGCAGGGTGCCGCCGAGTACGACAGCGACGTGATCCGCTTTTCATACTCCTCGATGACGACGCCATCGCAGCTCTACGACTACAACATGGTGACGCGCGAGCGCACGCTTTTGAAGACGCAGGAAGTGCCCTCGGGCCACACTATCGACGACTATGTCACCCGCCGCGTCTTCGCGCCTGGTTGGGATGGCGTCGAGGTGCCGGTGACGCTGCTCTATCGCAAGGACACCCCGCTCGACGGCTCCGCCCCTTGCCTGCTCTACGGCTACGGCGCCTATGGCGTGACCATTCCGGCGAGCTTCAACACCAACTGCCTGTCGCTCGTCGACCGCGGCTTCGTCTATGCCATCGCCCATATCCGCGGCGGCAAGGACAAGGGTTTCGCCTGGTACGAAGACGGCAAGATGGAGAAGAAGACCAACACCTTCAAGGACTTCATCGCGGCGGCCGACTATCTGAATCAACAGAAGTTCACCTCTTACGCAAACATCATCGCCGAGGGCGGCTCCGCCGGCGGCATGCTGATGGGGGCGATCTCCAACATGGCGCCGGAGAAATTCGCCGGCGTCATCGCCGCCGTTCCCTTCGTCGACGTGTTGAACACCATGCTCGACGACACGCTGCCGCTCACCCCTCCGGAATGGCCCGAATGGGGCAACCCGATCGACAGCGAGGAGGAATATGCGCAGATCGCCGCCTATTCGCCCTATGACAATGTGGAAGCCAAACCCTACCCGCCGATCCTGGCACTGAGCGGCCTCACCGACCCGCGCGTGACCTATTGGGAACCGACCAAGTGGGTGGCGAAGCTGCGCGACAAGTCGACCAGCGGCGCGCCGGTGTTGCTGAAGACCAACATGGACGCCGGCCATGGCGGGGCTTCCGGGCGTTTTCAGCGGCTGGAAGAGGTTGCATTCGAGTATGCGTTTGCGGTGAAGGTGGCGGGGAAGATGTAATCCGCCTGCGGGGTGCCGAGGGGTACCCCCCTCTGCCCTGCCGGGCATCTCCCCCACAAGGGGGGAGATCGGCCAGCGGTTAAGGTCTACGCAAGACAATCAAGGTTGGAGCGAGCGGGCGCCCCCAGCCAATCTCCCCACCTGTGGGGGAGATGTCCGGCAGGACAGAGGGGGTAATTCTTGCTCCTCCGCCAACGGAAGGAGCCCCCAATGCCCGTCTACATCGCCCTCCTCCGCGCCATCAATGTCGGCGGCACCGGCAAGCTCGCCATGACCGAGCTGAAGGCGATCTGCGAACAGCTCGGCTTCATCGACGTCAAGACCTATATCCAGAGCGGCAACGTGCTGTTTCGCGCCGACGCCAAGGAGGCCGATGTCGCGCGCGTGTTGGATGACGCACTCGGCGAGCTGCTGGGCAAGAAGCCGGGCGTGATGGTGCGCAGCCGCAAGGAGCTGGAGGCGATCGTCGCCAGAGCGCCCTTCCCCGATGCCAGGCCGAGTTTTCTGCTCATAAGCTTCCTGCCCGAGAATGCGCCGAAGAATGCGCTCGACAGGATGGTGGCGCCGGACGGAGAGGAGGCTGAGGTCGATGGGCGGGAGATTTATGTGCACTATCCCATCGGTTCCGGCAAATCGAAGCTGAAGCTGCCCGCGCTCAATGCCGGCACCTCGCGCAACATCAATACCGTTCGCAAGCTCGCCGAAATCGCGGCCGCGATGGAGGATGGCTGAGACCCGCTTTACGGCGGCAGCGCATTATTTTAGTCTTCCCTAAATCAATATGGCATCGCATCTGTTTCCTGCTTGCCGGGAGGGACCGATATGGCGAAGTACAGAGCGCATCTGCCGCAGATCGACGGCGGGTTTTATGCGAGTGACGGGGGCATGGAGACGACCTTCATCTTCCACGACGGGATGGAGCTGCCGCATTTTGCCTCCTTCGTGATGGTTGACGACGAGGAAGGGCGAGACCGGTTGCTGGTCTACTATCGCCGCTATCTCGACATTGCCCGCAAGCACCGGACCGGCTTCATCCTGGACACGCCGACATGGCGCGCCAATCCCGACTGGGGCGCGAAGCTCGGCTATGACGCCGCGGCGCTGCACCGGGTGAACCTGGCCTCGATCGAGCTGCTGTTGCCGCTTCGCGACAAATACGAGGAGCCGGGGCGGCCGATCGTGATCTCAGGGGCGATCGGGCCGCGTGGCGATGGCTACAAGGCGGGCAACATGAATGCCGCCGAGGCCGAGGATTATCACGGCGCGCAGATCAGAAGCTTTGCGACAAGCGAGGCCGACATGGTGGCCGCCTATACGCTGACCAATATCGACGAGGCGATCGGGGTGGCGCGCGCGGCGGCGGCCAGCAATATGCCCTGCGCGATCTCGTTTACGGTGGAGACCGACGGGCGGCTGGTGACAGGGCGGAGCCTGCAGGATGCGATCGAGACCACCGATGCGGCGACCGGCGGCTCACCCGCCTACTACATGATCAACTGCGCGCACCCGACGCATTTTGCCGGCGCGCTTGACGCGAACAGCGGCTGGACGCGCCGCATCGGTGGCCTGCGCGCCAATGCTTCGCGGATGAGCCACGCGGAACTCGACGAAAGCGAGACGCTCGATGCCGGCGATCCCTTAGATCTCGGGGAGCGGTATCGGGTGCTGTTGCGGGATATGCCCGAGATCAGGATCGTCGGCGGTTGTTGCGGCACCGATCACCGCCATGTGGCGGCGATCTGTGAGGCTTGTGTGCCGGCGGCCTGAGCTCAATGCTCGGCGTGCGCCGCAGCCTTGTTGCCGCCGTGGCCGCTGATATCGGCGCCGGCGGTGCGCGAAAAGCGCAGGTTCCAGAAGGTGGCGGTGAGCGAGACCGCGGTCACGAACAGGAAGGCGGCCGAGAAGTCGTGCAGTTGCGGCGTGTCGCCGCTACCGGTTGCCGACATCGAGACATGCAGCACGAAGGCGCCGACGCAGATGCCGAGCGACAGCATCAGCTGCTGGAAGGTTACGTAGAAGCTGGTAGCGGCGCTCATGCGGTCGCGCTCGATCGCGTCATAGGCGACCGTGTTGTAGGCGGTGAACTGGAACGACATGAAGAAGCCGCACATGACGAGCACCGCGAAGATCAGGCCGAGCGGCCAATCGGGGCGGAAGAAGGCGCAGAGCGCGTAGCCGAAAGTAGCGGTGAAGCCGTTGAACACCAGCGCGTTGCGGAAGCCGAAGCGGCGCAGGATCCTCGGCGCGAAGGCCTTCATCGCCATGGAGCCGATGGCCGCTGCCGTCACCAGCTGGCCGGCCTTGGCGGCGGAGAGGCCGAAGCCGAGCTGGAAATAGAGCGGCAGTAGGAAGGGTTGCGCGCCCTGCGTGATGCGGGTGAGCGAACCGGCGATGACGGACGTGCCGAAGCTCGGCACCTTCATCAGCGAGAAATCCATGATCGGCGCGGGATGCTTGCGCGCGTGCCTGAGATAGGCGATGCCGAAGAGCAGGCCGATTGCGATCAGGAACAGCGCAAACATCCCCTCGCCCGGACGGCTGGAGCTTTCGAAGCCGAAGAGCAGCGAACCGAGCGCGATGCCCGAGAGGATGAAACCGATGGTGTCGAAGCGCTTCTTCGTCTCGCCCTTGAAATTCTCGATGAAAATCGAGACCAGGACGAAGCCGAGGATGCCGATCGGGACGTTGATGTAGAAGATCCAGCGCCAGTCGAGGTAGGTGACGATCATGCCGCCAACGGGTGGGCCGAGGATAGGGCCGATCAGCGCCGGCACCAGCAGCCACGACATGGCGTTGACCATATCCTTGCGGGCGACGCTGCGCAGAAGCACGAGACGGCCGACCGGCATCATCATGGCGCCGCCGAGACCCTGCAACAGGCGGGCAAACACCAGACACCAGAGATTGGGCGAGAGCGCGCAGCAGATCGAGCCGAGAACGAAGACGGCGATGGCCCACCGGAAGACCGTGCGCGAGCCGAAGCGGTCGGCAATCAGGCCGCTTGCCGGAATGAAGATGGCGAGGCTGAGCAGATAAGACGTCAGCGCGATGCTCATCGACGGCGCGGTGACGCCGAAATCGCGCGCCATGGTGGGAAGCGCGGTGGCCAGAACCGTGGCGTCCAGCTGCTCCATGAACATGGCGCTGGCAACGATCATCGCAATCAAGCGGAAATTGAGCGGCGGACGTCCAACGACAGCCGCCTGGTAGATCTGATCCGACATCGTCAGGGATCGCTCGCGAATACGCGGCTCAAGCGCGAAGGCAATCGCCGCGGGCATGAAATGGCAAGGCGCCAAGGGTGAATGAAGTTTTTATATACGCCCGCAAATGTGGCGGGGTTATGCTGAAATGGCAAGGCTGATGTGAGCTCAGCGTATGGGTGTATTAGCGATGATCGCGCATCAGCGTTTCGTAGTCGCGACCGCCGGAGAAGATGTTGGTGATGAGGATGGTGTCGGCCTCGACGCGGTAGAGTATGATCACCTTGCGCTCGAAAACCGCCATCCTGAGATCGGGGCCCAGGTCGGCGCGCGAGACGCCGCCGAAAGGCACGTCGGCGATATTGTCGCAGCGCTCATAGATACGGTCGATATATCGTTCTGCCGTCACATGGTTCTGGCTACCATCCAATACATATCTGAAAATATCCTCGATACCGGTGAACGCCGCTGGCAGATATTCCACCCGGTAGCCGCTCATCGCTCACCGGTGCTTTTCATAGAGTGCGTCGATTGCGGCCCGCATCTCCTGGCTGCTCAATCTGGGCCGGGGATCATCGAGCGATTCCTGCACGCGCGCCCTTATGGCGGCGATGCGTTCCTTGTGCTCTTCCTCCTGGCGCATCCAGGCGCGCATGGCGGCGCGGATGACTTCGCTGGTCGAGGCGAAGGCGCCGGCATCGATCTCGGCATTGATCACATCGACCATTTCCGTTGGCAGCGTGATGCTGAGCTTTTCCATGTGTGGCTCCCGCGTTTGCGTCTGGAGGTGCGATTTAATCCTACCACTGCGGCCAGGCGGCAGCAATCGGCGCGCGGGGTCGGTCGCGGCAACAAGATTGCGGGCATTATAGTGGCGGAATCATCCCTCCGCCGCGCTTCGCGGATAAAGCGCTTGCGGGCCATCAAGAGGTGTCGCGCCTTGCCGGAGCGGCGCGCATTTAACCGCGGCCGGTGTACGACCGAGGCGGCTTGCCCAGACGATGAAAGCAATCGAGACCATTGCCACCGCGCAACCGGCGACGACGTCAACCGCGTAATGACTGCCGGAAGTTACCGCGGAGCATGCCATCGCGACGTTCAAGGCGATCACCGGGTATCTTACTGGCGCAAGCGACCACGCGGCCCATGCACACAGGAAAGCCACAGCTGCATGGACGGAGGGAAAGGTCAAAATACCTTTGCTGGCCTCAACGCTCCAGACAAAATTGGCGTCTTCGCGAACAGCGTTAAACTGGTCGAGGAAATCGTAGCCGTAAAGCGGGTTGAGGTTTTTTAACAGGGAGCCATCGAAGCCATAGTAGGAGTAGGTGCCGACCGCAGGTGCCCAAACGGAGATGAGGCTGGATAGGAAACAGATGACCGCAAAACTGGCGACCATCACATGCGCCCGCTTTGCGTGGCCGGCGATCGCCAGCAACAGCGGCCAAAGCAGCAACTGTAATGCGAATGTGCCGTATGCGGCGTTCAAGATGATGACGAGTACCGGATGGCCATCGACGATGCCAATCACATAGTGCCAATCAAAGCCAATTGCCGCATCCAGGGCCGCGAGGTTGTGATCCTGCAGGGGCAGGTTCAGCCGAATAGCAAGATACGTTGCTAGTGCAATTGGTGTCGTGAGCAGGAATCCATAGGCGACACATGTCGTGCCCTCTCGCACACGCGGCATGTCAAATCGTGTGCAAAGAGCAGCAATCAGCAAGAACGCGGCAGCACAAGCGAGAATAGGAGCGATACCGGCGAGGTCGATGGCCAATCCGCTGACGGCAGCCAGGCCAAAGGTTGAGATGTAGGCCGCCAGAACGACCATCTCCGTCACGCGCTTCGCATTATCAACGCCCATTGCAACCTCGAATACCCATATCGGATATTTGAAACCACTAGCAAATAACCATAAGGGGAAAGTTAATCGGAAATCGCTAATTGGTTGCATATCACACTCGATCGACGGTCTTGGCGCGGCATTACCTCCTATTTCCGAATTGCTTTCTCAGCCAACGCGCTCAAGCTCTCACCCGAGGAGCGCCGGGGCGCCTTGGCTATCGGCGAAAATGGGAGAGAGGGGCAGATGCGTCTACATCTCATCGCGGCGGCAGCGGCCGTTCTCGTGTCGGGGAGCGCCGAGGCCTATCAGAAATGCGGCGGCAGTCCCTCGGTCGATGTCTACTGGGAAAAATCGGTCCTCAGCGTCAACGGCACCTTCTACCAGATGAAGAGCCAAAAGCTTGGAAAGAAGAGCGCCCGGCTCGTCGGCCACGATATGACGTTCGTCAAAAGCAAGGGCGGCAACGACGTCCTGATCCGCAATGGCGGCAGCACCCATTATACGTGCCAGAAGACCGAGGGTGAATTGGGCGCGGTCAGCATCGTTCCCTACCGGGCGAACACGGTCGTCAAGTCCACGGCGGAGGTCGAATACCCTGACGACACCGGCAATGGCGCGCAGGCCTCTTCCCGCGGTGGCCGTGGCAAGGGCGGCGGCGGTGGAGGTGGCGGCGGCCATGGCGGTGGCGGTCACGGCGGCGGTGGTGGAGGTGGCGGCGGGCGCAACCGGTGAAGTTTGGGCCGACACCCGGCGCTTGAGCGCTTGCGCCGGCAGGGCCTGAGCCCTACCTAAAGCCTATGACCATTGCATCCGCACAGACGTCGCGCCCCTTCCCCTTCGACAACAGCTATGCGCGGTTGCCGCAGAATTTCTTCGCCCGGCAGGCGCCGTCCGCCGCCGCCGAGCCGTGGCTGATCAAGCTCAACGAACCGCTGGCGGAAGAGCTCGGGCTCGACATCGAGCTTCTGAAGCGCGATGGGGCCGCGATCTTTTCCGGCAATCTCGTGCCTGAGGGCGCCGATCCGCTGGCCATGGCCTATGCGGGACATCAGTTCGGCAGCTTCGTGCCGCAGCTCGGCGACGGGCGGGCGATCCTGCTTGGCGAGGTAATCGACATTAAAGGCCGGCGCCGCGATATCCAGCTGAAGGGCGCGGGCGCGACACCGTTTTCGCGGCGGGGTGACGGGCGTGCGGCGCTCGGGCCGGTGCTGCGCGAATATATCGTCAGCGAAGCGATGCATGCGCTTGGCGTGCCGGCGACGCGGGCGCTGGCGGCGGTCTCGACGGGGCAGCCTGTCTATCGCGAGCAGATTCTGCCGGGTGCCGTCTTCACCCGCGTGGCGGCAAGCCATATCCGGGTCGGCACCTTCCAGTTCTTTGCGGCGCGTGGCGATACCGATGGCGTTCGGGCGCTCGCCGATTACGTCATTGACCGGCACTATCCGGAGCTGAAGGACGGGGCCGAGCTGAAGGACGGGGCCAATCCCTATATCGCGCTGTTCGAGGCTATCGCTGAGCGGCAGGCGGCGCTGATCGCGAAATGGCTGCATGTCGGCTTCATCCATGGGGTGATGAACACCGACAACATGACCGTCTCCGGCGAGACGATCGATTTCGGCCCCTGCGCCTTCATGGATGCCTATGATCCCGGCACGGTGTTTTCCTCCATCGACCAGAACGGCCGATACGCCTATGCCAGCCAGCCCGGTATCGGGCAGTGGAACCTGGCGCGGCTCGGCGAAACGCTGCTGCCGCTGATCGACGCCGATCAGGACAAGGCCGTGGAGATCGCCAATGTCGTCATCAAGGATTATGGCGAGCGCTTTCAGTTGCACTGGATGCGGGGGATGCGCGCGAAGATCGGTCTTGCTGATGTGGAGGACGACGATCTCTCGCTGATCCAGTCGCTGCTTTCGACAATGCAGGCGGGACAGGCGGATTTCACGCTGAGCTTCCGGCGCCTGGCGCATCTGGCGGCCGACGACAGCGCCGAAGACGCGTTCCTCGAGACGTTCAGCGACAGCATGGCGGCGAAGGAATGGCTGGTGCGCTGGCGGGAGCGTCTGGCGCGCGAGACGACAACTCCGAACGAACGCAGCGCGGCGATGCTTGCCGTCAACCCCGCCTTCATCCCGCGCAATCACCGCATCGAGCAGGCGATCGCAGCCGCCGTCGAGGATGCGGATTTCTCGCTGTTCGAAGCACTGCTCGACGTTCTCGCCAAGCCCTATGAGGATCACGCGGAGTTTACCGCCTATATGCAGCCGCCCAAGCCGGAGGAGCGCGTGCTGCAGACATTCTGCGGGACGTGACCGGCCGCACTCCACTACCAGGACGCTAGCGTCCGTCGTGACGTTTCGACGCGGCCAAACGTCTGGCTTTCATGGCTTTTTCGTGACCGCGGCCGAAACCCAGATTCAACGGCCACCCGTAAATCCGGATTCTGTCGCATATTTTAGCCACTTCTGAGCCCCCCATATTGTGGCGGTTGAAAGGCAGATCGGGCCGCTCTATTTCCGCTGATGACGCTTGCGGCAAAATGTCTTGTTCGCCGTTTGCGTGCATTCCTGACCACTCCCGATCCCCCTCGGGAGCTTTATGCATTTCAGTTGGAGACCGGCCTGATGGCGATCGTCTTAACATCCATCCTCTTCATTCTGATAGGATTGGCACTCGGCGGAGGCGGGCTCTGGCTCGTGCTGCTCGGTGGTAACTTCTTCTATCTCTTCGCAGGCATCATGTTCCTGCTGACCGCTGCGCTGCTTCTGAAGCGCAAGGCGTCGGCCCTTTGGGTCTATGCCGTGCTCGTCGTCGTTTCGCTCGTCTGGGCGATCAACGAAGTCGGCTTCGACTGGTGGCAGCTCGGGCCGCGCGGCGGCCTGATCATCCTGCTCGGCCTGTGGCTGCTGACGCCCTGGATCCGCCGTCCGCTCGGCTTTTCCGGCACGACCGGCGCGCCTTACGCGGCCAGCCCTTGGCCGCTCGCCATTCCGGTTCTGATCGCGATCGTGGTCGCCGGCTATTCGATGACGACGGACCCGCATGACCAGAACGGCAGTCTGCCGACGGCCATGACCGGCACCACGACATTTGGCGGCACGGTGACCGACGGCGAGTGGCACCAGTATGGCCGCACGCCCTTCGGCCAGCGCTATTCGCCGCTGGAGCAGGTCAATGTCAGCAACGTCAAGGACCTGAAAGAGGTTTGGCGCTACCAGACAGGCGACGTGAAGCGGCCGGATGACGTCGGCGAGACGACCTACCAGGTCACGCCGCTCAAGGTTGGCGATACGCTGTACATCTGCACGCCGCACAACCTTGCCATCGCGCTCGATGCCAAGACCGGCAAGGAAAAGTGGAAGTTCGACGCCAATTCCGGCATGAACCCGGACCGACAGCACCAGACGTGCCGTGGCGTGACCTACTACCACGATACGGCAGCGGCTGCCGGCGCTCCCTGCGTCGACCGCGTCTACCTGCCGACCGCCGATGCCCGCCTGATCGCGCTCGACGCGCTCGACGGCAAGGTCTGCACCGATTTCGCCGACCAGGGTACGCTGCACCTCGAAAAGGGCATGAAGTACAACCCCGCCGGCTACTACTATTCGACCTCGCCGCCGGTGGCGATCGACGGCAAGCTGATCATCGGCGGCGCCGTCAACGACAACTACTCCACCCAGGAGCAGTCCGGCGTCATCCGCGCCTTCGACATCCACACCGGCGCGCTGGTCTGGAACTGGGATTCGGGCAACCCCGACGTCACGACGCCGCTGCCCGAGGGCCAGACCTACACGACGAACTCGCCCAACAGCTGGTCGGTTCTGTCGGCTGACGAAGGTCTCGGCCTGATCTATGTGCCGCTCGGCAACCAGGTGCCCGACCAGCTCGGCATGAACAGAAGCGCCAATGTCGAGAAATTCTCGTCGTCGGTCGTGGCTCTGGACATGAAGACCGGCCAGTTGCGCTGGGTCCAGCAGTTCGTGCATCACGACCTGTGGGACATGGACGTTCCGGCACAGCCCGTGCTCTTCGACATGAAGAAGGCGGACGGCACGGTCGTTCCGGCACTCGTGGCACCCACCAAGCAGGGCGACCTCTACGTGCTCGACCGCCGCACCGGCGAGGCGATCATCCCGTTCAAGGAAATCCCCGCGCCGCAGGGCACGATCCCCGAGGATCATGCTTCCCCGACGCAGCCGATCTCCGACCTGACCTTCTCGCCGCCACCGCTGCAGGAGAAGAACATGTGGGGCGTGTCGCTGTTCGATCAGCTTGCGTGCCGCATCGAGTTCCACCGTTACAAGTACCAAGGCCGCTATACGCCGCCGTCGCTGGAAGGCACGATCGTCTATCCCGGCAATTTCGGCACCTTCAACTGGGGCTCGGTCGCGGTCGATCCGGAACGGCAGATCATGTTCGGCATGCCGACCTATCTGGCCTTCACCTCGCGCCTGGTGCCCGCCGCCGACATCCCGCCGAAGGGCGCAGGCGAAAAGGGCAGCGAACAGGGCCTGAACCGCAATGACGGCGCGCCTTATGGTGTGGTCATGGGTCCGTTCCTTGGCCCGCTCGGCATCCCCTGCCAGGCACCGCCATGGGGTTATGTCGCCGGCGCCGATCTCACCACGGGCAAGACCGCCTACAAGCTGGTGAACGGCACGGTCCAGGACATGAGCCCGCTGCCGATGCCCTTCAAGCTCGGCGTTCCCGGTATCGGCGGCCCTATTATCACCAAGGGCGGCGTTGCCTTCCTCGGTGCCGCGGTCGACGACTACCTTCGCGCCTATGACGTGACCAACGGCAAGCAGCTGTGGCAGGCCCGCCTGCCGGCCGGCGGCCAGTCGACGCCGATGACCTACACGACCTCGGACAACAAGCAGTATGTCGTGATGGTGGCCGGCGGACACGGATCGATCGGCACCAAGCCGGGCGACTATGTCATCGCCTACACGCTGCCCTAAGCAGTTTCACTGACCACCGAAATGGCCGCCTCCGGGCGGCCATTTTGCGTTTGAGCCTCCATGGCACGCCCGCGATTATGACACCGAAAGGCTGGCGCAGGCTTATCGAAGCAATTCTTCCGTGCATTGTCTCAGGGGGAATTTTCATGAAGATCGGCGACGGCATCTCGAGCGCTTATGGCTTGAGCAATCTTTTCCAGCAATCCGGCCAGCGCAACAAGCAGCAGCCGATGACGATCGAAGACAGCGTTCGCCAGAGCGGCGCATCGCTTGCGCCCAGCACGACGCCGACATCCATCTCCGGCACCATGTGGGCGCTGCAGGCGACCGACGAAAGCCAGACGATGTCAGGCGTGGAAGACGACGCCAAGGCCCGCCACGACGCCATCGTCAGCGAATTCAGCGACCTCGCCAACATGACGCTCGCCGAACGCATCCGCAAGCAGGTGCTCGACAGTCTCGGGATGACCGAAGACAGCCTGAAGGGCATGTCGATGGACGACCGCGCGGCGATCGAAAAGCAGATCGCCGACGAGGTGAAGCGGCAGCTGACTGGTAATGACGACAAGGGCGAGAGTGCTGCGGCGGATATCGGCGCGGTGTGAGTCTTGCCGTGTAGCTTGGTGGGACGCGAGATCGCGACCCATGCTCGCTGCCGCTGCGATAGGGCTTTCCCGGCGCCACAAACTCCGCCTCATTCCTGTCCTTGTGACAGGAATCCAGCCACGGCGCGTCTGCGTCGTGAATGACCTGCTCCCAGCATTTGGCCAAAGAAGAGTTTCCTCGCCGCGCGGACGCGCGTCGGCTGGATTCCTGCCACAAGGGCGAGAATGAGGGGGAGGATGGGGGCGCTTCGGCTAATGGTCAGCGGTGGTGCTTGGGATTGAGAGATTGATTCAAGCAGATGCGAGCGAGATTCACTTTTCTACTGCATCTTATTGATCTTTAATCTCGATTTCCACCCGCCCCCTCACACCATCTCCGCCACGATCCGCCCAACCTCGCCGAACACCGGGTTGATCTCGGCGGTCGTGACCGTGGCGTTGGTGACGTAGACGGCGATCAGGATGGGGCCGTGGCCGGGGGGCCAGCAGATGGCGATGTCGGCGGCGGAGCCGTTCTTGCCGGTGCCGGTCTTGTCGCCGATCTTCCAGGTTTCCGGCAGGCCGGTGCGCAGGCGTTCGTTGCCCGTGGTGTTGGCGACCAGCCACTCGATCAGGGTCTTCTGCGAGGGCTCCGACAGGACCGAGCCGAGCGTGATGTTGCCGAGCGTGTCGAGCATGGCATCGGGCGTCGTGGTGTCGCGCGGGTCGTCCTTGGCGATGTCGTTGAGATCGGGCTCGATGCGGTCGAGGCGGGTGGAGCCGTCGCCGAGCGTGCGCAGCCAGTTGGTCAGTTCCTTCGGGCCACCAAGGCTTTCAAGGATGAGATTGGCCGCGGTGTTGTCGCTCAGCGTGATCGCCGCCTTGCAGAGATCGCCGACGCTCATGCCCTCGCCGCCGACATGCTTCTCGGTTTCGGGCGAATAGGCGATGAGCTGCTCCTTCTCGTAGACAACGCGGCGTTCGAGATTTTCCTCGCCCTTGTCGACGCGCGACAGCACCATGGCGGCTGCGAGCACCTTGAAGGTGCTGAACATCGGGAAGGTCTCGGTCTCGCGATAGCCGAAGGAGATGTTGGTCTCGGTATCGATGACCGATACGCCGATGCGTCCGCCTATCTGCTTTTCCAGCGCGCCGATGCGGCGGTCGATCTCGTCGTCGTTCTCTTCTGCCCGAGAGGTGACCGGCAGGAACAGCGCCGGGGCGAGCAATGCGGAGCCGAGCAGCATGCGGCGGCGGATCGAAAAGGGATGCATGAAAAGACCTCTGCCAGAATCGATGAAGGCATCAATGAGTACGGGGTTAAAGCGGGATTGTGGCCCGCTTGCGTCGCCCGCGCCTTCGCCATCGGAAAGCATTGATCTTTCAGATTCGCATTCCCGGCATCAAGCCCTTCTCTGGCATGAACTATCTCAGGCGGCCTTTTTGGCCGCCATCTGCGTGACCTCGACCGTGACATGCGACAATTGGCCGAGCGTCGCGAGCTTCTCCTTGTAGAAGGATGGCGCGCGGGGGGCCGATGTGGCGACCGCGACGATGGCCGCATGGTGGCCGGGGCCGACCTGCCAGACATGCAGATCTGTGATCTCGTCGCCATCGGTCTCGACCACCTTGCGGATCGCCTTGGGCAGATCGCCCGCCGCAGGAAGGGTGTCGAGCAGGACGGCGCCGGATGCCTTCATCAAGCCCCAGGCCCATTGCGCGATGATGATGCCGCCGACGATGCCCATCAGCGGATCGAGCCAGAGCCAGCCATAGAGACTACCGAGCAGAAGTGCGGCGATGGCGAGCACCGAGGTCAGCGCGTCGGCGATGACGTGGACATAGGCGGCGCGCATGTTGTTGTCGGTGGCGCGCGGGGCGTGGCTGATGTGATCGCCGTGATGGGCGTGGGAGCCATGGTGCGCATGGTCGCCATGGTGGGCGTGGGAGCCGTGATGTGCGTGATCGCCATGGGGCGCGTGGCTCCCATGGCTGTGGCCATGCGTGTGGCCATGGTGATGGTGGTCGTCCTTCAGCAGCCAGGCGCTCAGCACATTGACGGCGAGGCCGAGGACGGCGACGCCGATCGCTTGCGAGAAGCTGATCGGAACCGGGTTGGCGATGCGCAACACGCTTTCATAGGCCATCAGCAGCGCGATCAGCGCCAGGATGATGGCGCTGGCGAAACCGGCGAGATCGCCGAGTTTGCCGGTGCCGAAGGTGAAGCGCGGATTGTGGGCCTGGCGGCGGGCGTAGAGATAGGCCAGCGCCGAGATCAGCATGGCGCTCGCATGGGTCGACATGTGCCAGCCATCGGCGACCAGCGCCATCGAGCCATACCATGTGCCGGCGGCGATCTCGGCCACCATCATCGATGCGGTCAGCGCGATGACGAGCCAGATGCGGCGGGTGTTGCGGTCGTGGTCCTCGCCGAGGAAGACGTGCTCGTGCTGCAGGTTGTTTGTCTGTGCGCTCATCGCACGCTCCTTGTCGGTGGTCTCGTCAGTGGTCTCGCGCCCTCAGGTGCGTCAGCGGATGTAGGTTCTCAGAACCTCGGAAATTTCCTCGACGGCCTCGCTGCGCGCCTTCTCGTCCGAAGCGTGCAGCACATGCTCGTGCAGGTGATCATCCAGCACCTCGCCGGTCAGCCCATTCAACGCGCCGCGGATGGAGGAGAGCAGTTGCAGGATCTCGCCGCAGGGCTTTTCGGCCTCGAGCGCCCGCTCCACCGCATCCATCTGGCCCTTCAGCCGGTTGATGCGGGCGATCAGCTTTTTCTTGTTGTGCTGGGTATGGGACATGATCTTCTCGATATAGGATAGGGGGGTACCCTATCTCAAATGAAGACGGAAGGAAAGTCCGCGCACGGCTTGACAAGACGAAGAATTGGGAAGATGTATTGCGCCATGATCAAGAACGCGCACATCAACCGCTCGTATTTTTGGCTGTACCTGTAAAGGGCGGCTGGACAGATCTTATTGTCAACAAGCCGCCGTCAGGCGGCTTTGTTGTATCTCAAGCGTCCTGACGGCAGAACACCACGAAACGCCAGACTGGGACGCAAAGACATGACCGACATCGAAGACAGCGAAATCTCATTGACCCGCCCGCCGGTGATCAATATCCGCGCCGCCAAGCCGCGCGACCTTCCCGAACTCAACGACATGATCGCGCTGCTCGCCAAGCACCATGGCGATGCCGCCGGCTCGACGCCGGAGCAGCTGGAGCGCGACCTGTTCGGGCCCCTGCCCTGGATCACCGCGCTGGTCGCGGAAACCGACGAAGGCCTGATCGGCTACGCCATTCTCGTGCCGCTCTACCGCGCACAGGAAGGCGCGCGCGGCATGGATCTGCACCATCTCTTCGTGCGCGACGGCCACCGCGGCCACGGCGTCGGCCAGCATCTCGTCAACCGCGCCCGCGACACCGCCCGCAACGCCGGCTGCGGCTACCTCTCGGTCAGCGCCGCGACCGGCAATATCCAGGCGCACCGCTTCTACGAACACATGGACTTCATCCCGCGCCCGGTTACCGGCATGCGCTATCTGCAGGCGCTGGCTTAGGCGCCACCCGCTCCCTTTATGGTGGCCCCTGATCGCATCGGTGGCTGCGCTCGCTAGCGCAGCACCGGTTCGCCGTGGAAGCGGCGGCGGGAGGGTTTGGAGACGCCGAAGCCGATCTCCATCATCAGGCGTGGCTTTTCGGTGGCGACGGTTCCCATGTGGAAGCCGAAGGGGTCTTCCACGAAGCCCGAGCCAGCCTTGCCGGTCAGCGTGAGCGGGCTGTCCTTGCCGTAGTAATCGATGATCTCGTCGGCGGGGTGGCCGACCAGCAGGGTTAGCTGGTGCTTCATGCGGCGCTTGTTGTGGCTGCCACGGACGAAGACGTGCGGGCCGGTGCCCTGATCCACATCCACGAGATAGAAGAAGAACTTCAGCATCCGCCAGTCGTCGAGATCGAAGTGATACTTGTCGAGCGAGGCAAGGCTGCGGTCGGCTTCGCTGGCCTTGGTGGGGAAACTCCACCATGTGCGGGTGGTGATCAGTTGCGCCTGGGCGCCGAGATAGCGGCGGGCGATCTCCGACAATAGCGGATCGCGCTGCACGGTCAGAACCGCCGGGCAATCGAGCGCCCGCTCGAAATGATGGCCGGAGAGGATGGGGCGGCCGAGCCGGTCTTCGGTGGCGCGGTGGTCCGATGCGGTGAATTCTATCTTGCGGTCGAAATTGCCGAAGCACGCGGTGGCGTGGCCGAAGGCGGATATCTCCTGCGTGATATCAGCCGGCAGCTGCAAATCGGGGAAGATGCCGTCTCGGTTCAGCGCATCGACGGCGGTTTCGGCGTTCACGCCCTGGAAGATCGTCGGGAGGTTGTCGATCGCGCCGTTGCTCTTCTTGGCCGTCAGCCAGTGGGCGCGCCGGCCGGGAATGGTGCGGGCAAGCAGGAACATCGGCAGCCAGGCCGGGTTCTCGCGGATATCGGCCATGTAGGTGGGGATGCGGACCGCCATGCGCTTGAGCTTGCCGCCCTTGCGCGCGACCGCTTCGAGATCATTTGCGGAAGCGTTCGAGGCGGCACCACGGGCGGGAGATACTGATGAGCTGTGCATTTCAGCTGGCCTTTCGCAAGACGTTTGAGGATCGTCATTCGGCAGCGGCATGTGCCACTGCGGGGCATTCAGTCGAATTTGCTAATAAATGCTGCAATGCGGCGATTTTGGGGTATTTCTACCCTCAATGGCCAGGCACCGCCTTCAGGTAGGCGGCAATCGCCTCCAGATCAGCCTTGGGTAGGTGAGCGACGTTCTGCTGCACCTCGGTCATCGATCCGCCGGCCGAATCGAAATCGGGCGTGAAGCCGGTTTCGAGGTAATTGGCGATGTCGCCCTCGCTCCATTCGCCGATGGCTTTCGAGCCTGGCGTGATGTTGGGGATGGTGCCCTCACCCTCGGGATTGGGAGCGCCGGCGAGCCACAGATCGGGCTTCAGGCCACCCAGCGCATCGCGCGGGGTGTGACATTCGCCGCAATGGCCGAGGCCCTCGACCAGATACTGGCCGCGCTTGACTTTGTCGTCGGCATTGGCAAGGACGACGCGCGGGCTGTCGTTGAAATAGAGGAACTTCCAGCCGCCGAGCGCCAGCCGGATGTTGAACGGGAATGGTAGCTCATGCGGCGGCGCGACGTTGCTGCTCTTCGGCAGCGTCTTCATGTAGGCGTAGAGGTCGTTGACGTCCTTGTCGCTCATGCGGCTGTAGGAGGCATAGGGGAAGGACGGATAGAGATGTGCGCCATTGGGCGCCACGCCGCGCTTCATGGCATTGCCGAATTGCGCAAGCGTCCAGTTGCCGATGCCGGCCTGTTCGTCACTGGAGATATTGGGGACGTGGAAGGTGCCGAAGGGGCTCTTCAGCGCCAGCCCGCCAGACAGCGTCAGCTTGGCATCGCCTTCGGCACCGGGGGCCGCATGACAGCTGACACAGCCGCCGGCCCAGAAGACCATTTCGCCGTTCTTAACATCGGGCGCGCCGAGATTTGCCCAATGGCTCTCAGGCAGCGGATTGGGCGCGGTTACCAGGTAGAAGACGGCGCCACCCAAGACGGCGACGCCGACGAGACAGAGAACGAACCTGATAAACCTGCGAAACATGCACTGCTCTCCCATCGTCCTTGACGCTTACTGGACATAAAGCGATCCGCCCGGCGGGCAAGGCCGGACGGATCGCAGAAGACGGATCGCCCTAGGGAAGATCCCCCAGACGAACAGAAAGGGGAGACCTATTCCTTCTTCACGCGGTAGTTCTGATGACAGCCGCCGCAGTTCGCGCCAAGCGTCTTCAGGCCGGCGCCGACGCCTGCGGCATCTGCCGGAAGCTGGGCGAGCAGCGTATCGGCATCCGTGCCGAGCTTTACCGAGCGGGCCTTGAAGTCATCCATGTTTTCCCAGATCTTCGGGCTCGCCTCGGAATCGGCGGATGCGTTTTCCGTGCCGGGGCCGAACTGATCCGGGAAGGCCTTGGCAGTCTCCGAGATCGTCGTCAGCGCCGCCTTCACGGCTTCGGCGTCGTAGGGCTTGTCGCCCTTGGCGATGCCCGAGAGCGCGCCGGTGGCGCCGCCGATCTTCTTCATCATGGCAACGCGTGCGTCATGCGTGCCCTCTCCGGCCGCCAACACCGACGTAACCCCCATGCCGGCGACCATGATGGCCGCGACGATTGCTTTTACTCTCATGTCTCCACTCCTCTTCGATACCGAGATTTTCGAAGCCCGGCGCTTCGTTTTACGCGGGCATGATGGCAAATTAATCTCAGCTAAAAAGTAACAAGTGGGTGAGAGCGTAATAAATTCAGGAATTTGCGGCTCTCTCGCTTTTCACGCCGGCGCCCGCCAGCCATGCCAGGCGGTGAGGATCGCGATCGCCACCAAAAGGCCGCCGGCGATGCGGCCAACGAGGATGGTGGCGCTCGGGTTGGAGATCAGCAGCGTGCGGCTGCGCGAGGCGGTGACGGCGACGGTGCCGTAGATCGCCGCCTGCGTTGCCATGGTCATCAGCCCCATGACGATGCCCTGCAGCCAGATCGGCCCATAGACGGGCTTCAGGAACTGCGGATAGACCGCCAGCATGAAGAGATAGGCCTTGGGATTGATGAGGCAGGTAATGGCGCCCTGGCGAAAGGTGCGCCAGCCCGAACCGCTCGTGCCGCCTTCGACTGATGAGACCGTGATCGAGCTTGCGATCAGCGTGTAGCCGATCCAGGCCATGTAGGCGGCGCCGATGAAGAGCAGCGGGTTGAAAAGCGCCGGGAGCAGCGTCGCCAGGAGGCCGACGCCGATGGCGCCATAGAGCGAATGCACCGCCCCGCCCGCCATGATGCCCGCCGTCGCCGCCATGCCGGCGCGCCGGCCAGAGGTCAGCGAATTGGCGAGCACGAAGAGCATGTCCATGCCCGGGACGATGATGATGCCGAAGAGAAGGGTGAAATAGAGCCAGAGGTTTTCGCTGTAGGTCATGTCAGTTGCCTATCGTCGATCCGCGATGCAGAGCTTGCGGATAGCGTTGAATTTCAATTCGATAGGGTGATCTGTACGACGGCCCAACTGACAGTGTAGTGTCAGGAGCGTTTGGCGGAGGAGAGGATATGCGCAAGGCGTCCCGGCTTTTCGAGATCATCCAGCTGCTGCGGCTGGCGAAGCGGCCGGTGACGGCCGCCGTCATGGCCGAGGCGCTGGAGGTGACCGTTCGCTCGATCTACCGCGACATCGCGGCGCTGCAGGCGATGCGCGTGCCGATCGAGGGCGGGCGCGGAATCGGCTATATACTGAGGCCCGGTTTCGACCTGCCGCCGCTGATGTTTTCGGTCGAAGAGATGGAGGCGATCGTGCTGTCGCTGGCGCTGGTGGAGCGCACCGGCGACGCGGCGCTGAAGCAGGCCGCCAAGAGAGTGAACCAGAAGATTTCAGGCGCCGTGCCGGCACCGCTGCGGGAGGCCATGGAGGGAAAGGCGCTCTACGCCTGGGGCACGATCGCGCCTTCGCCGGAGGGGCTGGACCTCTCGCTGGTGCGCGGCGCCATCCGCGACGAGCGGAAGCTGAGGCTCGACTATCGCGACGAGCTCGGCCGGGGCAGCCAGCGCACGATCCGGCCGATCGCGCTGATCTATTATTCGCAGAGCTCGAACATCGTTGCCTGGTGCGAACTGCGCGAGGCGATCCGCAATTTCCGCAGCGACCGGGTCGAGCGCTGCGTGGAGGCCGATGGTTTCTTCAAGGGCGAAGGCGACGGTTTGCGGACGCTCTGGACCTCGGGGTGGACACAGACGCCGGCCGCCGTTTCGGCGATCTGACGCCGTCCCGCGAGTGGGCTCGCGGGACGGCCGTTTCTCATCCTCAGAGGGCGGCGCCGCCGGAGACTTCGATGCGCTGGCCGTTGACCCAGCGGTTATCATCAGAGAGCAGCGAGGCGATCATCGGGCCGATATCGTCGGCGACGCCGGGGCGGCCGAGGGCTGTCATGTCTGACACCATCTTGTTGACGACAGGATTGTCCCGGACGATGCCGCCGCTGAAATCGGTCATGACAGCTCCTGGCGCGACCGTGTTGGCGGTGATGCCGCGGGCGCCGAGCTCCTTGGCCAAATAGCGGGTGAAGACCTCGATGGCGCCCTTCATGGCCGCGTAAGCCGAGCTGCCGGGAACGCTGAAGCGGGCAAGGCCGCTGGAGATGTTGATGATGCGACCGCCATCAGCCATCAACGGCAGGAGCTTCTGGGTCAGGAAGAACACACCCTTCAGGTGGACATTGACGAGGCCGTCGAAGGCTTCCTCGGTCGTTTCGGCGATCGAGGCGTGGTAGCTGGTGCCGGCATTGTTGACGAGATAGTCGAAATCCTTGGCTCCGAAGGCTTCCAGCGCCTGGCGGACGCTTGCGACGAAAGCGTCGAAGGAGGCTGAATTGCCGGTGTCGAGCTGGAGGGCGACGGCCTTGGCGCCTGCGGCCTCGATCTCGGCGACGGCGCTTTCGGCTTCTGCCTTATTCGTGTTGTAGGTCAGGATGACATTGACGCCGCGCCTGGCGAGGCTGACCACCGTGTTGCGGCCGAGGCCGCGACCGCCGCCAGTGACGATGGCGATCTTGTTCCTTGAATTTGCTTGGTTTTCACTCGGCATGACAGGCTCCTTGGGGCTCATTCGATGGCCTGATGCTACGCCTGCACACCCTCTATGCTGAATGCCGAAACTCTCGAATTTCTTGCCTATTCCTCCAATCGGCTTGCGGCCTGAAGCCGGTGATCTAAGATCACTCCCAGTGGTTTTGATGGAGAGCAGGATGGCGGAAGCGCTGAAGGACATGGTGTCGCGCTATATCGATGCGGTCGGCGGCGGCGATGGGTCGTTTGCCATGCCGGTGCCCGTGCCGGGGCTGGCGATCTCGCGCGTCAGCCAGCCGGTGATACCGCATCACCGCATCTACCGGCCGACCATATGCGTGGTACTGCAGGGCGCCAAGCGGATCCTGAGCGGCGACCGTGTGCTCGACTATGGCGAGAACCAGTTGCTCATTGTCACCGTCGAACTCCCGGCCTCCGGCCAGATCGTCGAGGCCAGCCCCGAGCAGCCCTATCTCGGGCTCAACATCGATTTCGATCCGGCCCTGATGCGCGAGGTGATGGATGACCTCGAAAACCCGCCCAAGCCATCCGGCGACGGCATCGCCTGCGTCTTCGTGCAGGATTTCGACGAGGCGCTGCAGGACTGCGTGCGCCGGCTGCTCAATCTCATGGAGACGCCGAAGGCCATCCCCGTGCTGGCGCGCTCGATCATGCGGGAGATCTGCTACTGGCTGCTGACAGGGCCGAACGGCCGCGAGATCTGCAAGCTGGCGCTTCCCGGCAGCCATGCGCGGCGGATGAGCGATGCGATCTACCGGCTGCGTGACAATTTCGCCGAACCGGTCAGGATCGAGGAACTGGCGGCCGTGGCGCGCATGAGCCCCTCCTCCTTCCACCAGCACTTCAAGACGCTGACCTCGATGACGCCGCTGCAATATCAGAAACACATGCGCCTGCTCGAAGCCCGCCGGCTGATGGTGACCGACGGCGCCAACGTGGCAAGCGCCGCCTATCAGGTGGGCTATGAAAGCGCCTCGCAGTTCAGCCGCGAATACACCCGCATGTTCGGCACGCCGCCGAAGCGGGATGTGAGCGAGATGAGAGCGTCGCCGATGGAGACGGCAGCGGCTTAACCCTCAAGCGTTCAGCTAGGCAACGGCTTCCTGTTCGGATAGAATGAGATCATATTCCTAAAGTAATAGGTTGGCGACATGCGCGTCAGGCATCTTATATTGCGCAGGAAGACCATTACCACCGACACTGATTGGCGCGATGATGCCTTGCCGCCAAGGTTTTCGGGCATTTACCCGAAGACGCGACCGGCGAAACCCGGTTGGAAATGGCGCAGCGCGCAAGCACACTGCTCACAGCATGATTATATTCTTCTGTGCGAGATCAACGAGATGAAGGATAACTGGCGGGCGTGGCTTATCAGGAAGAATGACGAGGAAGGCTCCCTTGTCGCACGTTACGAGTTCCATGGCAGTCATCCGGGCATCCATGTCCATACGGACTGTGAACGCGGCGGCGTCGAAATCGGCCCGACGAGCATTAAGGTTCCATTACGCATTCCGGCCGTAGGCTCGGAGCGAATGCGGCCGCCGCCGACACGACCGGGTCTGTTTTGGGAAACGGCACGCCGATACTTTAGAATGGACTACGCCAAAGGGAGTTTGCTGTGAGCGATCTGGCAGCAGTTCAGGAATCGTTACATCGTTCGTTCGGCGAGGCGATCTCGGTTCGCCCTGTCGCGGCGGGGCTGGCCATCCGCTCTCCCTTTTTCGACGGAAGTGGCGATCACATCGCCTTCTATGCGCGCGACACCGAAAACGGCGTAGTGCTGGAAGACGATGGAGATTACCTTCCGCATCTGATCGCATCCGGTATCGATATCGAAACAGGACAGAGACGACAGTTGCTGGACAGTCTGCTCGCTGAGTCCGGCGCCTATTGGGATGCCGACACATTCGAGATCCGCTCGCGGGAAGTGCCGACCGAACGGATCGGGAGCGCAAGTGTGCGTTTTCTCTCCGGGCTGCTCAGAATTAGAACGCTTGAGTCGCTGACGAAGGAAACAGTTCGCTCGACATTTAAGGAGGATGCGGCGTCCGCTGTGGTGAAATCGCTTGCCGACATGTTCGACATTTCGGAGCGCAAGCCATTGACGAAAGAGCTGTCGGAGTTTCCCGCTGATATCGTGCTGACACCACGCGATCCGGGCTTGCGCACGATCGGCCTCTTCCTGGTCAATGGTCCGACGCAGTTTCTCGAGGCCGAGCTACTGCACACCGAGATCGAGCGGCGCCAACAAGAGAAAGATCTCCAGGCCGTCGCCCTTATCGAAGACAACAGGAAGATGGCGTTGATAACCGAGCGCCGGTATCAACGGGCGGTCAATCGCGGCCTGCAGACGCGCTTCTTCCGCGAAGATGAGACCCAAGCGATCACCGGTCTACGCAAGCTTGCAACGGTCTAGCCCCTCACCGCCAGCACCCTGCTCTCCTCGCGGCCGAAGCCGCGGATCTCGATGCGGTCGGCGTGAACGTCGACGATGGCGAAGGTGTTTTCGGTCTCGGTGTCGACCATGCCCTTGAAGTTGACGAAGTGGCAGCCGTCGACCGCGCCGTAGTTGCCGACGTGGTTGTGGCCGTTGAAATAGGCCACGACGTTCTGGCTTTTGGTCAGCAGCTCGATCATGCGCTCGCGGTCCCAGCAGTCGTGCTGGTTGGGCGGGTAGACCGGGTAGTGGTTCATGACGATGACGCGTTCGCCGCGCTCGGCGGCGTCGGCGATCTCCGACTTCAGCCAGTCGAACTGGCGGTCGCTGATCATGGCGTTCCAGGCTTCGGCGTTGATGGCGCCGGCGGCGCGGAGTTCGGCAAGCTTCTCGGCGGCGATCTCGCGGTAGGGGTGGCCCTCCGGCGGGGCGAAGGTGCTGACTTCGTTTCCATCGAGCATGATGAAGCGCCAGCCGTGATTGGCGAGACTGTAATAAGGCGCCGGCATGCCGAGGCGGGCGGCGACGTCTTCAAGGTGCTCGGGTGCGACGGCGAAATCGTGGTTGCCGAGCAGGAAGAGATTGTCGTGCTTCAGGGCGTCGTAGACGGGCAAGATGGTGTCGAAGCTTTTGAAATCGCGGTCGATGATGTCGCCCAGCGTGATGACGAAGCTGAGATCCTCCGCATTGAAGACCTCGATCGCGGCTTTCAGCTTGGCCGGGCTGTTTTCGTAATAGCGATCCATGCCGGCATGCGGCTCGCGGGCGGCGTATTGCGGGTCGGCGACGACGCCGAAGCGGATCAGGGGGAGCGGTTGGGTCATGGTGCCGGATTAGGTGGGGTGGGTGACAGGGATGTGACACAAAACAAAAACACCCGGCGTCTCCACCGGGTGTTCTCATCACTCTCTAAAAAGCCGGCTTACTTGGTTGCTGCTTCGTAGCGTTCCAGGACGTAGTCCCAGTTGATCAGGCTGTCGACGAAGGCTTCGAGGTACTTCGGACGGGCGTTGCGGTAGTCGATGTAGTAGGAGTGTTCCCAGACGTCGACGCCGAGGATCGGGGTGGCGCCGTGGACGAGCGGGTTTTCGCCGTTCGGGGTCTTGGAGATTTCGAGCTTGCCGTTCTTGACGGAAACCCAGGCCCAGCCGGAGCCGAACTGGGTGGTGCCGGCAGCGACGAAATCAGCCTTGAACTTGTCATAGCCGCCGAGATCGGAGTTGATGGCCGCTTCGAGCTTGGAAGGCAGCTTGTTTCCGCCGCCGCCCTTCTTCATCCACTTCCAGAAATGGACGTGGTTGTAGTGCTGGGCAGCGTTGTTGAAGAGGCCGGCATTGGTGCCGAAGGACTTCTTGACGACGTCTTCGAGCGAGAGGTCGGCGAGACCGGCTTCCGCCGCAAGCTTGTTGCCGTTGTCGACATAAGCCTTGTGGTGCTTGTCGTGGTGGAACTCCAGGGTTTCCTTCGACATGAAAGGCTGCAGCGCTTCGTAATCGTAGGGAAGTTCAGGCAATTCAAAAGCCATGGTCGTCTCCTTTTGGCAATAGTTTGCGTAATCGGCAGGTGTGCGGGAACATAGGAGCGCAAGCTTGGTGAGGCAACCTGCGAAATGTCAAAAAAGACCGCTGCGGAAGAAAATTTAACCGCGCTAAGGGCTTGGCATGCAAGGCGCAAATCAATCATGATGACAGTGCTTTATGGCATGGCCTTCCAAGCTTGGGCGCGAAGGCCAAAAATGTGCGAGGGCTCAATATGAGGCTTGGCGTTACCGGGCACCCTATGCTCCATCCGATCGGCTTTGCGGCCGTCTTCATCGCGGCTTTTCTCATCGCGGGCGGTACAAGCTCGGCCTCCTCGGGTGACGCCTGGCAGGACTTCGCCGCCGAGGTGCAGGGAAAATGCGAGATGGCGGCGCGCGCGCAGGTGGAACTGCCGCATGCGGTCGTCGATCCCTTCGGCAGCGAGAATTTCGGCATGGCGCTGGTGACGGGCAAGCCGAAGGGCGCCAACGGCTTCGTCAGCTACTTCTGCATCTACGACAAGAAGACCAAGGCGGTGGAGCTCGGGACGGAACTCGAGACCGAGCGGATGGGCATCTTGCCGGACGAATGAGGCGGCGCCCCCCTGTCTTCAGCCACACAGCCGCCCTGTACGCAATCAAGGATTGCATTCGATTTGTGTACGCGCAACCTGAATTTCGATAGCCTTCCCACGCCGGCCCATAGATGGCGCGGCATGGGAGGATGTCATGTTTCATTTCAGCAGCGCATCGCTTGCCGCCCTTGCGAAATGCCATCCGCATCTGCAGGCCATCGCCCAGGCGGCGATCCGCGAGATCGATTTCAAGGTGCTCGATTCGACGCGCGGGCGCGATGCGCAGGAGCGGGCGTTCAATGGCGGTTTTGCGAAGGTGCATTTTGGCGATTCGGCCCATAACTATGTGCCGGCCATAGCCTTCGATCTGTTCCCGGCGCCGTATGACTGGAAGAATAAGCAGGCTTTCATCCAGCTCTCCAAAGTCATCCTGCCGCTGCCCGAGAAGCTTGGGCTCGAAGGTCTTGACGGAAAGGCGCTGAAGCTGCGCTGGGGCGGCGATTGGGACATGAACGGCGATATCAGGGACGGCTGGGACATGCCGCACTACGAGCTGCACCCCTGGCGCAAATGGTCGAAGAAATCGAAGCTCTACGAGGATTGACGTCCGCGCGTGGGAGCGGGCCGTAACGACGTGCGGGTGCCCTGCTCCGCGCTGCCGGCAATGCCAGTTTCAGCTCGCCAGTCACGTTTCCGTGCGCCCCGTTGACGGTCGACCAACTAGTCGGTAGATTCCCATTCATGGCATCGGACACATACACACGCATTCTCGACACCGCGCAGTCGCTGATCATCAACCGCGGCTACAACGCCTTCAGCTATGCGGATATCTCCGCGGTGCTGGGCATTGGCAAGGCGACGATCCACCATCACTTCCCCGGCAAGGCCGATCTCGTGGTCGCGGTGATCGCCCGCTACCGGCAGGCAACCGAGGATGGGTTGGGGGCAATGGCGGCGCATGAGCCGCGCGCCGGCCGGCGGCTTGCCGGCTATGTCGGCTTCTGGGAACAATGCATCCGCGACAGCAACGCGCCGTTTTGCATCGCAGCCCTTCTCGCCGCCGAGCTGCCGAGCCTGCCGGCCGAGGTCGCCGAACAAGTGAAGGCGCATTTCGACGAGCTCACCGCCCGGCTCACCAGCTTCATCGACGAGGGGCTGAGAAAGGGTGAGCTGACGAGTACCGAGGATGCGGAGCGTAGCGCCCGCATCCTCGTCGCCACGGTGCACGGCGCCATGCTCGCGGCACGGGTCGCCGGTGGCGACGCGGAACTTTATGCAAGCATTACAGCGCCGGCGCTGCAGAGGCTGACCCGCCAGATCGCTTCGACCTGATACGTGACGTGCATGCGCATTTCCTACCCCTCTTCTCGTTCTTCAAGCCGACCGACTGGTTGGTTCGCAAAAGGAAACAGACATGGCCAATCCGCTTTCGCTTCTCGGTGAGATCCACACCGCCATCAGCATCATCCCTGCCGTTGCCGGGCTCTACAGCTTCGCCAAATACCGGACCATCCGCCCGGAAACGACGGTCGGCAAGGTCTACCTCGCGACGCTGGCTCTATCAGCCATCAGCGCCTTCGGCCTGTCTTCCACCGGCGGCTTCAATCCCGGCCATGCGCTGGCGATTGTCGTGCTTGTCGTCTCCGCCATCTGTCTGGTGTTGCCGAAGCTTGGCTTCTTAGGGCGACTGATCCCCTATCTCAGGAACCTCGGCTTCTCCTTCACCTATTTCCTGCTCTGGGTGCCCGGGATCAACGAGACCCTGTCGCGCCTGCCGCCCTCGCACCCGATCGGCAACGGCCCGGATTCGCCGCCGGTGCAGACGGCGCTTTTGATCTGGGTGGTGCTGTTTGCGGCCGGCAGCCTGGCGCAGGCTTTCCTCGTCTCGCGCGGACAGGCGCGGCGGGTGATTGCGTGAGGTCTCAGGCATCGCGGCCGAAATAGACCTCGACGGCGGCAAGCCTGTCATCTCTGAAGCGGAGCGTTTCGATGTTGCGGAACGCTCCGCCGTCGTGTTTGACGGCACGATAGCGCACCACGGCCTCATCACCTGACAGGCCGAGATATTCGATCTCCATGCGCGTAAATGGCGGCGGCGTCGGCCAGCACCTCTCGAAATAGGCATCGCGGTCGATGTGGTCGTCGCGCGGGCTGGAGAAGGTGAAATCCTCCGTCAGCATCGCCGCGACGATATCCTTGCGGCCGTCGATATAGGCGGCGTAGAGGGCGCGGACCGTTTTCTCGCGCCTTGTGTCGGTTTCATCAGTCATAGTGTTTCTCCTCCTCCTTCAAAAACTGCGGCCGCACGGGCAAAAGGCCAGCCCCACGAGGCGAAATCCGACATCGGGCGAACCGAATGGCCCCGTATCCGTCCTTGATGGGCTGTCTGCGGAAGGGCTATACCGATGGCGTGCCACCGGAAACGGAGGCTCTCCTGTCTTTCCTCACCCGCTCCGCCCGGCCCTCGCCCGGGCCTGACCGGTTTGCGATCGACATCAGCGCCGCCTTTCTCTTGCGATGTGGACGATCGATGATGCAGAAGGCCCTGACATGAGTGACAAGACAGAGGATGCCGGCGCGGCCGCGCCAGGCTCGATCCATTGGAAACGCAATCTGGCGGTTTCGCTTGTCGGCTCGTTCACGACCATCGTGGCCATGACGCTGCTCCTTCCCTTCCTGCCGCTCTATGTCGAGGAACTCGGCGTCAGCGACCATGCCGCGATCGTGCAGTGGTCGGGGATCGCCTATGGCGCCACCTTCTTCGCCGCCGCCTTCGTGGCGCCGCTGTGGGGACGGCTGGGCGATATCTACGGGCGCAAGCTGATGCTGGTGCGCGCGAGCCTCGGCATGACCGTTGCAATCTCGCTGATGGGCATGGCCGGAAACGTCTGGCAGCTGGTGGCGCTCCGGCTCTTCGTCGGGCTCGCGGGCGGCTACTCGTCCGGCTCGATGGTGCTGGTGGCGACGCAGACGCCGAAGGACCGCTCGGCCTGGGCGCTGGGGACGTTGGCTTCGGGCATCATGGCCGGCAATCTCGTCGGGCCGCTGATCGGCGGCGTGCTGCCGCCCCTGATCGGCATTCGCGGCACGTTTCTCGCCGCCGGCGCGATGATCTTCCTCGCCTTTCTGGCGACGCTCTTCCTGATCAAGGAGGAGAAGTCCCCTGCCCGCAAGAAGGCCGCCAAGCAGAGCGGCGGCTGGGCCTCGATACCGGACAAGCGGCCCGTCATCGCCATGCTCTTCACCGGCATGCTGCTGATGCTTGCCAACATGTCGATCGAGCCGATCATCACCGTCTATGTCGCGCAGCTGGTGGACGACGCGGCGCGAGTAACCATTGTCGCCGGTATCGTCATGTCGGCGGCCGCACTCGGCAGCATCCTGTCGGCCTCGCGGCTCGGCAAGCTCGCGGACCGGATCGGCCACTGGCCCGTGATAGCTGGCGCGCTCGGCATTGCCGGCCTTCTACTCATCCCGCAGGCCTTCGTCACCTCGTCGTGGCAGCTGATCGTGCTGCGCTTCCTGATGGGCGTCGCACTCGGCGGCCTGCTCCCCTGCATCTCCGCCGTCATCCGCCACAACGTCCCCGACAGCGCCGCCGGCAGCATCCTCGGCTGGTCGGTCTCCTCGCAATATGTCGGCCAGGTCGCGGGGCCTCTGCTTGGCGGCTTCGTCGGCGGGCATATCGGTATGCGGGCGGTGTTTTTGGGCACCTGCGTGCTGCTGATCGCCGGGGCGGCGTATTCGTGGATGGTGCGGCCGCGGGGGGATGCGATGCGTTCGTAAGCCGTTAGAGTTGCTCGGCTTCCACGCGCTCGACGTCTTCCTCGGGCTTGTCCCGAGGATCTAAGCACGGAGCAGCGTGCTCGACGTGGATGGATCGACTGGTGAGTGGGCTGGCGACACCTAGCCCCCGTCTACCCCTTCACCGCCACCATGAATATCCGCGGAAACCTCAGCAGCACCCGCCCGTCGGACATCTTGGGATAAGCCTTCTCCACCCGCCCGAGATAATCCGCCAGAAACGCGTCGCGATGCTGGTCACCGGCATGGTCGAGATAGGGCCTCAGCCCGGTACCCTTGACCCATTCGACGATCGCTGCCGCGTCCGCCATCGGGTGGTTGTAGGCGGTGTGCCAGATGTCGACGCGCTTGGCCTTGCCGATCAGGCGGGAGTAGTAAGTGGAGGGTGGTGGCAGCGGGTTGCGGCGCACACTCTTCTGTTCGAAGGCGGCCTTCCAGGGGCCGGCATGGGCGGTCTCTTCCATCAAGAGATGCGTCGGCTCGGTCAGATTGTCGGGCATCTGGACGGCAAGCGCGCCACCGGGCTTCAGGCCATCCATCAGCCGGTCGAAGATATCGAGATGATTGGGCAGCCACTGGAAGACGGCATTGGCGAAGAGCAGATCGACCGGCTCCTTCGGCTGCCATGTCGACAGATCAGCCTCGAGGAAATCGGTGCCGGGCAGGCGCTTGCGGGCGGCTTCCAGCATGTTGAGATCGCTGTCGAGGCCGCTGACACCTGAAGCGCCGTAGCGGTCGATGATCAGCTCCGTCGAGTTGCCGGGGCCGCAGCCGAGGTCGATGGCGCGCTCGATGCGCTCCATCGGTACCTGCGCCAGAAGATCACGCGCCGGGCGCGTCCGTTCGTCCTCGAATTTCACATACTGGCTTGCCGACCATGCCATGGCGTCTTTCTCCCTTTTTAATCCGCGTCTTCGATACGCTTGATCCTGATCTTGTCGATGTTGCGGCCATCGAGCGATACCACTTCGAATGTCAGTTCCTCGAAGCGAATCGTCTCGCCCTGATGCGGCAGATGCCCGAGCCGCCACAAAATGAAGCCCGCCAGCGTCGAGAAACGGTCGCCTTCGTCCACAAGGTCGACATCAACAAGCTTCGAGGCGTGGCGGATGTCGATCCAGCCGTCAACCGTCAGCGAGCCGTCCTCGCCACGCTCGATCGAGAGCTTCTCCTCGTCTTCGTCGGGAAACTCGCCGGCGATGGCCTCGAGCAGGTCGGTGGGCGTCACCATGCCTTCCAGATCGCCGTACTCGTCGAGCACGATGGCGACTGCTTCGCTGGAATGGCGCAGCTGCTCCATCAGCTTCAGCGCGCTGATGCTCTCATGCACCACGAAGGGCTCGCGGATCGAGCGCTCGACATTGATCGATCCATCGACGATCAGGTCGCGCAGCAGGTCGCGGGCGCTCGCCACACCGATGAAATTGTCGAGGCTCCCCCGCGCCACGGGAAAGCGCGAGTGGCCGAGATCGACGATGCGGCGCTGCAGCTCGGCCTCAGGCGCGTCGAGATCCAGCCAGTCGATATCGATGCGCGGCGTCATGATCGATTTGGCCGAGCGGTCGGCGAGCGTCAGCACGCCCTGGATCATGTCCTTCTCCTCGTTGGAGAACACTTCCTCTTCGGCCGCCTGTTCGGCGATATGTTCCGCCGTCGGGCCGAGCGTCACCTGCGGCCGTCTGCCGCCCAGCAGGCCGAGCACGGCGTCTGCGGTGCGTTCGCGGATGTTGGTGGGCGTGATCAGCCGCTCGCGATTGTGTCGCGCCAGCTGGTTCAGCGATTCGATGATCACCGAGAAGCCGATCGCTGCGTAGAGATAGCCCTTGGGCAGGTGCACGCCGAAGCCTTCGATGATCAGCGAGAAACCGATCATCATCAGGAAGCCCAGGCAGAGGATCACGACCGTCGGATGCTTGTTGACGAAGCTCGTCAGCGGCTTCGACAAAAGCAGCATGACGCCGATGGCGATGACGACCGCGATCATCATGACCGGCAGGTGCTGGACCATGCCGACGGCGGTGATCACGCTGTCGAGCGAGAAGATCGCGTCGAGCACGACGATCTGCACGATCACCTGCCAGAAGACGGCATGCACCACCTTCTTCTCGGATGTCTCGACATGGCCTTCGAGCCGCTCGTGCAGCTCCATCGTGCCCTTGAAGAGCAGGAAGACGCCGCCGATCAATAGAATGATGTCACGGCCGGAGAAGCTGAACTCCATGACCGAGAAGATCGGCGTCGTCAGCGTTACGATCCAGGCGATCGAGGCGAGCAAGCCGAGACGGATGAACAGTGCGAGCCCCAAGCCGACGAGGCGCGCGCGGTCACGCTGGTGCGGCGGCAGCTTGTCGGCGAGAATGGCGATAAAGACGAGATTGTCGATGCCGAGAACGATCTCGAGCACGATCAGGGTTGCGAGACCCACCCAGGCGGAGGGGTCGGACATCCAGTCGAAGAACATCAATGGTGTAACGCGGCCACGTTGACGGGACCGCTCCTTTTGCGATGAAAATATGAAAGGCGGATGACGGCGGCCGCAAGCAGCCGGCGATAAAATTCCGCGATGGATAGAAAAAGAGCCGCTCTGAAAGCGGCTATGCCTGAGCTAAGGCCGGCGCGGCGAAGCGCACGCCATCTACAGCCATCCCCATCGCCATCAGCAGACATGTCGCTGGAAGACGGGGTGGAGCTGGTACTGGAAGGGTCGCTGTCGGGCATTCTTCAATTTTGAAGGGTAACGTGGCCAAGCGCAAGAGGGGCGTGGCAGAATTCGTTCGCATGCTTGCGATCGACGCCGTTGTGAACGGCCGGGGAGAATGGCCGCCCGGTGATCCGGACGGCTCCAAGACGGCGATCAGGCCGCCAGAATGCGCGTGCTGTCGCTGTTGGCGACGACGGTCAGCAAATCGCGGGTGCGCGATTCGGCGGCTTCGAAGAAGTCCGACATGTCGCTGTCGATCGTTGCCGAAAACCGTGCGACGTCGGGGCCGCGGTTGGAATAGCCATGCGCCTGATCGGCCTCGATCCGGACGATATCGCCGGCGGTGGCTTCGAATTCTTCCAGTCCCTGGTCCGTCATCCGGCGGATGATCAGACAGCCTTCGATGATGCGCAGGATCTCGGGGCTTTCGTGGCGATGAAGCGGCGTACGGCCGCCCGCGGGCACCGTGACGTCGAAGATATTCAGCCAGGTTCCTTCAAGCCGCGTGTGCCGCTCGAGCTGGCTTTCCGGCGCAAAGCCGGCCTGTACGCCCTCGGGCGCATGTGTGTTCACAAATGAGTTGGACATGATGTCTCGCTTTTTCTTTTTCTTAGCGGCGAGCGCGATAGACCTTTAGCCGGGCAATGGCAACCCGCGAAAACGCAAGGCTCCGATGCACAGATCGGCACCCCCACGCTATCGGCGGGTTTTCAGCCCGCCGATCACCGCATCGTGTTTGGCCGTTATTGGTTGGCCAGGATGCGTTTGGCGATTTCGTCGAGCGCCGGCGCGTTATCCTTGATGATTTGCGCGGCGATTTTTTCGAGCTCCGGGATGTTGTCGACCGAAGCGTCGTCCAGCGCATCGTTCTGTGCGTTCGTCAGCTGTTGATCGAGCCGAAAGTAATTGAGCGTCGCCACGTTTTGGTTGTTCACGACCGTCGAGAACTTGAGCTTCGTTCCAGGCGGATTGAGCAGCTTGTTGGCCTGGTAGGATGCCGTGCTCGCCTGTCCCTGCATGAGGATCGAGATGAGCGGCGTATGATGCGAGACCTGCATCCAGCCGACGATGCCCCACTCCTTGGCTTCCTGATATTGGACGGGTCGATTCTGCTGACCTGTGCCGAGCGACAGGAAGACGAGTTCGTCATCCTGCCACGCCTGCTTGCGCGCCTCGACATAAGCAGCGAGGATCGGATCGTTGGCGAAGACACCGCCATCGATGAGGGCGATGTGGCGCTTCTGAGGATCTGTTTCTCCAATGCGTTCAATCAGTGCAGGTGGAAAATAGGTAGGGGCCGCCGAGGTCGCGCGCGCGGCTTCCCAGAAGCGGAAATTGCTGTTCTCGGGGTCGGCGTTCGACATGAAGAGAGCGGCGCGGTTCTCGATGTCGTAGGCCGTGATCACCACTTTCGACAGACCCTGGTCGAGCGTGGCGTTGCCGAGCCGTTTGCGCAGCTTCTCTTCCAGCGCCAATGGATTGTAGCGCGGATCGTTTATCCCGAACGGATTGAGCACCGCCGCTCCCAAGGGTTTCTTGAAGATATCGGCGCCTTCATCCGTATAGAGTTTTAGAAGCTCGGCCGGCGTGCACGCCGCCTTCTTCTTGTCATTAGGATGCGGGCATGTCAGCCCGGCGGCGATGATGCCGCCGGTGGAGGTGCCGACGATCATGTCGAAAGCCTGATGCAGCGGCAGTCCCTTCAACCGCTTCGCCAAAGCGACGAGAACAGCCGCCGGGATGATCCCGCGAATGCCGCCGCCATCGATCGAAAGAATAAAACGCTTTGCCATGCTCCCCTCCATGCCGGTTCATCCGGTTGAAGGGAGTATGCAATCTAAACCAAAGATTGCAACAAACTGAAAAGCTCGCCTTGGTTGAAGGCGGTTGTACGCCTAGAAGCTGGTGATGACGCTGATCCCCGTCGTCTTCGCCTTGTCGAGCGTCATCAGCGCCGGGATGCCTTCTTCCAGGCTTATGCGTCGCGAAATCAGCTTCTGCGGCGCGATCTTGCCGGCGGCGAGCATCGACAGCATCGCGTCATAGCGCCAGGCCTGCATGCCGTGGCTGCCGTAGATCTCCAGCTCGTGGCCGATCACCTGCGCCATCGGGATCGAGGGCGTCGAATGCTTACCCAGCATCAAGCCCACCTGCACGTGGCGCCCACGGCGGCGCAGGTTCTTGATCGAGTTGAAGCAGGTTTGGGGGTGGCCGAGCGCGTCGATCGAGACATGCGCGCCACCCTTGGTGATTTCGCGGACCGCCTCGGGCACATCGGCAACCGTTGTCGCGTTGATCGTCGCGACAGCCCCGCATTCCCGCGCGAAGGCCAGCTTCTCGTCCGACACGTCGATGGCGATCGCATTGGCGCCGAGCGCGGTGGCGATCATGATCGCCGAGAGCCCGACCCCGCCGCAGCCATGCACGGCGATCCATTCGCCCGGGCCGGTGCGCGCCTGGTCGGCGACGGCGCGAAACGAGGTGGCGAAGCGGCAGCCGAGACTGGCGGCCGTCGCATCGTCGACGGTCTCGGGGAGGTGCACGAGATTGGTGTCGGCATAATCGATCGCGACATATTCGGCGAACGAGCCCCAATGGGTGAAGCCCGGCTGGAACTGGTCGGGGCAGACCTGCTGGTTGCCGGAATGGCACTCGCTGCAGCGGCCGCAGCCGGAAACGAAGGGCACCGTCACCCGGTCGCCGACCTTGTAGCGCATCACGCCCTTGCCTGTCGCCACCACCTTCCCGGCGAGTTCATGGCCCGGCACATGTGGCAGCTTGATATCGGGATCGTGGCCCATCCAGCCATGCCAGTCGCTGCGGCAAAGCCCGGTGGCGCCGACAGCAATCACAACGCCGTCTTCGGTGGGCGTCGGATCGGGCAGGGTGGCGATCTCGGGAGCCTTTTCGAAGGCGTCGTAGAACATGGCTTTCATCGGTCTTCACTCCTGCAGGGCGCGCTCAGTGCGCGGGCATCCTCGTTGCCATACATAATGACACGCGGTCACGACCGGCTTCAAACGGATTACCCATGATTTTCACTGATGCATCCATCGCGCATGTTTCATCAAGCACGCATGAATATTGCCCTTGGCTCCGTCACCGCATGCCGTTTCTTGCTTAGCGTTCACCGCGCCATATTTCTCCTTGACCCGGTCTGCGCGCGGGGTTTTGTCTCCCTGCAATTTCTTGAAGGAGAGTCTCATGGCCGTCGATACATCGCCCCGTTCCAACACCTGGACCTATGTCGAGGGAGAGTGGCTGACCGGCAATCCGCCGCTGATCGGGCCGACCTCGCATGCCATGTGGCTGGCCTCCACCGTCTTTGACGGCGCCCGCTGGTTCGACGGCATCGCGCCGGATCTCGACCTGCATTGCCAGCGTATCAACCGCTCGGCCGTCAACATGGGCCTGAAGCCGGTCAAGACCGCCGAAGAGATCGAAGCGCTCGCCTGGGAAGGGATCAAGAAGTTCGACGGCAAGACGCCGATCTACATCAAGCCGATGTACTGGGGCGAGCATGGCTCTGCCGGCAGCGTCGTCACCGTCGATGGCGACAGCACCCGCTTCGCGCTCTGCCTGTTCGAAGCCCCGCTCGGCAACAACAAGCCGAACTCGCTCACCGTCTCGCCCTTCCGCCGCCCGTCGCCGGAGACCGCGATGACCGACGCCAAGGCCGGCTCGCTCTATCCGAACAGCGGGCGCGCGATCGCGGAAGCGAGAAGCCGCGGCTTCGACAACGCCCTGATGCGCGACATGAACGGCAATGTCGCCGAAACCGCGTCCTCCAATGTGTTCCTCGTCAAGGACGGCGTCGTCAAGACGCCCGTCGCCAACCGCACCTTCCTCGCCGGCATCACCCGCGCCCGCGTCATCGGCCTTTTGCGCCAGGCCGGCTTCGAGGTTCGCGAGGAGACGCTTTCGGTCGACGATTTCATGGCGGCCGACGAAATCTTCACCTCCGGCAATTACTCCAAGGTCGTCGGCGTCAACCGCCTCGACGGCCGCGAATTGCAGGAAGGCCCCGTCACCCGCAAGGCGCTCGAAATCTACATGAACTGGGCATTTGGTCGCAGCGCAAGCGACAGCTGATTGGGTGTAGAGGTGGCCAAGTCCGGGCGCGTGGCCCCCTCATCCCCGGCGCAACTTGTTGTGCCTGACCTGCCGGCACCTTCTCCCCGTCGGGGAGAAGGGGAGATGCCGCAGCGTAACCGTTTCTCCTCTCCCCTCGGGGAGAGGGTGGCCGAGCGTAGCGGAGGCCGGGTGAGGGGGTCACACGCACCGCGTTAAACATCGTCCTCCGTTAACTCATCACTCCCACTCCAGCCTGGTCCCTCGCATCATGATTGTGCGCCCCCGTCCAACCCTCTTCAAGCTCTTCTTCATCCTCCGTGGCTCGATCATCAAGCGCGTCCTGCCGCAGATCATCCTCACCGCCGTGCTCTCCTCGCTGGTCGTGCTCTGTCACACGCTGCGGCCCGGTATGCTGCCTGTTTTCAACGGCGCCCCCTTCGCGCTGCTCGGCATCGCATTGTCGATCTTCCTCGGCTTCCGCAACAACGCCTGCTACGACCGCTGGTGGGAAGCGCGCCGGCAATGGGGCGTGATCGTCTTCTCCGCCCGCCATTTCGCCCGCCAGACGCTGATCCTCGAAACGATGTCTGGCGAAGCCGGAAAAGACGCCCGCAAGCGCGTGCTGACGCTCGTCATCGCCTTCGTCCAGTCGCTCGTTCCGCACCTGCGCACCGGCATCTCCCGCCACAAGGTTGAACGCCTGCTGCCTGACGATATCAACGCCCACTACGCCGCCAGCCGCAACCCGCCCGAAGCGCTGTCGCTGGAAATCGCCCGCGAACTCGCCGATCTCCGCGCCAAGGGCTTGCTCACCGACATCAACTACCAGATGCTCGACCGAACGCTCGCCGATCTCACGCTCGCTCAGGCCTCCTGCGAGCGCATCCGCTGGACGCCGGTTCCCTTCGGCTACACGCTGCTATTGCACCGCACAGCCCATCTCTTCTGCCTGATGCTGCCCTTCGGCTTCGACGACGTGCTCGGCTGGTTCATGCCCTTCGGCACCGCACTCGTCGCCTACACTTTCTTCGGCCTCGACGCGCTGGGCGACGAACTGGAAGAACCCTTCGGCAAGCAACCCAACGCACTCCCCATCGAGGCGATCGCCGACACGGTCGAGATCAACATCCGCGAAGCGTTGGGAGAGAAGTATCTGCCGGCGCTGCCGGTGGCGGTGGATTATTTGTTGATGTAGGGGGCAGGCTGGCCACGGCGATTGTTACGTTCGGAAACGGTTTAGGCCGCGCCGTTCGAGATGTTCGCCGGTGCCTCCTCCTACTCGACGTCATCCTCAGCCGTCGTGCCGAGGATCTAAGCACGCTGCCACGAATGCAACGGCGCGGCTGCAGGGGCAATTGCGGCCGCAAACAATGGCTTGTGCCCCGGTCGATCCATTGAAGTCGAGCGGGTTGCTGCGAAGTTAAATCCTCGGGACAAGCCCAAGGACGACGTCGAAGCTGGATTTTATCCTTATCGTTGCAATAGCTTACAACAAGCGACTCCGCTCTTCGACGGCATCCTCGCCTTCTCTCACGTATCATTGCCCCTCCCCCGCTTGGCACCCCATCCACCCGCTCTATCTTCCCCCTCCCATATCAAGGAGATCATCATGGACGCAGCTCCCAGCCCGCCGGTCACGCTTGTCATCTTCGGGGCGACCGGAGACCTCACGCGGCGGCTGCTTGTTCCCGCGATCATCAACCTCACCCAGAGCGGGCTCACCGGTGAGGATCTCCGTATTCTCGGCGTCGGCATCGACCCTGGTGACGATGCGATGCTGGTGGCGCGGCTCGATGACTTCCTGAAGACGCTCGATGATGGCGGGGCGCATGCTGAAAGCGATGGCTGGAAGAGCCTCAGCAAGCGGATCGCCTATACGTCGGGCGATTTCACCAAGGACGAGATCTATCTCGACATCAAGGCGCGGCTCGATAAGGCGCCAAGCGGCAATGCCGCCTTCTATCTCGCCGTGCCGCCGCAATTCTTCGGGACGATCGTGGAGAAGCTGGCCCAGCACGGTCTGACCCAGGAGACCGACAGCGCGTTTCGGCGGATCGCCATCGAAAAGCCTTTCGGGACCGATCTTGCCTCGGCCAAGGCGCTCAATGCGCGCATCCTCTCCAAGGTCTCGGAAAGCCAGGTTTACCGGCTCGATCACTTCCTCGGCAAGGAGACGGTGCAGAACATCCTCACCACTCGCTTCGCCAACATGATGATCGAGGCGCTGTGGAACAACAACTATATCGACCACGTGCAGATCACCGCCGCCGAGACGGTCGATGTCGGCAGCCGCGGCAAGTTCTACGATGCCACCGGCGCGCTGCGCGATATGGTGCCGAACCATCTGTTCCAGCTGCTCGCCATGATCGCCATGGAGGCGCCGAATGGGTTCGGGGCCGAGGCGATCCGCAGCGAAAAGAGCAAGGCGCTCAGCGCGCTCAGGATCTATACGCCCGAGGAGGCGGCCGAGCATGGGGTCCGCGGCGTCTATACAAGCGGGCCGCTTAACGGCAACCCGGTCACCGCCTTCCGCGAGACCAAGGACGTCTCGCCCGACACGAGGACGGAGACCTTTGTGGCGCTGAAGCTTTATGTCGACACATGGCGCTGGGCGGGCGTGCCGTTCTATCTCCGGACCGGCAAGGCGATGAAGGCGCGCGATACCGAGATCGTCGTCACCTTCCGGCAGGTGCCCTTCGCGCAGTTTCGCGAGACCGACATCAAACGCAGCCTGCCGCCGAACCGGCTGGTCATCCAGGTGCAGCCGGATGAGGGCTTGAGCGTCGAGCTCTCCATCAAGTCGCCGGGGCTTTCCGTCGATACCGTGCCCGTGTCACTCGACTTCCGCTATGCCGACAAGTTCGATATCGGCAAGATGACCGGCTACGAGTCTCTGCTCTACGATCTCTTCATCGGCGACCAGACGCTGTTTCAGCGCGCCGACGGCATCGAGGCCGGCTGGGCCGCGGTGCAGCCCTTCCTCGACCTCTGGGGCAAGAGCGACAACCAGCCGGAGCCCTACCTGCCGGGAAGCATGGGGCCGACCTGCGCCGACGAGCTGATCCGAAAAGATGGCCGGCAATGGCACGAGCTGGGCGTTATTCTACACAACCCCAAAAGCGCACATGAATAAAAATACACTCTTATGTTAGTATATCCGGAACAACCATGCTCACGCGCTAGCCTTCCGAAATAAACCCATAATATTTACGGGAAACGGCTCGCTTCGCCGCTGAAAGGCGGTACCAAGTACAAAAAAGGTAGAAGTTGACCGGTTACTTCCTGGGATCCAAGCTTTTACTGCTGACAGAGTTGCTTTTCCAGTGCGACAAAGAAGGCGGGGGCCCGTCTCACCCCGACGGGCCCTTCTTGGGTTCCTAGTTGTTTTTTTGCTTATGTCAGGCAAAAAAATCGAATTGTTAATGACCGATTAACATATTTACTTGCGCTCTTCAGCGGCCTTGCTAAATCTACCCTCTAATCTGGGGTATTGATGATGACGGATATTCAGTCTTCCAAGAATCGATCCAATTCAGACCAGCGAATGGAGACCTGCCGGTCCGAATTCGAACCCATGCTCTTCGAACTGATCCGTGACGGAGAGAAGAGAGGGTGGAAAGCCGCCGAAATCGCCATGGCTCTCGCCGACGCGGCTGACGACGTCATCCTGAAGCTTGCCCGCGAGACAAAAAGCAAGCACTGACACCCCATCCGGCAGCTAATGCCAGGATCGATTTTCCGGGCCGAAACCCACTTTCGGCGAGCGGCGATAACACATACACTCACGACTGATTTGGCATTCATCACTGATTTGGCCTGTCGTGAGCCATCGTCCGATGTCTCCCAGCAAGCAGTGTGGTCGCGCAACGGCGGGAGACGATATTGCAGTGGTTTGCGGCAGCACTTCTGGCTTGCGGATGCGTCAACCTGGCCGAATTCCCCGACTTCCCGCCGGCGAAGGATTATGTCGCCACGACATCGTGTGACCTCAGCGCTGACCCGGCCGGATGCCGGGATACGCGTGCCGGGTGGGCGGTGACTTATGCGCGTGCGGTTGGTGGGGGTTACGAGAGCCAGAACAGGGTCGCGCTGTGCTTCAGTACCGGGTGCGATACGGCGATCGTCGAAGACAAGGTTTTGGGCTGCGCGTGGCGGCATGTGATCGTTGGGGCGAAGCATGTGGCGACGGCCGAGAGTGACCGCGCGGCGGTGGAGCGGTTTTGTGGCGGGAGCGCGCTGGATGAGGCCGATCGACAGACGGCGCGGGATCAGGCGGCTGTTTGGATGCAGTTGGTTGGGCTGACGCAGTAGGGTTTGTTGGTGTGGGTGGTGGATATCGCCGGGCCGTGAAGGTCGGCGTGCGCGGCCCCCTCATCCGACCCTTCGGGCCACCTTCTCCCCGTTGGGAGCCGTTGCAAAATACGCGACCGCGGCAGCTCTATGGCGAACCGACCTGCCCTTTTCCCCGCTCAATGCCTTG